>JBILUW010000213.1:0-6872 GCA_044370795.1 Burkholderiaceae bacterium
GCGACGAACTTCATGCCTTCGCGGACGATGGCCTGCGCCAGCACGGTGGCGGTGGTGGTGCCGTCACCGGCGTTGTCGCTGGTCTTGGAGGCAACCTCCTTGACCATCTGCGCGCCCATGTTCTGGAACTTGTCCTTGAGCTCGATTTCCTTGGCGACCGAGACACCGTCCTTGGTGACCGTGGGCGCGCCGAAGCTGCGCTCGAGGACGACGTTGCGGCCCTTGGGGCCGAGGGTGACCTTGACGGCGTTGGCGAGGATGTTCACGCCTTCGACCATCTTGTGGCGGGCGTCGTCGTGGAAGAGGACTTGCTTGGCGGGCATTGTTATGGCTCCTTGCGATTCGTGTGTTGCTTCAGGGGGCGACGGTCAGGCGGAGGCCCTGCGTCACTCGACGACGGCCATGATGTCTTCCTCGCGCATCACGAGCAGCTCGTCGCCGTCGACCTTGACGGTCTGGCCGCTGTACTTGCCGAAGAGGACCTTGTCGCCGACCTTCACGCCCAGCGGGCGCACCTTGCCGTCGTCACCGACCTTGCCGTTGCCCACGGCCAGGATCTCGCCCTGATCGGGCTTCTCGGCCGCGTTGTCGGGGATCACGATGCCCGACGCCGTCTTGCGCTCGCTGTCGAGGCGCTTGATGATCACGCGGTCGTGGAGGGGACGAAGTTTCATACCGTAGCTCCTAACGCTTTGAACGAAATGGATTTTTCGGATGCTCAGGGCGCGCGGTCTGGCACGCGCCGAACGCGGGCGCGACCCCTCGGGGAGGGGGAATGCTGTTAGCACTCGGGCGCTGCGAGTGCTGATGATACGGCTCGACGGTCCGTTTTTCAAGTCCGCGGGGCAATACGGGCGCCGCCCGCCCGCCTCGCGGACAGGCGGCGCCGGGAGCAGACCGCTCTAGGTCGAGGGCAGATACCGCACCGCCAGCACGCCCTCGATGGCGGCTAGCGATGCGAGAACGTCGGCGCCGACCTCGCTGTCGACGTCGACCAGCGTGTAGGCCATTTCGCCGCGCGACCGATTGAGCATGTTGCGGATGTTCAGGCCGCCGCGGGCCATGGCGGTTGAAATCTGGCCGAGCATGTTGGGCACGTTGGCATTGGCGATCGCCACCCGCCAGGCCGACTCGCGCGCCGCCACGGCGTCGGGGAAATTGACCGCGTTGCGCACGTTGCCGTGCTCGAGGTAGTCGCGAAGCTGGTCGGCCACCATCAGGGCGCAGTTGTCCTCGGCCTCGCGCGTGCTCGCGCCCAGGTGCGGCAACGCGACCACCTTCGGGTGCCGGTGGATGGCCGGGCCCGGGAAATCGCAGACGTAGGCGCGCAGCCGCTCGCCGGCGAGCGCGGCCAGCAGCGCGTTGTCGTCGACCACGCCCTCGCGCGAGAAGTTGAGCAGCACCGCGCCCGAGCGCATGGTCTCGAGCGCCTGCGCGCCCATGAGATGGCGGGTGGCCGGCACCAGGGGCACGTGCAGGCTCACGAAGTGCGAGGCCCGCAGCAGCTCGGCCACCGTGCCCGCCTTGCGCACCTGCGAGGGCAGGCTCCAGGCGGCATCGACCGTGATCTCGGGGTCGTAGCCGATGACGTGCATGCCCAGCCGGATTGCCGCGTCGGCCACCAGGCAGCCGATCTTGCCAAGGCCGATGACGCCCAGCGTGTGGCCGGCCAGCTCGAAGCCCGCGAAGGCCTTCTTGCCGTCCTCGACCCGTGCTTCCATCGCCGGATCGGCGGGGTCGAGGCCAGCGACGAACTGCAGCGCCGCCGGCAGGTTGCGCGCGGCCATCAGCATGCCGGCAAGCACCAGCTCCTTGACCGCGTTGGCGTTGGCGCCGGGGGCGTTGAACACCGGCACGCCGCGCGCGCTCATCGCGGCCACGGGGATGTTGTTGGTGCCGGCGCCGGCGCGGCCGATCGCCCGCACCGATGCCGGGATGGTCAGCGCATGCATGTCGGCCGAGCGCACGAGGATGGCGTCGGGTTCGGCGATGTCCTTGCCGACCTCGTACAGGTCGGCGGGCAGCCGCTTGAGGCCCAGCGAGGCGATCTGGTTGAGAACCTGGACGCGGAAGGATGTCGGCATGGCGGTCGGCCTTCAGCGGCGCATCGAAGCCAGGAAGCCGTCGAGCGCAGTGGTGTGCTCGGCCGTGTGATGGGCCGCGCCCTGCAGGGCCGACGACAGGTCGAGGAGCGTGTCGAGGCGGGTGTGCTGACCCTCGCGTAGCAGCCGCTTGGCCATGCGCAGCGCCGGGCCCGGGTTGGCGGCGATGCGCTGTGCGAGATCGCGCGCCGCGCCCATCAGCTGGTCGGCCGGCACCACCCTCGACACCAGCCGGCAGTCGAGCGCCGTGGCCGCGTCGATGGTGTCGCCGGTGAAGGTCAGCTCGGCCGCCTTCGACATGCCGACCACCCGCGGCAGCAGCCACGCGCCGCCGTCGCCGGGGATGATGCCCAGCTTGACGAAGCTCTCGGCGAAGCGCGCCGATTCGGAGGCGATGCGGATGTCGCACATGCAGGCGAGGTCGCAGCCGGCGCCGATCGCCGGGCCGTTGACCGCGGCGATGGTGGGCACGTCGAGCCGGTAGAACGCGAGCGGGATCTGCTGGATGCCGTTGCGGTAGCCCTCGCCGATCCGGTAGGCGTCGCCGGCCGCGATGCCAGCCTTGGCCTGCATGTCCTTGACGTTGCCGCCGGCGCAGAAGGCGCTGCCGGCGCCGGTCAGGATCACGCAGCGCACCGTGTGGTCGCGCTGGATGCGATCGGCGGCAGCCACCAGCGAGGCCCACTGCTCGGGCGTGGACAGCGCATTGCGGGAGGCGGGATCGTTGAGCGTCAGGGTGACGACGGCGCCGCTCTGTTCGTACAGCAGGAAATCGGCCATGGCGGGTTCCGGGTAGGATTGCTCGGGGCGCAAGGATAGCCCGAAGGAGGCCGATCGATGCAGCCGCAAACCCACCACTGGCTCGCGCAGCAGCGCGTGCACCACGGACTGCCGGCGGCCCGTGCGCTGCTCGACGAGGTCGAGCGCGCCGGCGCGCGCCGGGTGTTCGTCACCACCACCCGCTCGCTCACCGGCGGGCCCTTCGTCGCCAGCCTGTGCGCGGCGCTGGGCGAGCGCTGTGCCGGCAAGTTCGACGCCATCGCGGCCCACAGCCCGCGCGAGGCCGTGATCGCCGGCGCCCGGGCGCTGCGGCAGGCCGGCGCCGACCTGGTGGTGGCCGTCGGGGGCGGCTCGGTCATCGACGCCACCAAGGTCATGCTCCAGTGCGTCTGGTACGGCATCGACGAGCCGCAGCAGCTGTCGGCCATCGTGATGGGCCGCCACGCGGGCGGCGCCGAACCGAGCGGCTGGACGCGCGATCCGCAGAGCCTGCGCATGGTCGCGATACCCACCACGCTGTCGGCGGCCGAGTTCAGCCACTCCGCTGGCGTCACCGACGTGCAGCGCGGCCTCAAGCAGTCGTACCGGCACCCGCTGGCGGTGCCGGTGGCGGTGGTGCTCGACCCGGCCGCCACGCTGGACACCCCGCTCGAGCTGCTGCTGTCGACCGGCATGCGGGCGATGGACCACGCGGTCGAGCGCTGGTGCGCGGCGCGTCCGCTGCCGCTGTCCGACGCGCTGGCGCGCCAGGCGATGGAGATGCTCGCGCAGGCGCTGCCGGCGGTGCGCGCCGATCCGGCCAACCTCGGAGCGCGCGCCCGCTGCCAGTGGGCGATGTGGCTGTCCATCCTGCCGCAGGGCAGCGGCGTGCCGGTGGGTGCCAGCCACGGCATCGGCTACATCCTGGGGGCCGCGTGGGGTGTGCCGCACGGCATCACCTCGTGCGTGATGCTGCCGGCGGTGCTGCAGTGGAACGAGCCGCTCGATCGCGGCCGCCAGGCGGCGGTCGCGCAGGCGCTGGGCGGGGCGGGCAGCGCGTCGGCGGCGATGCGCGCCTTCGTGCGCGCGCTCGGGCTGCCTGCCCGGCTGCGCGAACTGGGCATCGGCCGCGACGCGTTGCCGGCGATCGCCGCGCGCTACGACGGCAGCGGCCCGATCGCCACCAACCCCCGGCCGGTGGCCGGATCCGCGCACGTGCTCGAGATGCTGGAACTCGCCTTCTGAACCGCGCGGCCGGGGCGTCCGGCGCCGATAGACGAAAATCAATGCCCGGCGGCGCGTGCCGCCCGATGATGGCCGGGTCGGTGGCGAGCCGGGCAGCCGCCGGCGCATCGTTGCCCGGACCAGGAGTCCCCCATGTTCAGAAAAATACTCGTCCCGACCGATGGCTCGGATCTGTCAGGCGGCGCGGCCGCCGCCGCCATCGGGCTTGCCCGGGAGAACGGCGCCTCGGTGTTCGTGCTGAACATCCAGCCGATCTACCAGCCGCCCATCGTTGCCGAGGTGCCGGTGGCGGGCTACTACACGCAGGACGAATACGAGAAGAGCGCGCTCGAGGTCGGCGCCCGGGTGGTGGCGGCGGTCGAGGCGCAGGCGCGCGCCGCGTCGGTGCCGTGCAAGACCCTGGTGCGCCTCGATCCCAGCCCCTGGGAGGCCATCATCCGCGTGGCCCGCGAGGAAGGCTGCGACCTCATCTTCATGGCCTCGCACGGCCGCCGCGGCGTCGCCGGCCTGCTGCTGGGCAGCGAGACCCAGAAGGTGCTCACCCACTGCAAGATTCCGGTGCTGGTCTACCGCTGATCGTGACCGCCGGCGGGCTAGCGCCTGCCGGCTCGGGGCTCGCGCTGCCGGCTGCGGCTGACCGCGCCCACCGGGCCCATCGTTCAGGCGAGCCGCGAGTAGGTGGCGCCCGAGGGCGCGTGATGGCGCAGGAACCGGTCGAAGGCCATTGCCACCGCGCGCACCAGCAGCCGGCCGCGCGGCAGCACCGTGACCCCCTCGTCGTCGATCCGGATGGCGCCGGCCTCGCGCATGGGGGCGAGTTCGGCGAGCGCGTCGGCGAAATAGCGGCGCGGATCGATCCCGTGCCGCGCCTCGATGCCGCCCCAGCGCACGGCGAAGTCGCACATCAGCGCCTGGATGACGTCGCGGCGCAGGAAGTCGTCGTCGCCCAGCACGATGCCGCGCACCACCGGCAACTCGCCGGCCTGCAGCCGCGCGTAGTACGCGTCGAGCGTCTTCTCGTTCTGGGCGTACACCGGGCCGATCGCGGAGATCGACGAAACCCCGAGCGCGATCAGATCGCCGCTGTCGTGGGAGCAGTAGCCCTGGAAGTTGCGGTGCAGCCGGCCCTCGCGCTGCGCGATGGCGAGCTCGTCGTCGTGCCGCGCGAAGTGGTCCAGGCCCAGATGGATGTAGCCGGCCTGCGCGAAGCGGCGCGCGGCCAGCTCGAAGAGCTCGGCGCGCAGGCTGGCCGAGGGCAGCTCGGCTTCGTGGATGCGCCGCTGCGGCTTGAACAGCTGCGGCAGGTGGGCGTACTGGTAGAGCGCGACCCGATCGGGGCCGGCGGCGATGGTCAGCTCGAGCGTGCGCGCGAAGCCCTCGAGGGTCTGGCGCGGCAGCCCGTAGATCAGGTCGGCGTTGACCGACTGGAACCCGGCGTCGCGCGCGGTCTCGATCAGCGCCCGGGTGGCCTCGTAAGGCTGCAGGCGGTTGACCGCGGCCTGCACGTCGGGGTCGAAGTCCTGGATGCCCAGGCTCACGCGGTTCAGGCCCAGCAGGCGCAGCGTGCGCAGGCGCGCCGGCGTGACGGTGCGCGGATCGATCTCGATCGAGTACTCGCCGTCGGCGGCCAGCGTGTAGCGTTCGGCGATCGCCGCCAGCAGCCGGGCGAAGGCCGCATCGGGCAGGAAGGTGGGCGTGCCGCCGCCGAAATGGATGTGGCTCAGGCGCTGGCCGCGGCCCGACAGCGCGGTGACCAGATCCATTTCGCGCACCAGCGCCTCGACGTAGGGCTGGGCATGCTCCTCGCGCCGGGTGCCGATCTTGTTGCAGCCGCAGTAGTAGCAGATGGTGCGGCAGAAGGGCACGTGCAGGTACAGGCCCAGGGGCGTGTGCCGCGCTGCGCGTTCGAGCAGCGCCTGGGCATAGGCGCCGCCGTCGAAGCCGCCCTGGAAGCGGTCGGCGGTGGGGTAGGAGGTGTATCGGGGCCCCCGGCCGCCGAACCGGGCCAGCAGCTCGTGGTCGATTTCGAGGGCCGGGGCTGCCGGCGCGGCTGGAGCGGGATGGGCGGCTTGCGGCATGCGGGCCAGTGTCGCCACCAGCCACTGGGCACGCATTGAAAATCCGCAATACGCCTCGCGCGGCGCCGGCCGGCCTCAGTCGTCCTCGGGCACCGGCACCGTGTAGTTGAGCGCCAGGCGGCCGCCGTCGGGGTACACGGTCTGGCCGGTCATGTAGGAGGCGTCTTCGCTCGCCAGGAAGACGGCCACGCGCGCCACCTCGTCGGGCTCGCCCAGACGGCCCATCGGCGTGCGCGACAGCAGCTTGTGGCGGGCCTCGGGCGAGCCCATCACCGCGCGGCGCGCGAGTTCGGTGGCGATGGTGCCCGGGCCGATCGCATTGACGCGGATGCCGTGCGGCGCCAGACCCATCGCCATCACGCGGGTGAGCTGGTTGACCGCGCCCTTGGACACCACGTAGGGCACCTGGTCGGGCAGGGCCAGGATGGCGTTCACGCTCGACATGTTGACGATGGCGCCGCCGCCGCCCTGCTCGACCATCGCGCGCGCGGACGCCTGGCCGAACAGGAAGTAGGACTTGAGGTTGATCGCGAGGACGCGGTCGAAGTCGGCCTCGTCGAGCTCGAGAAAGCCGCAGGCATGCGTGATGCCGGCGTTGTTGAGCAGCACGTCGAGCCGACCGTAGCGCTCGCGCGCCTGCACCACGCACTGCGCCGCGAAGCCGCTTGCGGTGACGTCACCGTCGATG
>JBILUW010000214.1:0-6862 GCA_044370795.1 Burkholderiaceae bacterium
CCCGAGGGCGCGCTCGACGATCCCGACCTGGCGCTGGCGCTCTCGACCATCGAGGTCGACATCCGGGCGCTCGAGATGACCGAGCTGCGGGTGATGTCGGCGCTGCGTGTCGGTCAGAACCCCGGGAGCATCTCGTCGCTGCTCAAGCTGCGCTGGAGCGAGATCCACCAGTCGATCACCCGGCTCGGGGTGCGGCTGCTCGGCCCCGACGCGCTGGTCTGGGAGACGGTGCGCCCGCTGCACGAGGCCACCGACGCGCCCCTGGACGAGGAGGCGCGGCCCATCGTGGCGGGCTACCTCAATGCCCGCGCCTACACCATTTTTGGCGGCACCTCCGAGGTCCAGCGCGAGATCATCGCGCGCGAGACCGTGGGCTGACGCCGGGGCCGGCCCGTTCGGGCCGGTACAATCGGCGGGGTGTCGAGTCCACCCGCTCCTCGCCCCATCAGCGGCCTCCCGGTGCCGTCTTCGTCGCGCGCCGGCAGGCTCGCCGCTGCGCTGCTCGGCCTGATGGTGGCAGGATGCGCGGGCATGGGCGGCGCGCCAGCGCCGTCACCGGAGTCGGTGTCGGTCCCGTCGGCCCAGACAGCGGCGGCGCGCGACGCGCCGGCCGGCTGGCAGGCGCCGCTGGCCCACGACGGTGAGCCCGCCAGCCTCGAGCGCTGGTGGGCGCAGTTCGGCGATCCGGTGCTGTCCACACTGATCGCCGAGGCGCAGGCGGCCAGCCCCGGGCTGGCGCAGGCTGGGGCCCGTATCGCCGAGGCGCGCGAACTGCTCGCGCGCTCGGGCGCGGCCGCCGTACCGGCCCTCGACGTCAGCGCGGCCCGTCTGCGCGGGCCCGTGAGCTTCGGTGGCGCGCCGTTCGTGCGCACCCAGGACACGGCACTGCTGCAGTCGAGCTGGGAAATCGATCTCTTCGGCGGTCTCGACGCCGCGCGCCGGGGCGACGCCGCGCGCCTGCAGGCGCGGGCGGCCGCCTGGCACGAGGCCAGAGTGTCGATCGCCGCCGAAACCGCGGGGCGTTACGCGACGCTGCGCGCTTGTGAAGCCCAGATGGCGCTGGAGCGGGCCGAACTCGCGTCGCGCGAAGCCAGCGCCCGGCTGGCGGCGCGGGCCGTGACCGTCGGCCTGCAGGCGCCCGCGGCGTCCGACCTTGCCCAGGCGCTCGTTGCCGAGCAGGGCGCCCGGCTGCAGGCCCGCAGCGCGCAGTGCGAACTCTCGATCAAGGCTCTTGTGGCGCTCACAGTCGCCGACGAACCGGCGCTGCGCGCGCGCCTCGCGCCGGGCAGCGCCCGGCTGCCGGCGCCGGCTGCCTTTGCCGTCGATCGCGTGCCCGCGCGGGTGCTCGCCCAGCGCCCCGACATCGCGGCGGCCGAGCGCGAGCTGGTCGGCGCGCAGGCCGATCTCGATGCCGCCGCGGCGCGCAGCCTGCCGCGGCTGGCGATCAGCGGCGCCATCGGACCGCTGCGCTTCGATGCCGCCGGCGTTAGCCTCAGCGGCACCACGTGGTCGCTGGGCCCCACCCTGAGCGTGCCGCTTTTCGATGCCGGCGTGCGCGCTGCCTCGCGCGACAGCGCCCGGGCCCGGCTCGATGCCGCCCAGGCGGCCTGGGCCGGCCGGGTGCGCGATGCCGTACGCGAGGTCGAGGAGGCGCTGCTGCGCCTGGAAGCAGCCGCCCGCCAGACCGAGCGCACCGATGTCGCGGCGGCCGCCTACCGCCGCAGCCTGGGTAGCGTGCAAGCGCGCCGCGTCGCGGGCTTTGCCTCCGACGTCGATCTCGAAGAAGCGCGTCGCATCGCCCTGGCCGCCGAGTCGGCGCTGCTTGCGCTCGCCCACGAACGGGTCCAGGCCTGGATCGCCCTGTATCGGGCGGCCGGCGGCGGCTGGTCCCCGCAGCCCCAGGATGTCCGTCGATGATCCAGCCCCCGCGTCTTCGCCAGCCGTTCGCCCGGACGCTTGCGGCCGCCCTCGTCCTGTTCGCCTGCACCCCGGGGCTGCTGAAGCCTTTGCCCGCGCATGCCCAGGAGCGCGCGGTCGCCAAGCCCAGGCCCGCGCTGGTGGTCAAGGTTGCCCGGCCCGAGCGGGCCGGATGGCCCGAACGTCTCGCGGCCAACGGCAGCATCGCCGCCTGGCAGGAAGCCTCGGTCGGCGCCGAGATCGGCGGTCTGCGGCTGGCCGATCTGCCCGTAGCGGTGGGCGATGTCGTCAGGCAGGGGCAGATGCTCGCGCGCTTTGCCCCCGATCTGGTCGAGGCCGACCTCGCCGTCGCCGAGGCGAGCGCCGCCCAGGCCCGCGCCAGCCTCGCCGAGGCGCGGGCCAACGCCGAGCGCGCCCGCGAGGTCAAGGACAGCGGTGCGCTCAGCGCCCAGCAGGTGTCGCAGTACCTGAGCGCCGAGACGATCGCCGTCGCCCAGTTGCAGGTCGCTCAGGCCCAGGTCCTGCAGCAGCGCCTGCGGCTGGCGCGCACGCGGGTGCTCGCGCCCGACGACGGCATCGTGTCGGCGCGGCCGGCCACGCTGGGGGCAGTGGTGCCGCAGGGCCAGGAGCTCTTCCGGATGGTGCTGCGCAACCGGCTCGAGTGGCGCGCCGAGGTCACCGCCGAGGAGCTCGGCCGGATCCGCCCGGGCCAGGGCGTCGAGGTGGTGGCAGCCACCGGCGAGCGGCTCAAGGGCAGGGTGCGCATGGTTGGGCCCACGGTCGATCCGCAGACCCGCCAGGGCCTGGTCTACGTCGATCTGCCGGCGGCGGCCACGGCCCGGCCCGGCATGTTCGCGCGCGGCGAGTTTGTGTTCGGTGCCGCGACGGCGCTCACGCTGCCGCAGGCGGCGGTGGTGGTCCGTGACGGCTTCAATCTGGTGTTCGAGCTCGGTGCCGACGACAAGGTCACCCAGCGCAAGGTGCGCATCGGCCGCCGGATGGGTGAGCGCATCGAGATCGTGGCCGGGCTCGAGCCGCAGGCCCGGGTGGTGGTGGCCGGCGCGGGCTTCCTGAACGACGGCGACCGCGTCAGCGTCGCGCCCGACGCCCGCTGAGCTGGCGCCGCGATGAACTTCTCGGCCTACTCCATCCGCAACCCGATACCAGCGGTTCTGCTCTTCATCCTCCTGACGCTGGCCGGCCTGATCGGTTTTCGCGCCTCGCCCATCCAGGACTTCCCCGACATCGAACTGCCGGTGGTCACGGTCGATGCCACGCTACCTGGCGCGGCGCCGGCGCAGCTCGAGACCGAGGTCGCCCGCAAGATCGAGAACGCGGTCGCGGTCCTGCAGGGGGTCAAGCACGTCTACACCCGCATCCTCGACGGCACGGTCTCGACCAGCGTCGAATTCGTGCTCGAGAAGAACGCCGCCGATGCCGTGAGCGAGGTGCGTGACGCGGTCGGCCGCATCCGTGCCGATCTGCCCGCCGACCTGCGCGACCCGGCGATCAGCAAGGCGAGCACGGCCGGCCGCCCGGTGATGGTCTATGCGGTCTCGTCGGCGCGTCTCGACGAGGAGGCGCTGTCCTGGCTGGTCGACAACACCGTCGCGCGGCGTCTGGTCGCGGTGCGCGGCGTCGGTCAGGTCAAGCGCCTGGGCGGAGTGCTGCGCGAGGTCCGAGTTGAGCTCGAGCCGCGGCGCATGGCCGCGCTCGGGGTGTCGGCGCTCGAGGTGTCGCGGCTGTTGCGGCAGGTCCAGCAGGAGGCGCCGGGTGGCCGGGGCGACGTCGGTGGCGGCGAGCAGGCGGTGCGCACCATCGCCACCGTCGGCACCGCGCAGGCGCTGGGTGCGCTCGAGCTGCCGCTGTCCGATGGGCGCCGCATCCGGCTCGATCGCATCGCCAGCGTGGCCGATGCCACCGCCGAGCGGCGCTCGATGGCGCTGCTCGACGGCAAGCCGGTGGTGGCCTTCGAAGTGATGCGCTCGCGCGGCGCGGGCGAAGTGGCGGTGGCCGATGGCGTGAAGGCCGCCATCGCCGAGCTCGCCGCCGCCCAGCCGGGCGTCGAGTTCGCGGTGGCGGTCGACAACAGCGGGCCGGTGCTCGAGAACTTCGACGGGTCCATGAACGTGCTCTACGAGGGCGCGCTGCTGGCGGTCATCGTGGTGTGGGCCTTCCTGCGCGACTGGCGGGCCACCCTGGTCAGCGCGGCGGCGTTGCCGCTCAGCGTGCTGCCGGCCTTCCTGGGGCTGTCTCTGTTCGGCTATTCGCTGAACACGGTAACGATGACCTCGCTCGCGCTGGTGGTGGGCATCCTGGTCGACGACGCCATCGTCGAGATCGAAAACATCGCCCGGCACCTGCGCATGGGCAAGACCCCGTTCCAGGCGGCGCTGGAGGCGGCCGACGAGATCGGCATGGCCGTCATCGCCACCACCTTCGCGCTGGTGGCGGTGTTCCTGCCCACGGCCTTCATGGCCGGCATCCCGGGCAAGTTCTTCAAGCAGTTCGGCTGGGCGGCGGTGCTGGCCATCCTCGCCTCGCTGGTGGTCGCGCGGCTGCTCACCCCCATGATGGCGGCCTACCTGCTCAAGCCGCGGCCGCAGGAGCAGGTTGCCGACGGCTGGGTGATGCGCGCCTACCTGCGCGCGGTGGCCTGGTGCATCCGGCACCGGCTGATCACCGCGCTCGCCTCGGCGGCGTTCTTCGTCGGTTCGCTGGCGCTGGTGCCGTTGCTGCCCACCGGTTTCGTGCCGCCGGCCGATCGCGGCCAGACGCTGGTCACGGTCGAGCTGCCGCCGGGCAGCGCGCTGTCCGAGACGCTCGCCGCGGCCGAGTCGGTGCGCAAGGCTCTGGCCGAGGTGCCCGATGTGCGCCAGGTCTTCAGCTCGGTGGGCGGGGGCGCCTCGGGCGACATCTTTGCCCAGGGCGCGGCAGCCGAGGCGCGCCGCGCGGTCCTCACGCTGGCGCTCTCGCACCGCACCGAGCGATCGGTCACGCAGCAGGTGGTCGAGGCGCGCATCCGCGAGCGGCTGGCCGATCAGCCGGGGGTGCGCCTGACGGTCGGCCCCCAGGACACCGGCGTCAAGATGCAGCTCGTGCTGCGCAGCGACGATGCGGCCGCGCTTGCGGCGGCGGCCCGCGAGGTCGAGCGCGACCTGCGCACGCTGCGCGGCATCGGCAACGTGAGCTCCTCGGCCAGCCTGGTGCGACCCGAGATCATCGTGCGCCCCGATTTCGCCCGCGCGGCCGATCTCGGTGTGACCGCCGCAGCGATCGCCGAGACGGTGCGCGTGGCCACCGCCGGCGACTACGACGCCAGCCTGCCCAAGCTCAACCTGGGCGAGCGCCAGGTGCCCATCCGAGTGCGCCTGCCCGACGCCTCGCGCGCCGACCTCGCCGAGCTGGCGCGGCTCACGGTGCCGGGCCGCGGCGGACCGGTGCTGCTTGCCAGCGTGGCCGACCTGTCGATCGACAGCGGCCCGGCGCAGATCGACCGCATGGACCGCAGCCGCAACGTCGTGCTCGAGGTGGAGCTCGCCTCCCGCCAGCTCGGCGAGCTGCACGCCGAAGCCATGCGTCTGCCTTCGCTCGGCAACCTGCCGCCCGGTGTGGTGATGGCCGAGCAGGGCGACACCCAGGAGATGCAGCTGCTCTTCGAGAGCTTCGGGCTGGCGATGAGCATCGGCGTGCTGTGCATCTACATGGTGCTGGTGCTGCTGTTTCGCGACTTCATGCAGCCGGCCACCATCCTGGCCGCGCTGCCGCTTTCCATCGGCGGCGCCTTCGTGCTGCTGCTGCTCACGCGCCAGAGCTTCTCCATGCCCTCGCTGATCGGGCTGCTGATGCTGATGGGCATCGTGACCAAGAACTCGATCCTGCTGGTGGAGTACGCGATCGAGGCGCGCCGCCGGGGCATGGCGCGCACCGAAGCCCTGGTCGATGCCTGCCACAAGCGCGCGCGTCCCATCCTCATGACCAGCCTGGCCATGGGCGCGGGCATGCTGCCGATCGCGCTGGGCTGGGGGTCCGACCCGAGCTTTCGCGCCCCCATGGCCATCGCCGTGATCGGCGGGCTGGTCACCTCGACGCTGCTCAGCCTGCTGGTGGTGCCGGCGGTGTTCACCTGGATCGACGATCTGGCGCGCCTGCCGCGGCTGCTGCGGCGGCGGCCGCGAGCGGCCTGAGCCCGGCCCCGGCCCGGTGGCAGGCCGGGCGCAGCCGGCCGCATGCTACGCTTTCCTGCTGACAGGCCGCGCCTCGACGGCCGCATGCAGGAGACCTCATGAACCCCACGCTGTCGGTGGCCCGCGGCCCCGATCAACCCCCTGTTCGCGACCTCACTCTGGGCGGGCTGCTCGGCTGGGCGGCCGAAACCACGCCCGAGCGCATCGCGCTGGTCATCGGCGCACCCGATCCGGCCGCCCGGCGCACCTGGACCTACGCGCAGCTGCACGCCGACGCGCTGCGCACCGCCCGGGCGCTGGCGCGCCACTACCAGCCCGGCGAGCGGGTGGCGGTATGGGCGCCCAACATCGCACCCTGGATCCTCCTGGAGTTCGGCGCCGCGATGGCCGGCCTGGTGCTGGTCACCGTCAATCCGGCCTTCCGGGCGGCCGAGGTCGAGTACGTGCTCAAGCAGTCGCGTTCGGCCGGGGTGTTCGTGGTGCCGGGTTTCCGGGGCAACCCCATGCTCGACACCGTGCGCGCGGTGGCGCCCAACTGCCCCGAGCTGCGCGGCATCCACGATCTCTCGGCCTGGGACGACTTCCTCGCGACGGGCGATGGCGCCGCGGTGGCGCTGCCGGCGGTGGCGCCGGGCGATGCGGTCATGATCCAGTACACCTCGGGAACCACCGGGTTTCCGAAGGGCGCGCTGCTGCACCACCGCGGGCTGGTCAACAACGGCGCCCACACCATGGACCGCATGGGTCTGCCCGACGGC
>JBILUW010000215.1:0-6825 GCA_044370795.1 Burkholderiaceae bacterium
CGTTGGCCGGGAAGTCGGGATCGGGCCAGCCCATCGCGATGCAGGTCTGGATCACCTGATCGTCGGGTATGCCGGCCTCGGCGCGCACGACCGGCGACTGCATGATCCCCTGACTGTTGATCACGCAACCAAGTCCGCGCGACCACGCGGTGTTGACGATGCAGTTGACCACGCCGCCGCAGTCGAAGGGCGCGATGTCGCTGCCATGGATCGAGCGGTCGTAGGTGATCACGATCGACACCGGCGCATCGAACTGCCGGAAGCCGCGCAGCACCCAGTCCTGGCGCTTTTCCTTGTTGTCGCGCTCGATGCCCATCGCCGCGAACAGCTGCTTGGCGATGTCGATCTGGCGCTCCCGGTGCGCGCCCTGGTAGCCCGGTCCCATGCGGAACTCGCGCGAGTCGGGCACGCCGGCGAGGTTGCGCTCGACGTTGCCCTTGCGGATGCGATCGAGCACCTCGCCCGCCACCACGTAGAAGTTCCAGGGCTGCGTGTTCAGCGAGGTGGGGGCGCGCATCGCCATCTCGAGGATCTCGCGCACCAGCGCCCTGGGCACCGGTTTCTTCAGATAGCCGCGGATGCTGCGGCGGCCGCGTATCACCTCGTCGAACTCCATCGTCTTCTCCCGGATCGCTGGCGTGCCAAGACGGCGGCCCGAGTCTACCGTCGGCGGCGACCCGACGCCCGGCGCGAAACGGTCCGCTTGCCGGTGGCGACGTCCGAATTCGGGCTCGCACGCTGGCCACTGGCGCCGCCGCGCTCCTACGATGGCCGCTGCGCGACCGCCGCGCCGACGGGGCGACGTATCGCTGCCCCGCACCCCACGGAGACCGACGATGAAGAATCCCGCACGCCGCAGCCTGCTCCTGGGCGCCGCCGCAGCCAGCGTCCTGCCGGCGCGCCAGGCGCAGGCCCAGGCCGCCGGCTATCCGAACAAGCCGATCAAGCTGATCGTGGCCTCGCCCGCCGGCGGGCTCACCGACAACTACGCCCGGATGTACGCCGAGCACCTGACCGCCCGCTACGGGCAGCCGGCGGTGGTCGAGAACCGGCCCGGGGCCAGCGGCATCGTCGGGCTCGAGGCGATGGTCAAGTCGCCGACCGACGGTTACACGGTGGCCTTCGGCTCCACCGGCATGTTCTTCCAGGCGCGCGTGCTCTATCGCAAGCTGCCCTACGACATCGACAAGGAGATCACGCCGATCGCGATCTTTCCGACGGGCCCGCTGGCGCTGGCGGCCACCGAGCGCACCGGCATCCGCGACTTCAAGGGCATGCTCGAGTACGCCCGCCGCCAGCGCACGATGATGGGCAACTACGTCAAGGGCTCGTACCAGCAGATCCTCGCCGGCAACTGGAACCGCGACCTCGGCTGCCAGTTCGAGCTCGTCCACTACAAGGGCGAGGTGCCGATGTGGATCGACATGGCGGGTGGTCAGCTCGATGTCTCGATCGGCAGCTACCAGGCCTTCGCCAAGATGCGCGACAAGGGGCTGCGGCTGATCGGCGTGACCGGCAAGGTGCGCTCGCCGCGCGAGCCCGACGTGCCGACGATGGTCGAGCAGGGATTCTCGGGCCCGACCTCACGGCTCGAGGCCACGATCAAACTCGTTGCGCACGCATCGGTACCGGCGCCCATCCTCGACCTGCTGGGCAAGGCCGCCGTGGAAAGCAACGACACACCGCGGGCCAAGGCCATGCGCGAGGCCATGGGCATCCCCGACCTGATCGTCGGGCGCGCCGAAGCGCTGAAGGTCTGGCGCGAGGACGGCCCGGTGTGGATTCGCGAAGTGCAGGCGCTGAATCTGCCGGTGGACTGAGCGCCGGACGGGCGCATCGCGAGCGCGCGGCGGGCGCCCCGCTCAGCGCGCGAGCTTCACCGGCGGCTGATTGTCGACCGAGTTCAGCACCGCCTCGTCGGGCAGGCCGAGCACCCGCTCGTAGCGACCGGGAGGGTAGTTGCTCATGTGCGGGCCGGGCGCGCTGCCGAGCGCGGGCTGCGGCACGGCGCCCGCGCGGTCGTGGAATGCCGCCGGGCGCACGAAGCGCGCGAGCTCCTCGTCGGTGATGCCGGCGAGTTTCACGACCTCGGGATCGATCCAGGCGCGGGCGTCGATGGGTTCGAGCGAGTAGCTGAGTTCGAGCGACAGGTTCTCGGGCCCGGCGAAATAGATCGAGCAGCACATGCCGTGGTCGATCGGACCGAGCACCGGCACCCCGCGGTCGCGCAGCCGGTCGCGCATCGCGAGCAGTTCGGCATGGTCGCCCACCTTCAGCGCGAGGTGCTGCATCGCGCCGGCCGCGCACAGCGCGCCCGGATTGCCGGCGTGGGTCTGGCCGAGCACCGTGGGCACCGCCGCGACGTCCGGGTTGCACACGAAGGCGATCGAGCTCTCGTCATTGAGGCGCAGAAAGCCGTGCCAGGTGTTCTTCACCCCGTGCATCCAGTAGAGCGCCTGCAGCTCCATGCCGAGCTTGTCGGTGAAGAAGGTGATCTGCTCCTTCATGTTGGCGGTGCAGATAGCGAGGTGGTGCAGGCCCTGGACCTTGTTCATCGTGCCGCTCCGTCGTGCGGGCCGCGCGCGGGCCGATGCGGGCTACGCGAAGCCGTAGGGTCGATACGCGCCGAAGAGGTGGTGCTCGAAGTGCGCCATGCCGCGCTCGCCGTCTTCGCCCTCGAGCCGGCAGGCGAATTCGGTGGGCCCCATGCGCCGATCGGCAGCCACCCGGTTCAGGCCCGACGAGGACACGCCGGTGAGGCTCGGGTAGCGGTCGGTCTCGACGACCGGCCCCACTCCGCGCCAGCAGCCGGCGCTGCCGCCGTCATGCCATCCGCCGTAGTATCCCAGCCCCTGCACGTCGGCGGGGGTGCCGGTGCTGCGCAATTGCAACGCGCGCCAGCGGCCGGTCGCATCGAGCAGCTCCAGGCGCGCCGAAGCCGGATGCTTCGTGCCCGGCGCGTAGACGATCGCGTGGCGCAGCGCGGCCAGCTTGAGGCTGCTGCCGTCGGCGAAATCGAGCCGCCCCTCGAAATCGAGCGTGCGGCCGTCGACGTCCTCGTGGGTGTTGACGTAGCCGACATAGCGGTCAGTGGCGAACTGCGTCCAGATCCGGAAGCGCCGGTGATCGATCTCCTCGGGCTCGCGCTCGATGCCGCCGTGACGGGTGACCGGGCCCATGCCGTCGCGCACGCCCCAGGAGTGATCACGGATGGCATCCCAGCCGTCGACGGCGCGCGCCTGCCCGTCGATCCAGACCGTGCCGCGAGTGCGGCACACCTGCGTGTAGCGGATCATGTCGTAGGTGAGGTGCCCGTACTTGCTGAAGCGGTAGGGCGCCTCGAGGAAGGGCTCGCCGCGCGCCTGCCACTCGAGATCGAAGGCGAAGCCGGCGTCGGCCTGCGCCAGCGTCATGCGCACCTGCCGCATCGGTTCGCGCACCTCGATGCGCAGCGGCCCCACGGCGAGCTCGCCAGCGTTGGGGCGCAGCGCGCGCGAGGTGCGCAGCACCCGCTGCTCGCCGCCGTGCGCCAGCCCGGCGAAGCCGTCGATCACGTTCATGTTCGGATGCAGCCGCACGCCGCACACCAGGTAGCAGTCGTGCGTGAACGTGGCGCAGAAGTAGCCGTCGTTGAAGTGGACGTCGGAGGTGCCCGGGACGTGGAAGGGCGTGGGGTGCTGGTGGAACGGGTATTCGTCGTGGGCAGTCAGGCGCATCGGCGGCTCCGGGGTGAGGCTGGGATTCAGGCCGCTCCGGCGCGCGCCGAAGCGGCCGAGCCGAGGCGCGCGCGCAGCACGAACTTCTGCGGCTTGCCGCTCGCGGTGCGCGGCAGCTCGTCGACGATCTCGACGATCGACGGCTTCTTGAAACCCGCGAGGTGCCGCGCGCACAGCGCGACGAGCTCGTCGGCGCTGGGCTGCGCGCCGGGCCGCCGCTCGACCACCGCGCAGACCTGCTCGCCCCACTTCTCGTGCGGCACGCCGATCACCGCCGCATCGGCCACGCCGGGATGGGTGCGCAGCAGCGCCTCGATCTCGGCCGGCGCGATGGTCATCCCGCCGCTCTTGATCAGATCCTTGATGCGGCCGGTCACGTACAGATAGCCCTGCTCGTCGAGGTGCCCGGCGTCACCGGTGTGCAGCCAGCCGTCGACGATCTGCTCGGCGGTGAGCGCGGGGTCGTCCCAGTAGCCGGCGCTCACCGAAGGGGCCTGCACGCAGATCTCGCCCTCGAGTCCCGCGGGCAGCTCGCGATCGGCGTCGTCGACGATGCGGATGCGGGCGTTCAGCGAGGCCCGTCCGCAGGAGGCGGGCTTCTCGAGGCTGACGGCCGAGGGCATGCAGGTGACGCTGCCGCCGCCCTCGGTGAGGCCATAGACCTGGACGAAGTCGCTGTGCGGGAAGGCCTCGCGCATGCGCCGCACGATCTCGGGCGCGAGCACCTGGCCGCCGCACATGATCGAGCGCAGCGCGCGGGTGTCGAAGGAGGCGAGATCGGGCACGCGCAGGATCTCGTAGATCATGGTGGGCACCCACAGCACATGGCTGATGCGGTGCTCGCAGACGTAGGCGAGCGCGGCGCGCGCGTTGAAGCCGCCCGAGGCCTTGATGTGCACGGTGCCGCCTGCATAGAGCGCCGCCCAGGTGAAGTCGTGGCGCCCGCCGATGTAGAACAGGTCGATCATCGCGTAGGTGGTGCTGAGCGGCCCCATCCGGAAATCGACCACCTGCTGCAGGGCGTTGAAGTAGTGCCCGCCCAGCGTCCAGACCACGCCCTTGGGCAGGCCGGTGGTGCCCGAGGTGAAGATGATCTCGTGCGGATCGTCGAAGTGGGGCTCGCAAGGCACCGGCGTGGCCGCAGCCTGCGCGAGCAGCGCCGGCAGCGCGAACTCGCCTGCCTGCGGCTCGCCGTCGATCAGGACCAGCGCGCGCAGCCCGGGCAGATGGCCGGCGCGCTGCAGCGCACGCAGCACCGGGGCGCAGCCGGCCTCGGCGATGACCACCGTGGCGCCGGCGCGCCGCAGGATGGCCGCGATCTCGGTCTCGCGCAGCCGCCAGTTGAGCGCGACCATGATCGCGCAGGCCGCGGCGATGCCGGTCTCGATCTCGAGGTACTCGAGACGGTTCCTCGACAGCAGGCCGACCCGGTCGGCGGGCTCGACACCCAGCGCGAGCAGCGCGTTGCCGATGCGGCGCGACTGCTCGCGCATCTGACCCCAGGTACGCGCCCGGCCCTCGAAGACCAGGGCCGGCTGGCCGGGATCGGCCACGCCCTGCTCGATGCGCTGCACCAGCGTGAGCGAGCGCCAGCGCTGCGCCTGCGACAGGTCCAGGCGGACTTTCTCGTGCGGATAGCTGCGCACGGTGCGCCTGGCAGCCGGTCAGGGAGCCTTGACGTGGACCGGCCGCGGCGGCTCGGGGCGGCTGCCCCTGGCAAAGCGCGCCATGCCGGCCATCGCCTCGTCGGTGACCGCGGCGCCGTAGCACAGCTCGGCCTCGAGCTCGAGCGCCTGCGCAAGCGGCATGCCGAAGCCCGCAATGGCGGCCCGGCGGTCGGCGCGGATGCCGTCCTGGCCGTAGCCGGCGATGTGCTCGGCCAGCGCCAGTGCGCGCTGCACGGCAGTGCCCGCCGGCACGACCTCCTGCGCCAGCCCCATCCGGTAGGCGTTGTGGGCGTCGATCTCCATGCCGGTCTCGATCATGTAGAGCGCGTTGCCCAGACCCACGACCCGCGCCAGCCGCTGCGTGCCGCCGTCGGCGAGCGACACCCCCCAGCGCTTGTTCAGCAGCCCGAAGCGCGCCCGCTCGTCGACGATGCGAAAGTCGCACCACACGGCAAGCTCGATGCCGCCGGCCCAGCAGTTGCCATTGATGGCCGCGATGACGGGCTTGTCGGGATCGAGCCGGCAAAAGCCCATCGGCCCGGCACTGCGCGTGACCCGGTGCGCGAACAGCTCGCGCATGCCCTTGAGGTTGGCGCCGGCGCAGAACGTGACGTCGCCCGCGCCGGAGATCACCAGCACCCGGGCGGACTCGTCGGCGCCGAACGCGGCGATCGCGTCGGCCAGCGCCATCGCGAGGTCGGCGTCGACGTTGTTGTGCTTGTCGGGCCGGTTGAGGATGAGGTGGGTGACGCTCTCGAGCCGCTCGGTGAGCAGGATGGACATGGTCGCTGCCTGAGGAATGGCGTAGCGAAAGGAACTCGTAACGCTGTTAGGCTACCACGCTGGCGCTGGCTGTCATGACCATGGAAAACCGCATTCCCGAAACTGCGTCCACGCAGGAAACCGACCTCGCGCAGCGCCTGCTCGCCTGGGCCCGGGCGAGCCACGGCGAGGCGGCACACGTCAGCGCGATGCGCGCGCTCGGCGGGCATTCGCAGGTCACGGTGGGCTTCACGCTGCACGCGCCGGGCCGGCCCGACGAGCCGCTGGTGCTCAAGATGCCGCCGGCCGGGGTGGCCGCGCGCAACAACTTCGACGTGCTGCGCCAGGTACCGCTGCTGCAGCTGCTCGCGGGCCACGGCATACCGGCGCCGCAGCCGCGCCACTGGTCGGGCGACACCGCCCTGTTCGGCGGCCCCTTCCTGATGATGTCGCGCCTGCCCGGCGCCTCGCCCGGCGACATCTTCACCGAGCGCGCGGGCGCGGGCGTGGTCGATGCGGCCGCGCAGTTCCGCGAGGCCGCGCGCGTGCTCGCCCGCATCCACGCGATCGACGCCACCGAGGTGGCAGCGGCCTGCACCGCGCGCGGCGTCACGCAGGAGATCGACCACTGGGAGCAGGTGGTGCGCCGCTCGAGCAACGCGGCGTGGGTCGCGCTCGCC
>JBILUW010000218.1:0-6663 GCA_044370795.1 Burkholderiaceae bacterium
CCACGCCCTGCTCGAGCAGGATGGCGGCCATCCGCTGCACCTCGCGGTGCAGTTCGGCGAAGGTGTACACGCGCTCCTCGTCGGTCTCGGTGGACACGAAGATGAGCGCCGGCTGGTCGGGCTGCGTGGCCAGGTGCCGGTCGATCGCGTTATGGCACAGGTTGGTCTGCCCACCGATGAACCAGCGCGCAAACGGCGGGCGGCTGTTGTCGAGCACGCGCTCGAAGGGGCGGTGCCAGTGGATGAGCGCCGCCTGCTCGCTCCAGAAGCCCTCGCGGTCCTCGAGGGAACGGCGGTGGAATGCCTTCAGGTCTTCGGCCATCGTGGTGTCTACTCCTTGCGGGCGCCATGGTCGCCCCGAGCGCTTACTCGTCGCTGACTGGTTGGGGCCGACTTTGACACCGTCGGGCCGATTCGCCTACCCTTGCGCCCCATGAACGGCCGCCCGACGTTTCGCCGCCCCCGCCATGGCCTGCGCGCCATGGCGCTCGCCATCGCGCTGGCGGCTGCCGTGGTGGGGCCGCACGCTCCGGTGCGCGCCGAGGGAGCCGATTCGCCGCTGGCGGCTGAGCTGGTGCTGCGGGCGCTCTCGCTGCTGGGCGTGAATTACCGCTTCGGCGGCTCGTCGCCCGACACCGGGCTCGATTGCAGCGGCCTGGTGCGGCATGTGTTTCGCGAGGCCGTGGGCATGGCGCTGCCGCGCCGCGCCGACGAGATCAGCAAGGCCGGCGAGGTCATCGACCGCTCGCAGCTGCGCCCCGGCGACCTGGTGTTCTTCAACACCCTGCGCCGTGCGTTCTCCCATGTGGGCATCTACATCGGCGACGGCCGCTTCGTCCACGCGCCCTCGCGCGGCGGCGGCGTGCGCGTCGAGCACATGGACGAGCAGTACTGGAGCAAGCGCTTCAACGGCGCAAGGCGGGTGCTCGCCGACGGCAGCAGCGTCGAGGGCGCCACCCTCGAGCGGCTGGCGCAGCAGGCCCGCGGCCCCGACACGGCGGGCGCCGGCACCCGCTGATCCGGCCAGCCGGCGCGCCGCTTGCGCCGGCCACACATCGTCGGCCCCCTCCGATCCCGGCCGCCCGCACCGCGTGGCGAGGCTGCCCCCCCCTTCGCCGCTTCAGGCAGGCCCGCCGGCTGCGCGCTCGGCAGACAGCAGCGCCTGCAGCGCCGGCAGCGCGGCCTGCATGGCCTGCGCGCCCAGGGCGATCGCGCCACGGCGATCGGAGAAGTCGGCCGATGATCGGTCGCCAACCGCCGGGCTGACCACCAGATCGGCCTCGCGCAGTTCGCCGGCGGCCAGGTGCTGCGACATGATCGCGAAGGTCTGCAGCAGCACCCGTGGAATCGAGTCGGTTTCCTGGAAGCGGGGCCGGGCGGCGATGTCGACCGCCAGCACCCGGTCGGCGCCCATCCCGCGCGCGACCCGCACCGGAACCGGGCTCGCCAGGCCGCCGTCGACATACTCTCGGGCGCCGATGCGCACCGGCTCGAAGACGCCCGGCACCGCGCTCGAGGCGCGCACCGCCAGGCCGGCGTCGCCGGTGCGGGCCACCCGCAGGCTGCCGTCGTAAAGATCGGTCATGACCGCGCCGAAGGGCAGCGTGAAGCGCTCGATGGGGCGCCCGCCGACCCAGCGGTTGACCACGTCCTGCAGCGCGCGACCGCGCAGCAGTCCGCGCACGCTGATCGTCCAGTCGCCCAGGATGCCCTCCTCCAGACCGAGCGCCGCCTCGCGCAGCGCCCGGGCGCTCATGCCGCTCGCATAGAGGGCGCCGACGACGCTGCCGGCGCTGGTCCCGACGACCACATCGGGACGGATGCCCGCCTGCTCCAGGACCTCGATGACGCCGACATGCGCGAAGCCGCGAGCGGCTCCGCCGCCCAGGGCGATCGCCAGGCGGGGCCGGCGCGGCGGCACGGCAGGCGCCGGCGTGGCGACAGGCGCTTCGGCGCGGCGCGCCGGCGGCGAAGCGCAAGCGCTCAGCAGACCGACAGCCGCGAGCCCCAGGAGCCCGCGCCGCGCGGGCGCCACGGGCGATGCGCCGACCGCAGCCGCCGGCCCGGGGGGCGCAGGCATGGGAACGGTCATCGGGGCAATGTAATTGCTAATCGTTCTCATTTGCGTTATTCTTCCAAGTGTCCGGTGGACGAACATCCCCCGGGCATGCGACCGACGAGGTCGGGCGCTTCATGTTTCACCCGAAATCACACCACCAGCATCACCATCATGCCGCTACGTCAGACACCACGCCTTCTTGTCGCCCTCGCCCTCGCCGTGGCTGCCGGCACCGCCGCCGCCCAGGACAAGGTGCTCAACCTGTACTCGGCGCGTCATTACTCGACCGACGAGGCCCTGTACGCCAATTTCACCCGCCAGACGGGCATCCGCATCCAGCGCATCGAGGCGGGCGACGAAGCCCTGCTCGAGCGCCTGCGCAGCGAAGGACGCAACAGTCCGGCCGACGTGGTGCTGATGGTCGACGCCGCCCGGCTCTGGAAGGCGCAGATCGAAGGCCTGTTCCAGCCGCTGCGCTCGCCCCTGCTCGAAGCCCGCATCCCCGCGCACCTGCGCGGCAAGGACGACGGCAAGGGCAGCGAATGGTTCGCCTACTCGACGCGCGCCCGGCTGATCGTCTACCACAAGGCCAGCATCGCGCCCGATCAGGTACGCAACTACGCCGATCTGGCCCAGCCGGCCCTCAAGGGGAAGGTCTGCACGCGCTCGGGCGTGCATCCTTACATGCTGTCGCTGATCGGCGCCCTGGCTGAACACAAGGGCGAGGCCGCTGCCGAGCAGTGGGCGCGCGGCGTGGTGGCCAACTTCGCGCGGACTCCGCGGGGCGGCGACACCGACCAGATCAAGGCGGTGGCCACCGGTGAGTGCCGGGTGGCGCTGGCCAACAGCTACTACCTGGCGCGCCTGATGCGCTCCGAGCGCGCCGAGGACCGCGACATCGTGGCCCGCATCGGCATCATCGCGCCCGACCAGGCCGGCCACGGCGTGCACATGAACGTCTCGGGCGGGGGCATCGCCCGGCACGCGCCGCATCCGGAGGCGGCAGCGAAGTTCCTGGAGTATCTGGCCAGCGACGAAGCCCAGCGCATGTTCGCCGACGGCAACAACGAGTGGCCGGTGGTGAGTTCGGTGCGGGTATCGAACCCGGCGCTGGAAAGCCTGGGCAAGTTCCGCCAGGACGCCTTGCCGGTAGCGCAGATCGGACGCGCGCAGGTGAGCGCCGCCCGGATCGTGGACAGGGTGGGCTGGCGCTGAGCGACAGGCCCGCCATGCACGCGCACGTCGCCCGGCGCCCGCCCGGGCGCGGCCGGCCGGTCAGGCCTGAGCGGCGATGACCTTGATCTCGACCCGATACTCGGGCCGCGCGAGCGCCGCCTGAACGGTGGCCCGCGGCGGCGTCTGACCGGGCACGACCCAGGCATCCCAGACGGCGTTCATGGCGGGAAACTCGTCCATCGAGGTGACGAAGATGGTGGCCTGCAGGATGTGCGCCTTGCTGCTGCCGGCCTGCGCGAGCAGGCTGTCGATGGCAGCGAGGACCTGGGCGGTCTGGCCGCGCATGTCCTGGGAAGGGTCCTCGGCGACCTGACCGGCGAGGTAGACGACTCCCTGGTGAATGGCGACCTCCGACAGGCGGGGTCCGACGTGCAGGCGCTGGATCGACATGGCTGGTCTCGCGTGGGTGGCGGGGCGGCGCGCCGATTGCCGGCGGAGCCCCCCTGTAGAATCGCGGGAGTCTATCAGGGAGTTCGAACGTGAAAGGCAAGACGGCACTCGTCACCGGCTCGACCAGCGGGATCGGCCTGGGCATCGCGCATGCGCTGGCCGCCCGCGGCGCCAACCTCGTGCTCAACGGCTTCGGCGATGCGACCGAGATCGAACGGTTGCGCGCGCAACTGTCGGCCGAGCACGGCGTGCAGGTGCGCTTCGAAGGCGCCGACCTGGCGCGGCCGGCCGAGATCGAGGCGATGTTCGCGCGGCTGCAGGCCGCCGCGGTGGCCATCGACATCCTGGTCAACAACGCCGGCATCCAGCACGTGTCGCCAGTCGAGACCTTCCCGGTCGAGCGCTGGGACGCCGTGATTGCGCTCAATCTGTCGGCCGCCTTCCACACCACGCGCTGCGCGCTGCCCGGCATGCGCGAGCGCGGCTGGGGCCGCATCATCAACATCGCGTCGGCGCACGGCCTGGTGGCGTCGGTCGACAAGTCGGCCTACGTGGCCGCCAAGCACGGCATCGTCGGCCTCACCAAGGTGGTGGCACTCGAGACGGCGCGCACGGCGATCACCTGCAACGCGATCTGCCCCGGATGGGTGCTCACTCCGCTGGTGCGCAAGCAGATCGAGGCGCGGGTGGCCCAGTCGGGCGTGAGCTTCGAGCAGGCGCGGCTGGCGCTGGTCAGCGAGAAGCAGCCCTCGGGGGAGTTCGTGACCACCGAGCAGCTCGGCGAGCTGGCGGCCTTCCTGTGCTCGGAGGCCGCCGACCAGGTGCGCGGCGCCGCCTGGGCCATGGACGGCGGCTGGACGGCCCAGTAGGGTCGGCATCAGGGCCGCCTCCCGGCAGCCCCCGCAGCCTCGGCCCGACCAGGCTGCCAGCCGCCAGGCGGCGGATCGACCCGCAACCGCCAGTACGGCGCGTCGTCCAGGCGCTCGCGCACGATGCGCGGCGCCTTGCCGGCGGCCAGCCGCATGCTGACCGCACCGTCGCGGTCGGTGCGCAGGACCTCGATGCCGGCGTCGTGGTAGCGCTGCAGCACCCGCGCCGCCGGATGACCGAAGCGGTTGCGGTAGCCCACCTGGAACAGGGCCCAGCGCGGCGCCACCGCCGCCAGCCACGGCTCGCTCGATGACGTCGCGCTGCCGTGATGCGGCGCGAGCAGGACGTCGGCGCGCAGGTCGTGGGCCGGCGAGCGGCGCAGGATGCGCGCCTCCTGCGCCGCCTCGATGTCGCCGGCGAGCAGCACCGATCCGGCCGGCGAGACGATGCGCAGCACGCAGCTCGTGGCGTTGTCGGCGCCGCGCTTGACCGGTGGCTCGAGGTCGGACGGATGCAGCCAGGCGAAGGCCGTGTCGCCCCAGTGCCACGCTCCCCCCAGGCGGCACGGCTCGTGGCGGGCGGCGGCCGCCACGACGGGATGATCGGCCGGCAGCGACGAGGCCAAGCGCTCGACGTGCAACTGGCGCAGCAGCGACAGCGCGCCGCCGGCATGGTCGCTGTCGGGATGCGACACCACCATCAGTTGCAGGCGATCGATGCCGCGGCTGCGCAGGTAGGGGCCGATCAGACGCTGCCCGGCATCGCTGTCGGCGCTCCAGGCTGGCCCGGTGTCGTAGAGCAGCCTGCCCTGCGTCGTCTCGACCAGCACGGCCATGCCCTGGCCGACATCCAGCGCCGTGATCCAGAGCTCGCCCGGGCGCGGCGCGGCCACCGGCGCCAGCAGCAGCGGCAGCAGGCCGCCCGCGGCCCAGGCGCGCCCCGGCACCGGCCAGGGCGCCAGCAGTACCGCGCAGGCGAGCACTGCCAGCGCCAGGGCGGCGGGCGACGGCGCGGGCAGCACCACCGCTGCCCAGCTGAACGCGTCGCACCACCGCAGCAGCGCCAGCAGTCCCTCGGTGGCCAGCGCCGCCAGCGCGAGCACGTACCCTCCCAGCGGCAACGGCAGCAGCGCCAGCAGCGCGCCGGCCAGCGCAAGCGGCGTGACCAGCCCCGAGACCAGCGGAATGGCCACCGCATTGGCCAGCGGCCCGACCAGGGAGACCGAGGAGAAGAACAGCGCGCCGAGCGGCAGCAGCGACACGGTGGCGGCAACCTGCGAGCGTCCTGCCTCGGCGAGCATCGACTTCGCCCGCGGCCCCCAGGCGCGCCGCGGCTCGCCGGCGGTCTGCGCCGCCCCGGGCCGCACGCGCGCGCCATGCCAGACGATGGCCGCGACCGCGGCAAACGAAAGCCAGAATCCGGCTGCCATCGGCGCCCAGGGGTCGAGCACGCAGACCACCGCCGCCGCCGTGCACAGGATGTCGCGCACCGACCTGGCCCGGCCGCTCAGCAGGGCCAGGCCTGCGGCGGCCAGCATCCAGCAGGTGCGTTGCGCGGGCAGGCCCCAGCCGGCCAGGCCTGCGTAGCCGAAGGCGACCAGCATGCCCCCCACCCAGGAGGCATGCGGCGCGGTCAGCCAGGCCGCGAGCGGCTGCCACGACCCGCCGCGACGGGGCAGCCCGGGGAGCAGCCGCCACAGCCGGCGGACTGTCCAGACCGCGAGCCCGGCAAGCATCGTGATGTGCAGACCCGAGATGCTCATCAGATGCCCGACGCCGGTGCGGTTGAAGCGCTCCCACCAGGCCGGCTCGATGGCCGCCTGGTCGCCGACCACCAGAGCCACAAGCACGCCACGCACCGTCGGGCCGGCCTCGTGGAGGGATCGGTCCATCGCCGCGCGCAGCGCCGTGCGCGCCCGCTCGATGAGCGCCCCGGGCGAAGCGCTGGTCGCATCGAGCCGCTGCGGCGTGCGACCGCCCGCGCCCGTGACCACCACGCCAGTTGCCGCCACATCTTCCTCGAGGGCGCGCAGCTCGGCATCGAACAGCCCCGGATTGCGAGGCGCGACCGGGCGCTTCAGGCGCACCACGAGCCGCCAGCGCTCGCCC
>JBILUW010000069.1:0-15488 GCA_044370795.1 Burkholderiaceae bacterium
GCCGCCGCGGCGCCCGGCGGCATCGGCCAGTGCAGGCTCAGCCGCGAGCCGACGGGGCAGCCGGTCAGCGCGGGCTCGCAGGCCTGCACCCGCAACCGGGCGCGCCAGCCGCGCGTGGCGGATGCCGGCATGGTGTCGATCACGCCGACCACGTTCAGCGGGACCGCCTCGAGCGCCGTGGGCAGGCGCGCATCGAGCGCCTGCTGGGCCCGAAGCACCGCCCAGCCACTGGCGGCAGCAGCCACCGCGGCAAGCAGCAGGCTGGCGCGCGCCAGCCGCGAGGCGGTCACGCGCCGCGCGCCGCGCGGCAGCGCCAGCGCGCGCGCCGCCCGACCCGCCAGCCGGGCGCGCAGAACCAGCAGCATCGCGGCGACCAGCGCGAGCAGCCAGGGCGCGTGGGGCGACAGCGGCCCTGCCCAGTGCTGCACCCAGGCGCAGGCCGCCACCACCACCGCGCCAGGATGCAGCCAGCGCAGCGGATCGATCCGCCACCACGGGGGCGATTTGCCTGCGGCCTGCATCACCCGATGCTCGCGCGGCACGGCCGGTTTCGCGATCGGCCACAGGGCCGATGCGGGCGCTTGCGCCGACCTCGGGCCGCGGCGCGCGGCCTAGACCGGAAGGTTCAGGGCGCGGCGAATGCGGCCAGCCGCGGCAGCACGCGGCAGGCATTGGCGCCGGTGCGCGCGATGGCCGCCTGCGGCGACTCGCCGCGCAGCTCGGCGCAGACCTCGGCGATGCGCGCGAGCTGGGCGGGCTCGTTGCGGCCCGGATGCAGCCAGGCCGGCGCGATGTCGGGCGCGTCGGTCTCGAGCACCTGCGCCTCGCCGGGCATGTCGACCACCAGGCGGCGGATCTGCAGGGCGCGGGTGTAGGTCATGGCCCCGCCGAAGCCCAGCGCGAAGCCCAGGTCGACGAAGGCGCGCGCCTGGACGTGGCTGCCGTTGAAGGCGTGGGCGATGCCGCCCTGCGGACGCCAGCGGCGCAGGTGCTTGAGCACGGTGTCCTGGGCGCGGCGCACGTGCAGGATGACCGGCAGCGCGAACTCGCGCGCCAGCCTCAACTGCCCGGCGAAGAAGTGCTCCTGCCGGGCCATGTCGAGCCCGGGCACGAAACCGTCCAGACCGATTTCGCCGACCGCCACCAGGGCGGGATCGTCGGCGCAGGCCCGCAGCGCGTCGCGCAGACGCTCGAGAGCGTCGTCGCCCGCGCGATCGACATACATCGGATGGATGCCCAGCGCATAGACGCAGCGGGCGCCGCCCGGCTGCGCGGCCAGGGCGCGCACGGCATCGAAGTTGCCGACCTCGACGGCCGGCACCACGATCAGGCCGACACCGGCGGCGGCGGCGGCCTCGCGCAGCCGCGCCGGCTCGCCTGCGAACTCGGCGGCGTCGAGATGGCAATGCGTGTCGATCAGCACCGACGAACCGTGACGCGGCGGCCCGCCGCTCAGCAAGCCTCGGGGCCGAGCAGCCCGTCGCGCAGCACAAGGCGGCGATCGGCACGCTGGGCGAGCTCGGTGTCGTGGGTGACGATGACGAAGGCCGTGCCCAGCTCCAGACACAGCGCGTCGATCAGGGCAAACACCTGGCGCGCGGTGCCGCGGTCGAGGTTGCCGGTGGGCTCGTCGGCAAGCACGCAGCGAGGCTGGGTGACCAGCGCGCGGGCCAGCGCGACCCGCTGGCGTTCGCCGCCGGAGAGCTCGCCCGGAAGGTGGGTGAGCCGCTGCGCGAGCCCGACGCGCGCGAGCACTTCGGCCGCCGCCGCCCGGGCGGGCCCGGCGGCCTCGCGCCGGATGCGCAGCGGCATGGCCACGTTGTCGAGCGCGCTGAACTCGGCCAGCAGGTGGTGGAACTGATAGACGAAACCGAGCAGACGGTTGCGCCGAGCGCCGCGCTCGGCCTCGCCCAGGCCGGCCACCGGCTCGCCCATCCAGCGCACGATGCCTGCGGTGGGGGTGTCGAGCCCGCCGAGCAGGTGCAGCAGCGTGCTCTTGCCCGAGCCCGAGGCGCCGACGATGGCAACCCGTTCGCCGGCCTGCACCGCGAGATCGACGCCGCCCAGCACCTCGACCCGATGGCCGCTCTCGTCGTAGCGCTTGACCAGCCCCTCGCAGGCGAGCACGCTGGCCTGAGCGGTGCCGCCCGCCGCCATCGGGCTATTCATGGCGCAGCGCCTGCGCCGGCCGCACGCGCGCCGCCCGCCAGCTCGGATAGAGCGTGGAGAGCAGCGCGAGCAGGCACGAGACGGCGCCGATGACGGCAACGTCGTCGCCCCGAAGATCGCTGGGCAGCGAGCTGATGAAGTACACGCCCTTGGGCAGTACCTGAAAACCGAAGGCATGTTCGATGGCCGCGACGACGGTATCGACGTTCAGGGCGAGCAGCACGCCGCCGATCACGCCGATCGCGGTTCCGAGCAGCCCGATCACCGAGCCCTGCACCACGAAGATGGCAACGATGCCGGAGGGTCTGGCGCCCAGCGTGCGCAGGATGGCGATGTCGGCCTGCTTGTCGGTGACGGTCATGACGAGCATCGACACCAGATTGAAGGCGGCCACCGCGATGATCAGCGTGAGGATGATGAACATCATGCGCTTTTCGATCTGCACCGCGGCGAACCAGTTGCGGTTCTCGCGCGACCAGTCGCGCACGTAGTGGTCGGCGCCCAGCGTGGCGCCGAGCTCGCGCGCGATCGCCGGCGCCGCCAGCATGTCGTCGGTCTTGAGGCGCACGCCGCTCGCGCCATCGACCCGGAACAGCCGCGCGGCGTCCTGGATGTGCGCGAGCACCAGCGAGCTGTCGTATTCGTAGTGGCCGGACTCGAAGATGCCGGTGACGGTGAACTGCCGCAGTCGCGGCACGATGCCGGCGGGCGTCGCCGTGCCCTCCGGGGCCACCAGCGCCAGCCGGTCGCCGACCTGCAGCAGCAGCTGGCGGGCCATCTCGCCACCGATCAGCAGGCCGAACTCGCCGGGCACCAGACCCGAGAGCTTCCGGCCCGACGGCCCGGCGAGGAAATCGGCCACCGTGGGCTCGAGGGCAGGATCGATCCCGCGCACGATCACGCCGCGCACCACTTCGCCGCGGGCGACGATCGCCTGCCCGGCGACGAAGGGCGCGGCCCCGACCACCCGCGGATGAGCCCGCAGCCGTGCCACCAGCGGCCCTGGATCGGGCACGCCCGCCGGCGGGCCGTAGACCTCGATGTGCGAGAGCACCGACAGCATGCGGTCGGTGACCTCCTTCTGGAAGCCATTCATGACCGACAGCACGGTGATCAGCGCGGCAACGCCCAGCGCGATGCCGGCGACCGAGAGGGCCGAAATGAAGGAGATGAACCCGTCGCGCCGGCCGCTGCGGCGGCTGGCGCGCGTGTAGCGCAGTCCGATCTGGAGTTCGTAGGGGAGCGGCAAGGCGGGGGCCTGGGCGGGGCGAACCGAGTTTGCCATAGAATCCGCCGCGTCCCGATCGCGCGCATGAACGAACTCATCCTGCTGTGCGCCGGCGCGGCCGGCGATCCCGCGCCGGACGACGCCGGCCTCGTGCCCCCGGCGCGCAGTGCCCTGCAGGGCCTGCTCGCCCGCGGCGCGATCGCGCGCGCTCTGCGCATCGACGGCGACCCGGTGCCCGAACTGCCCGACGAGCGCTGGCTGCGCGAGCGCTTCTCGGTGCCGCAAGACACCTGCCTCGAAGGGCTGGCCGGGGTACGCCATGGTCTGGCCCCGCCGTGGTGGCGCCTGACGCCCTGCCATCTGCACCTGGGGCTCGATCACGCGATCCTCGTCGATCCGGGCCAGCTCGAGCTGGCGGCGGACGAGGCCGCAGCGCTGGCGCAGGCCGTCGCGCCGCTGTTCGACGCGGCGGGCCTGGCGCTGCGCTGGCCCACGCCCGACGCCTGGTTCGCGCTGGGCGCGCCCTGGGAGCTGCGCGCCTGGCCCTGGACGCTGGCCAGCGGCCGCAACGTCATCGCCTGGCAGCCAGCGGGCCCGGCGGCCCGGGCCTGGCGGCGCCTGCTCACCGAAGTCCAGATGAGCTGGCACGATCACCCCGTGAATGCCGCCCGGGCGGCGCGCGGCCTGCGCCCCGTCAATGCACTCTGGCTCGACGGCTTCGTCACGCGTCTGCCGGCGGCACGCGCGGCGGCGCCCCCCGGCACCATCGTCTCCGCCGGCCAGGCGCTCGCCGGACTGGCGGCGTGCGCCGGCTGGGCCTTGAGCGAGCCCGACCGCCCCTTCCCGGCGCCGGATGCGGCCGGCGGCGGGCCGCTGCTCGTCGACATCGACCGATGGCGGGTGCCGCGGCGCCTGGGCGACGTCCAGGCATGGCAGCAGGCGTGGGCCGACTTCGATCGCTGGCTGGGCAGCGCGGCCTTCGCCGCGGCGCGCGCGGCTGCGCCTGGCAGCCTGCGGGTCGTGCTCACCGCCGAGCGGCGCCTGGTCGAGATCGTCGCCCCGGCGGTGCCGGCATGGCGGTTCTGGCACCGGTTCGACCCGATGGCCGCGATCGGCGCTCGTCCGCGCGAGCGCGCGCCGGGCTCGCGCGCGTCATGAGCGCGACGGCCTCCCCGCGCGTCGTCACCCGGCCGATCGATCCGCGGGCGCGCGAGCGCCTGATCGGCGCCGGCCTGCACCCGGTGCTCGCTCGGGTGTACGCGGGCCGTGGCGTGACCGGCCCCGAGGATCTCGTCGGCTCGATGGGCGATCTGCTCGCGCCCGATGGCATGCTGGGCATCGCCGAGGCGGCCGGGCGGCTTGCCGATGCAATCGCGCGCCGTGAGCCGGTGCTCATCGTCGCCGACTACGACTGCGACGGCGCGACCGCGTGCGCGGTGGGCGTGCGGGGCCTGCGCGCGATGGGCGCCACGGTCGACTACCTGGTGCCCAACCGCCTCGAACACGGCTACGGGCTCACGCCCACCATCGTCGACCTCGCCGCCAAACACCCCCGGCTGGGCCGGCCCGCGCTGCTGGTCACCGTCGACAACGGGATCGCGAGCATCGACGGGGTGGCCCGGGCCCGCGAACTGGGCATCGACGTCGTGGTCACCGACCACCACCTGCCGGGCCCGCAGTTGCCCGCGGCCTGCGCGATCGTCGATCCCAATCAGCCAGGCTGCGCGTTCGAGAGCAAGCACCTGGCCGGCGTTGGCGTGATGTTCTACGTGCTGCTTGCCCTGCGCGCGCTGCTGCGCCGCCGCGGCGCGTTCACCGGCGGGCGCGAGCCGGCGCTGCAGACACTGCTCGATCTGGTCGCGGTGGGCACCATCGCCGACCTGGTGCGGCTCGACCGCAACAACCGCCTGCTGGTGGCCGCGGGTCTGCGCCGCATCCGCGCCGGACAGGCGCACGCCGGCATCCGGGCGCTGTTCGAGATCTGCGCGCGCCCGTGGCGCGAGGCCGGTTGCGAGGACATCGGCTTCGGCCTGGGCCCCCGGATCAACGCCGCCGGGCGGCTCGCCGACATCGCGGTAGGCATCGAGTGCCTGATCACCGACGACGAGGACCATGCGCGCGATCTGGCGGGCCGGCTCGACGCGATCAACCGCGAGCGGCGCGCCGTCGAGGAACGGATGCGCGAGCAGGCCTTCGAAGGCGCCGCCGACACCGAGGCGGGCACCTGCACGCGGGTGGTGTTCCGGCCCGACTGGCACCCGGGCGTGGTCGGTCTGGTGGCCTCGCGGCTGAAGGATCGCGACCACCTGCCGGCGATCGCGTTCGCGCCAGCGGGCGACCCGGCCTGCCTGCAGGGGTCCGGACGGTCGATTGCCGGAGTGCACCTGCGCGACGCGATCGACCTCGCGGCCAAGCGCGCGCCGGGCGCGGTCCTGCGCTTCGGCGGCCACGCGATGGCCGCCGGCCTGACCGTGCTCGCCGATCGCCTGGCCGAGTTCCGTCTGTGCTTCGACGAGGCAGTGGCGCGGCTGGCCGACCCGCAGGCCTTCTCGCCACAGCTCGACACCGACGGCTCGCTCGCCGACGAGTCGGTCGATCTCGATCTGGTCGGACAGATCGACGCGGCTGTCTGGGGCCAGGGTTTTCCGGCGCCGCTGTTCGTCGACGAGGCCGAGGTCACCGGTCAGCGGCTGCTCAAGGACCGGCACCTGCGCCTCGATCTGCGCATCGCCGGACGATCGTACGCGGCAATTGCCTTCGGACGCGCCGACCCGCTGGGCCGGCAGGCCCGGCTGGCCTACCGGATCGCCCGGAACGACTGGGGCGGTCGATCGTCGCTGCAGCTGATCGTCGAGCGGGTGCTCGAGGACTGAAGGCGGCGCGTCGGGCACCAGCGCCCAGGTGTTGCACCGCATTGGGCCCCGGCGTGATCGATTTCCGGGCGGCCGCTCGAGGCGGCCTCGATAATCCAGCCCATGCTTCTCGAGCATTTCGGGCTGCGTCACTCGCCCTTCGAACCAGCCGACACCGGCGGCCGTCTGGTCTTCCCGGGCGCCCGCGGCGAATTCGCGCGCCTGCTGCTGGGCGTGCTTGCGCGCGGCACCGGCGTCGTGACCATCATCGGCGAACCGGGCGTGGGCAAGACCACGATGTGCGAATGGGCGATGCGCAAGCTGCCGCCCGAGCGCTATCACGTGGTCCATGTCACCGACCCGACGATCACGCCGCGCCGCCTCGACATCGTCCTCACCGAGAAGCTTTCCCTGGAAGTGACGCCGCACGATCCGCGCCAGATGCGCGCGAGGCTGCGCGACCGCCTGAACCACAGCGTGATCTCCGGCGAGAAGCTGGTGCTGCTGTTCGACGATGCGCACACCGCTCCGCCCGAAACCCTGGAGCACCTGCGCATGCTCGCGCAGGGCATCGGCGGCGCCGACAACGGACTGCGGCTGGTTCTGATCGGCCCGTCCGACCTCGCGCGGCGGCTCGCTCACGAATCGCTCGGCCCGCTGCGCAAGCGCGTTGCCCACGACCTGCGCCTGCAGCGACTGGGCCGCGACGACGTGCACGACTACGTCCACGAGCGCCTGCGCATGGCCGGCTACGACGGGCCGAGGATCTTCTCGATGGGCGCCATCCGCGTGCTCGCGGGCATCTCCGAGGGCATTCCGCGTCGCATCGACCTGCTCGCCGATCAGGCGCTGCACGCGGCGGCGGTGGCCGGCGCCTACGAGATCCACAGCCGCGACATTGCCGCGGCCGGGCGCGCGATCCGACGCGAGACCGCCGGGCCGCGCTCGCCCTGGAGCCGCATGCTGTCGGTGGCCGCAAGCGGCGGTTTCGCGGCGGGCGCCATCAGCGCCACCGCGATCGCGCTGCTCGCCTGGCGGCTGGGCTGGATCGACCCGCAGGCGGCCGAAAACCGGATCGGCTCGCCGACGACGCAGCGCACGGCGGGTCCGACCGCGCCCAGCGCGCCGCAGACCAGCACCTCCTGGCGCTGACGCGCGCCGCCGCCGTCCCGACAAAACGCTGCCCGCCACCCGCCAGCATCGCCGCGCCTGGAGCGCGTGGGCCTGACGCCCGTGTGCGCGGGGCTGGCGCCTATAATGGCCGGTTTTGCACCCACGCGTCGCCGACGCCGGACATCGCCCATGGAAGCCGAACGCCTGAACGCCCTCGACGCCCTCATTGCCGACCTGTGCCGGCGGGTGATCGAACTACGGGGGTATCTTTGACTTCGATGTCAAGCGCACCCGCCTGATCGAAGTCGACCGCGCGCTCGAGGCGCCCGACGTCTGGGACGACGCGAAGCGCGCCCAGGATCTCGGCCGCGAGAAGAAACTGCTCGAGTCGGTTGTGCACCGCATCACCGAACTCGACAGCGGCCTGGCCGACGCCCGCGAACTCTTCGCCATCGCCCGCGACGAATCCGACGACGACACCCTGGTGTCGGTCGAGACCGACGTCGCCGCGCTGCGCGAGCAGGTCGAGGCGCTCGAGTTCCGTCGCATGTTCGCCAATCCGGCCGACCCCAACCCCTGCTTCATGGAGATCCAGGCCGGCGCCGGCGGCACCGAGGCCCAGGACTGGGCGCAGATGCTGCTGCGCCAGTACCTGCGCTACTGCGAGCGCAAGGGCTTCAAGACCGAGGTGCTCGAGGAAACCGAAGGCGACACCGCCGGCATCAAGGGCGCGTCACTGAAGGTCGAGGGCGAGTACGCCTACGGCTTCCTGCGCACCGAAACCGGCGTGCACCGACTGGTGCGCAAGTCGCCGTTCGACTCCAGCGGCGGGCGCCACACCTCGTTCGCGTCGGTGTTCGTGTACCCCGAGGTCGACGACTCCATCGAGATCGACATCAATCCGGCCGACCTGCGCATCGACGTCTACCGGGCCTCGGGCGCCGGCGGCCAGCACGTCAACAAGACCGAGTCGGCGGTACGCATCACGCACCTGCCCACCAACCTCGTCGTGCAGTGCCAGAACGACCGTTCGCAGCACCGCAACAAGGACGAGGCCATGAAGATGCTGCGCGCGCGGCTGTTCGAGCTCGAACTGCGCAAGCGCCGCGCCGAGCAGGACAAGGTCGAGGCCAGCAAGACCGACATCGGCTGGGGCCACCAGATCCGTTCTTACGTGCTCGACCAGTCGCGCATCAAGGATCTGCGCACCAACGTCGAGATCAGCAACACGCGCAGCGTGCTCGATGGCGATCTCGACCCCTTCATCTTCGCCAGCCTCAAGCAGGGCGTCTGACCCCGGGATTCCCATGAGCGAGCCGACCCCCGCCCTACCCCAGCCCGGCGCCGATGCGCACGACGACGAGAACCACATCATCGCCGAGCGCCGCGCCAAGCTCGCGCGGCTGCGCGAAACCGGGCCGGCCTTCCCCAACGACGCCGCGCCCGCCGATCGCGCCGCGGCGCTGCTGCAGCAGCACGAGGCGCTCAGCCGCGAGGAACTCGAGCAGGCCGCCGTGACGGTCTCGCTGGCCGGCCGGCTGATGCTCAAGCGCGTGCAGGGCAAGGCGAGCTTCGGCACCATCCAGGACGCCACCGGACGCATGCAGCTCTGGATGAACGACGAGGGCGTGGGCAGCGTCGCGCACGAGGCGTTCAAGCACTGGGACCTTGGCGATATCGTCGCCGCCGAAGGCGTGCTGTTCAAGACCATGAAGGGCGAGCTTTCGGTGCGCTGCTCGTCGGTGCGGCTGCTGGCCAAGTCGCTGCGCCCGCTGCCCGACAAGTTCCACGGCCTGCACGACCAGGAAACCCGCTACCGGCAGCGCTACGTCGACCTCATCGTCAACCCCGACACCCGCCGCACCTTCGTCACGCGCAGCCGCATGGTCGCGGCGATCCGCACCTTCATGACCGGGCACGGCTTCCTCGAGGTCGAGACCCCGATGCTGCATCCGATCCCGGGCGGCGCCGCGGCCAAGCCCTTCGTCACCCACCACAACGCGCTCGCCCAGGACATGTACCTGCGCATCGCGCCCGAGCTCTACCTGAAACGGCTGATCGTCGGCGGCTTCGAGCGGGTGTTCGAGGTCAACCGCAACTTCCGCAACGAGGGGATCAGCCCGCGGCACAACCCCGAGTTCACGATGATGGAGTTCTACGCGGCCTACACCGACTACCGGTGGCTGATGGACTTCACCGAAGCCGTGATCCGCGACAGCGCGATGGCCGCCGCCGGCACCACCTCGCTCGTCTACCAGGGCCGCGAACTCGATCTGGGCGCGCCCTTCGACCGCCTGACCATCGCCGAGGCCATCGTTCGCTACGCGCCCCGGTACGCGGGCGCACCGCTCGACGACGCCGACTGGCTGCGCGCCGAGGTCGCGCGGCTGGGCGTCGACACCGACGACGCGCGCCACCGCGAGGCCGGGGCCGGCGCGCTGGCGCTGGCGCTGTTCGAGGAGGTCGCCGAGAGCCAGCTCTGGCGGCCCACCTTCATCATCGACTATCCGGTCGAGGTCTCGCCGCTGGCGCGCGCCTCCGACACCCGGCCCGGCATCACCGAGCGCTTCGAGCTCTTCATCACCGGCCGCGAGATCGCCAACGGCTTCTCCGAGCTCAACGACCCCGAGGACCAGGCCGCACGCTTCCAGGCCCAGGTGCGCGCCAAGGAGGCCGGCGACGAGGAGGCGATGTTCTATGACGCCGACTTCGTCCGCGCGCTCGAGTACGGGATGCCGCCGACCGGCGGCTGCGGCATCGGCATCGACCGTCTCGCGATGCTGCTCACCGACAGCCCGAACATCCGCGACGTGATCCTGTTTCCCGCGCTCAAGCACGAGTAGGCGGCGTGGTCCGGCACGCCATCACCGCGCTGGGCATCACCCAGATCGTCGGCTGGGGCAGCACCTATTACAGCTCGGCGGTGCTGTTCGCCGTCATGGCCGCCGACACCGGCTGGAGCATCACGCTGGTCTACGGCGCGTTCTCGTGGGCGATGCTGGTCTCGGGCCTCGTGTCGCGGCGCATGGGCGAGCTGGCCGAGCGGCACGGCGAGCGACGGGTCATGACGCTGGGTTCGATCGGCATCGCGGTCGGTCTGCTCGGTCTGGCCGCCTCCAGCCATCCGGTTCACCTCGTCGCGGCCTGGACGCTGCTGGGCGTGGCGATGCGCGCCAGTCTCTACGAGAGCGCCTTCTCGGCGCTCGCGCGGATGACGGGCGCCGGCGCGCGCCGCGCGATCTCGGTGGTCACGCTGTGGGGCGGGCTGGCCTCGACCTTCTTCTGGCCGCTGGGCCACTGGCTGGCTGGCCACTGGGGCTGGCGCGGCGCCTTCCTCGCGTACGCCGTGATGAACCTGGTGCTGTGCGTGCCGCTGCACCACCGCTTCCTCGCGCCCACGAGCACCGGCGGCACGAATGCCGCGGCGGGCGGGATGGTTGCGCCCGCAACCACCGACGCGACGGCCGACCGTGGCAGCCTCGACGACGCGCTGCGCGGCCGCGCGCTGCTCGCGCTCTCGGCGCTGTTGGCCGCGCACAGCTTCGTGTTCGGGGCGCTGTCGGCGCACCTGCCCAGGCTGCTCGAGTCGCTGGGTCTGGCGGTTGGCGCCGCGATCGCGCTGGCCTCGATGAAGGGGGTCGCGCAGGTGGCCGCGCGCTTCGTCGAACTGTCGCTGCAGCGCTTCCTCGGTCCGATCACGGTCGGGCTGGTCTCGACCTTGATGCTGCCGCTGGGGTTGCTGGTGATGGACCTCTCGGCGCCCAGCCTGATGCTGGTGTCGATCGGCTGCATGATCTACGGCGCCTCCAACGGCCTGATCACGATCGTGCGCGGCAGCGTCACGCTGCAGATGTTCGGCCGGGCCGGCTACGCGGCCACGCTGGGCAAGGTGGCCGCGCCCGGACTGGTCGCAGGCGCGCTCGCGCCGATGTCTTACGCGGCCCTGATCGAGCGCTTCGGCCACGCGATCGCACTCGAGGCCCTGACCGCGGTATCGGTGCTCGGCTTCGTGGGGATGCTGTGGCTGGGCGCGCTTCAGAAACGCTCGGCCCGGAACACCCCGACGTCGGCCACATAGACCGCCACGCGGTAGTTCGGCGCGTAGCGCTCGAGCACGTGCGTGGCGATGCGGCGAGCCACCTCGTCGCTGCAGATCAGCTGCAGCTCGATCGAACGATCGGCGTCCCACTCGCCGTCGTGATCGCCATGGGCGCCGCCGCCGCGCACGTCGGTCACGGTGTAGCCGAGCGCGCCGAGCGCGCGCGCCTCGCCGATCAGCTGACGCTCGAGCACGCCTTCCGAGATGATCACGAGCAGCTTGCGGGGATGGGTGTCGAGCAAGTAAGGACTCCTGGGATCGATGGCGAGGCGCCGGTCAGGTCAGCTGCCTGGCCGCCCACAGGAAGAGCGGCACGCCTATCGTCACGTTGAACGGGAAGGTCACGCCCAGCGCGGCGCCTATCGACAGCGCGGGGTTTGCCTGCGGCACGGCGATGCGCATCGCGGTGGGCGCCGCGATGTACGAGGCGCTCGCGCACAGCGTGGCCAGCAGCGCGACGCTGCCCACCGTCAGCCCCAGCGCGGCGCCCACCGCCAGCCCGATCGATGCGAAGACCAGCGGCGTGACCAGACCGAACGCGATCAGGAAGGGCCCCGCCCGTCGCAGGTCGGCGAGCCGGCTGCCGGCTACCAGCCCCATTTCAAGGAGGAACAGGCACAGCACGCCCTTGAACAGGTCGCCAAAGAGCGGCTTGACGGGAGCCAGCCCGTCGGGCCCGGCGATCACACCGATCAGCAGACCGCCAAGCAGCAGGTAGACCGCCTTGCCAAACAGCGTCTCGTGCGCGAGCCGGCCCCAGCCCACCGCCCCGAGATCGCCGCGCTTGGCCAGCAGGATGCCCACGACGATACCGGGTGCCTCCATCAGCGCGACCAGCACCGCCATCTGCGGTTCGACCTCGACGCCGGCGCGCCCGAGCACGCTCTGGGCGACCGCGAAAGTGACCACCGACACCGAACCGTAGTGCGCGGCGATCGAGGCTGCGTCGGGCCGGGCAAGGCGCCCCGCGACCCGCAACACCGGGTAGGCGAGCAGCGGCAGGAGCGCCGAGAGCGCGATGCCGGCGAGCGCGACCGGCGCGATGGCGGCGATCGACTGGCGCGCGAGTTCGGCGCCGCCCTTGAGCCCGATGGCCAGCAGCAGGTAGACCGACAGCGTCTCGTACAGCGCCTCGGGCAGGCGAAGGTCGGAGCGCGCAAGGCGCGCCGCAACGCCGAGGGCGAAGAACAGGACGACCGGATCGATCGGCATGAGGGGCGGCGCGCTCAGTCGCGCTCGTCGATCCAGGCCTGCTGGATGGCCTCGAGGATCTTTTCGTTCGAGCGGCCCGGCAGGTCGTCGAAACCTGGCAGCGCGGTCACCCAGCGGTGCAGATCGGTGAAGCGCAAGGCCGTGGGGTCGACCTCGGGGTGCGCCTCGTCGAGCGCGATCGCGATGTCGTTGACGTCGGTCCAGCGCATCTCAGTGATCCTCACGGGCATGGTTGATCGTGTAGCGGGGAATCTCGACGACCAGATCGGCCGACTCGACGCGGACCTGGCACGACAGCCGCGACTGTGCCGTCAGGCCCCAGGCCTTGTCGAGCATGTCGTCTTCCTCGTCGGTGGCAGGCGACAGCGAGCGGCCGCCCTCGCGCACGATCACGTGGCAGGTCGTGCAGGCGCACGACAGTTCGCAGGCGTGCTCGATCTCGATGCCATGCTCGAGCATCGCACGGCATAGCACGGTGCCCTCGGGCACCTCGAAGCGGCTACCCTGCGGGCACAGCGACTCATGGGGAAGGATCTTGACGACAGGCATGGTGGCGGGGCTGCTGCGGGCCGCTTGCGGACGCGGCCATGGGGTTGGAGGAAACGACGCCGGGCGCGCACGCCGAGAGTCGGGAGCGGACGGGCTGCGCGTTCAGCGCGGCGCCGCAGCGTCGATGTCGCCGATCCGGCGACCGGTGAGCGCCTGCGCGATCGCCCTGTCCATCCGGCGTTCGGCGAGCGGATCGGTGCCACGGGCCAGCGCCTCGATCGCCGCGCGGATCGCTGCCACATCATCGCCTTCGCGAGCGCTCGCAAGCCGCTCGACCTGGGCATCGAGCGCGACGCGCTCCTCGCCGGAGAGCAGATCGGCATCGGCCTTCAGCGCAGCCGCCGTGGCCTCCAGAAGGCGGTCGGCCTCGACCTGCTGCTCGCGCAGCGCCCGCAGGCGCATGTCGGACTGCGCATTGCCGAACGACGCCTGCAGCATGGTGGCGATCTGGTCGTCGGAGAGCCCGTACGAAGGCTTGACGACAATCGACGACTCGACCCCGCTCGTGAGTTCGCGCGCGGCCACCGACAGCAGCCCGTCGGCATCGACCTGGAACGTGACGCGCACGCGCGCCGCGCCGGCGGCCATCGGCGGGATGCCGCGCAGCTCGAAGCGCGCCAGCGAGCGGCAATCGGCCACCAGTTCGCGCTCGCCCTGGACGATGTGGATGGCGATCGCGCTCTGGCCGTCGCGATAGGTGGTGAACTCCTGCGCGCGCGACACCGGGATGGTGGCGTTGCGCGCGATGACGCGCTCGACCAGGCCGCCCATGGTCTCGAGACCCAGCGACAGCGGGATCACATCGAGCAGCAGCCAGTCATCGTCGGCGGTTCGGTTGCCGGCAAGCATGTTGGCCTGGATGGCGGCACCCAGTGCCACCACCCGATCGGGATCGAGGCTGGTCTCGGGCGGACGGCCGAACAGCGCGCCGACGGCCTCACGCACCTGCGGCATGCGCGTGGCGCCGCCAACCAGCACCGTGCCGGCGATCTCGCCCGGGCCGACCTTCGCATCGCGCAACGCGCGGCGCGTGACTGTCAGCGTCCGGTCGAGCAGATCGCGGGTCAGGGTCTCGAAGCGCTCGCGGGTAAGCGGCAGGCTGACCCGGGTGGCACCGGAAAGCTGTACCGAGAAGGTGGTCGAGGGCGCGTCGCTGAGCGCTTCTTTGGCGCGCCGGGCGGCGTCGAGCATCGCGCGCAGGTCGTGCGCGTCGATCGCACCGGCGCCAAGCGCGGCGTCGATCCGGTGGTCGCCTTCGGCATCCGGCAATCCGTCGGGCGCGCCACCCAGTCCGGTCTCGCGCAGCGCCCAGCCGACGATGCGCCGATCGAAATCGTCGCCACCCAGCGCGCTGTCGCCCCCGGTGGCCACCACCTCGAACACGCCGCGGCTCAGCCGCAGGATCGAGATGTCGAAGGTGCCGCCGCCCAGATCGTAGACCGCGTAGAGCCCCTCAGCGGCGTTGTCGAGACCGTAGGCCACGGCCGCCGCGGTGGGCTCGTTGAGCAGGCGCAGCACGTCGAGGCCGGCGATGCGCGCGGCGTCCTTGGTGGCCTGCCGTTGCGCGTCGTCGAAGTAGGCCGGCACCGTGATCACCGCGCCGACCAGATCGCCGCCGAGCGCGCCTTCCGCGCGCTCGCGCAGCACCCGCAGGATCTGGGCCGAGACCTCCACCGGGCTGAGCTCGCCGGCGCGGGTGCGCAACCGCACCATGCCCGGCGCATCGGCGAATTCGTAGGGCGTGCGCATGCGCCGCGCATCGTCGGTGCCGCGACCCATGAAGCGCTTGACCGAGACGATGGTGTTGCGCGGATCGGCCGCGGCCTGCGCGGCGGCCGCATGGCCGACCTCGACGGAGCCGTCGTCGCGGTAGCGCACGACCGAGGGCAGCAGCGAGCGCCCGGCCTCGTCGTCGAGCACCTCGGCCACCGAGTTGCGCACCGCCGCAACCAGCGAATTGGTGGTGCCCAGGTCGATGCCGACGGCGAGCCGCCGCTGGTGCGGCTCGGGGGACATCCCGGGTTCGGAGATCTGGAGCAGGGCCATCGGCGTTTCCTCAGAGACCGGCGAGGGCCTCGTCGGCGAGTTCGATCTCCTCGAGCAGCTTGTCGAGGAACATCAGGCGGCGCACCTCGGCCGCCGCCGCCGACGCATCACGGTCGACATCGAGCAGCCGGCCGATGCGATCGAGCAGCCCGCTTCGCGCCTGACCGACCTCCTGGCGCAGCGCCTCCAGGGCAGCGCCGTCGCGCTGCGCGCGCGCATC
>JBILUW010000031.1:0-21970 GCA_044370795.1 Burkholderiaceae bacterium
TGCAGCCAGTCGGCGCGCTGCACCAGCGTGGAGAACTTGGTGCCGATCTCGCACTGTCCCGGGGCGGCCACTTCGTGGTGGTGCACTTCGACGGGGATGCCCATCTGCTCGAGCAGCAGGCACATCTCGGAGCGCATGTCCTGGAAGGAATCGACCGGGGGCACGGGGAAGTAGCCGCCCTTGACCGCCGGACGATGGCCGAGGTTGCCGCCTTCGAAATCCTTGCCCGTGCTCCAGGGAGCCTCTTCGGAGTTGATCTTGACGGAGCAGCCCGACATGTCGACGTTCCAGGTGACCGAGTCGAAGATGAAGAACTCGGGCTCGGGTCCGAAGTAGGCGGTGTCGCCCAGGCCGCTGGCCTTCAGGTAGGCCTCGGCACGCCTGGCGAGCGAGCGCGGATCACGCGAGTAGGCCTTGCGGTCGTGGGGTTCGAGCACGTCGCAGGACAGGATGAGGGTGGGCTCCTCGCGGAAGGGGTCCATGTTGGCGGTGGACGGATCGGGCATCAGCAGCATGTCGGATGCCTCGATGCCCTTCCAGCCGGCGATCGAAGATCCGTCGAAGGCGTGGCCGTTCTCGAACTTGTCCTCGTCGAAGGCGCTCACCGGCACCGACACGTGCTGTTCCTTGCCGCGGGTATCGGTAAAGCGGAAGTCGACGAACTTGACCTCGTTGTCCGTCACCATCTTCATCACGTCTGCGACGCTCGCCATTCGGGCTCTCCTGGTTGCTTCGGTAAGCGATTGAAAGGTTGTCCGCGAAAGCCCCGGCTGTACAGCAAGGCTTCGGCTGCCGGCAGGTATAGCAGAAACCGTGCCATCGCCAGAGGCCAAACGCCCCGTGTTGGGGCAAGCCAATTCAGGGACTTAGCGCGCCGCCCAATATCGTGCACCGTAGCTGGGCGCATTGGTTTGGTGCGTCGCGGCAAGACGCCCTATTGTAGTGCAAACGCAGACGAGCACCGGGAGGCGCGCCCGAGCCGATGCGCGGAGCGGCCAGGAAGATCGGGTTGCCCGCGCGGGCTCAGTCTTCGGGGAGGAACAAGGCCTGCAGGTCGTTGAGGAAGTCGATCCCGCGGCCGGTGGCACGCAGGCTGGCCGGGTCGGCATCGAGCAGACCCGCCTCGAGCGCCCGACGGATAGGCGCGGCGATCGCCGGCAAGGGCATGCCGGTGCGTTCCTCGAAGAGCGCAGCGGGCACGCCTGCCACGAGCCGCAGAGCGTTCAGCATGAACTCGAAGGGCAGATCGACGGCGGCCAGCGCTCGCTCGACCTCGACCGCGTTACCGGCAAGCGCGGCTTCGATGTAGCGTTCGGGATGGCGCAGACGGGCCTGCCGGACGATGCCCGCGTGCGAGGAGATCTTGGCGTGCGCGCCGGCGCCGATGCCGAGGTAGTCGCCGAACTGCCAGTAGTTGAGGTTGTGGCGGCAGGTATGACCCGCGCGGGCGTAAGCCGAGACTTCGTAACGGGCCAGCCCGGCGGCCGCGAGCCGCGCCATCGCCTGCGCCTGCATGTCGGCGGCGGCGTCGTCATCGGGCAGACCCGAAGGCGGCTGGCTGGCGAACAGCGTGTTGGGCTCGAGCGTGAGGTGGTAGAGGCTCAGGTGCGGCGGCTCGAACCCGAGCGCGACCTCGAGATCGCGCTCGAGCATCGCCGGCGTCTGGCCGGGCAATGCGTACATCAGGTCGATGTTGAAGGTGGCGTAGTGCCGGGCCGCCTCGGCGACCGCGGCACGGGCCTGCGCGGCGTCATGCACCCGACCGATCGCCCGCAGCGAGGCATCGTCGAAACTCTGGACGCCGATCGAAAGGCGGGTCACGCCGGCGCGCGCGAACGCCGCGAAGCGCCCGGTCTCGAAGCTGCCGGGGTTGGCCTCGAGCGTGATCTCGGCGCCGGCGGCCAGCCGCAGGCGGGCGCGCACCATGGCGAGCAGCCGGTCGATCGCGTCGGGCGAGAACAGGCTGGGCGTGCCACCGCCGATGAACACCGTCTGGACGACGCGGCCCCATACCCTCGGCAGCGCTGCCTCGAGGTCGGCGGTGAGCGCCTCGAGGTAACGCCCCTCGATCTCGGGCGGCAACTCGTTGCCCGGGCCACGCCAGGCATGCGAGTTGAAGTCGCAGTAGGGGCACTTCTTCAGGCACCAGGGCAGGTGGACGTAGAGGGCCAGCGGTGGCGGCGCGGCAAGCCCCGAGGCCGCGCCACGCGCCGCCCCCGGAAGGCGAACCACCGACACCGACGTCATGGATGCCGCGGACCGCGAGCGATCAGGCCAGGCCCGCGCGGCGCAGTCTGGCGAGCAGATCGCGCATCGCGGCGCCGCGGTGTCCGATCGCGTTCTTGCGCTCGGCCGGCAACTCGGCGGCGGTGCAGCCCAGGTCGGGCAGCAGAAAGTGCGGGTCGTAGCCGAAGCCGCCCGCGCCGCGAGGGGTGTCGATGAACTGCCCGGGCCAGGTGGCATCGGCCACCAGCGGATGCGGATCGTCGGGGGCGCGCACCAGCACCAGCACGCAGACGTAGTGGGCGGCGCGATCGAGGACGCCGCGCAACTGCTCGACCACCCGATGGTTGTTGGCGAGGTCGTCGCGCGCCCCGCCCGCGAGCTCGGCCCAGCGGGCCGAGTGCACGCCTGGCGCGCCGCCCAGGGCATCGACGCACAGGCCCGAGTCGTCGGCGAGCGCAGGCAGGCCCGACGCGGCGCTGGCGTGGCGCGCCTTGGCGAGAGCGTTCTCGAGGAAGGTGGCATGGGGCTCGGGCGCATCGGGAATGCCGAGACTGCGCTGGCTGACCAGCGCGATCCCGAGCGGCGCGAGCAGCGCGTCGAACTCGCGCAGCTTGCCCGGATTGCCCGAGGCGAGCACCAGACGATGCAACGGCTGCGCCATGGCAGCGATCAGGCAGGCGCAGCCGGCGCCGCGTCGAGGGCGCGCCGCTGGGCGCCGACCAGCTCGGCGATCCCGGAGGCCGCCAGCGCGAGCATGGCGTCGGCCTGCGCGCGATCGAAGGGAGCGCCCTCGGCCGTGCCCTGGATCTCGACGAAACCACCGCCGCCGGTCATGACGACGTTCATGTCGGTGTCGCAGGCGGAATCTTCGGCGTAGTCGAGGTCGAGCACCGCCACGCCGCGCCACAGACCCACCGACACGGCGGCCACCGGCTCGCGGATCGGGGAGGCGCCCAGCAGACCGGCCGAGAGCAGGCGACCGACCGCATCGTGCGCGGCAACCCAGGCGCCAGTGATGGCCGCGGTGCGGGTGCCGCCGTCGGCCTGCAGGACGTCGCAATCGAGGGTGAGCGTGCGCTCGCCAAGCGCGCGCAGGTCGAACACGGCACGCAGGCTGCGGCCGATGAGGCGCTGGATCTCCTGGGTGCGGCCCGACTGCCGGCCGCGGGCCGCCTCGCGCTCGCCGCGGGTGTGGGTGGCGCGCGGCAGCATGCCGTACTCGGCCGTGACCCAGCCCTGGCCGCGGCCGCGCAGGAAGGCCGGCACCTTCTCCTCGACGCTGGCGGTACAAAGCACCCGGGTATGGCCGAACTCGATGAGCACCGAGCCCTCGGCATGGTGGGTGTAGCCGCGGGTGATGCGGATCGGGCGCAACTGACCGGGGGCGCGGCCGCTGGGCCGCTCGAAGGACGGGCCGGACCCGGCCGAAAGCGTGGCGTTCATCGCGCGAAGTGTATCCGGTCGGCGGGGCGACGCAGCCGCGTCGGCCACGCAGGATTCAGGTCGGCCGCGTCGGCTCGACGATCGATCCGGGCGCGACCGACGCGGCAGGGCTGGCGGCGTCAGCGACGGCGTCGGCGGCGGAGCCATTGGCGCCCCCCTGCGCGCACCCGTCGGCGTGGGCGGCCCCATCTCCGGGCCCGTCGGCAAGCGCCACGGCGGGCGCCTGAGCATCGGAAGGCGCCACGGCGGGCGCCTGAGCATCTGCCGGCCCGGCGACGGCAACCGGCGCATCGCTCCCGACCCCGCCTTCCCACCGCATGGCCAGAGCCGTCGCGTTGTCGGCATGGCGGCCGGCCGAGGCGATGCTCGCGCGCACGAGGGAGGGCACGGCGCGATCGAGGCCGCCGCCGCCCAGGGTCTGCACCATGCGTTCCTCGTCAAGCGCGCTCCAGACGCCGTCGCTGCAAAGCAGCAGCAGGTCGCCGGGCATGAGGCGGGCAGGCGGCGAAAGCTCGACCGTGGGTTCCTGCGGCGAGCCGAGGCAGTTGTGCAGCCGGTTGCGGTCGGGATGCACGGATGCTTCGCCAGGCAGCAACAGACCGAGCGCAACCAGGGTTTCGACGCGCGAATGATCGCGGGTGCGCTGCACGGCCGCGCCGTCGCGGATCAGGTAGAGCCGGGAGTCGCCGGCGTGCGCCCACCATGCGGTGTCGCCCTGCACGATGCAGGCCACCATGGTGGTTCGCGGCGGCTCGGCGAGCCGCTCGGCGATCTGGTAGGCGAGGATCTCCTCGTGGGCGTGCAGCAGCGCCTGCACGAGGAAGCCCTCCGGATCGATCAGGGTCGGGCGGGCCTGCCGGTGGAAGCTGTCGGCGATCGCCTGGGCGGCCAGTTGCGCAGCGACTTCGCCGCGGGCGTGCCCACCCATTCCGTCGGCCACCAGCATGAGCAGGCAGTCGCGGGTATAGGCGTAGCCCATCCGATCCTGGTTGACCGGACGACCGCCGATCTCGGTGTCCTGGTAGATGCTGAACTTCATTGACTGCTGGACCTGGGCTCGCCCGCCGGCGCCGCCTCAGGAGAGCAGGTTATCAGCAACGGAATCCCTGCGCCGCCTGCCCAGGGCATCGACCACCGTGTCGACGAAGCGCGACAGCCCGCCGAGCGTCGTGCGGGGCGACTCGTGGCCGCCGACCTCGCCACGCGCCGCACGCAGCGCCCGCTGCAGCGCGAACACGCTCTGGGGACGGTCCATGGGATCGAGCGCGAGGCACCAGTCGACGGTGTCGACGAGTTCGTCGGAGTAGTTGTCGCGGGCGCGGTCGAGCATGTCGTCGATGCGGTCGGCCACCTGACGCTGGTCGGCAGCCTGCGGCGGCATGCCGATCATGCAGGCGAGCATGGTGGCTCCCAGGCCATAGACATCCGTCCAAGGCCCCAGCGTCATGCCGCGTCGGTAGAGCTCCGGCGCGGCGAATCCCGGGGTGTACATCGGGAATAGCCTCGGCGCGTCCAGCGACAGCGTCTGACGGGCGGCGCCGAAGTCGAGCAGCATCGGCGAGGCATCCAGGCGCAGGTAGACATTGGCCGGCTTGACGTCGAGATGCAGCAGGCGGTTGGCGTGGACCTCGCGCAGGCCGTTCATGACCAGGTGGAAGATGCGCCGGATGTGCCGCTCGGCGATCACCTGCCCGGTGCCGCCGGCGTTCGGACTGGCGTTGGCGCGCCGGCGCAGGATCAGTTCCTGCAGCGTGCGTCCCTCCTCGTGGGCCATCACGAGATAGACGGTATCGTTGGCCCGCAGGAAATTGACCACGCGCACGACGTTCGGGTGCAGGATGCGCGCCAGCGCGCGGCCCTCCTCGAAGAAGCACTTCAGGCCATTGCGGTAGGTGTTCAGGTGTTCGGCGGCAACCACGGGGCGCAGCTCGCCCGGCGTGCGGCTCACCAGCGTCGCGGGCAGGTACTCCTTGATCGCATAGGCGATGCCCTCGGCGTCCTGCGCCAGATAGACGATCGAGAAACCGCCGCTCGCGATCTTCCTTAGAATCCGGTAGCCGCCGATCTCGAGGCCATCCGGAAGCGGCGAATTCGTCTGAGAAGGCATCACTTCCCTTGAGCAAACAAACACCGATCCAGAGCATGACCGGCTTTGCCGCGGTCACCCGCGATCTCGACGCCAGCCGGCTGCACATCGAACTGCGCGGGGTGAACGCCCGCTTCCTCGACCTGCAGATGCGCATGCCCGACGAGCTCAGAGCGGCCGAGCCCGCGCTGCGCGAGCTGCTGTCCGCCGGCATCGTCCGGGGCAAGGTCGAGTGTCGCATCGCCCTGCTGCACGCGGCCGCCGAGAGCCGACAGCCGGCGATCGATCGCGGACTGCTGGCGCGGCTGCTGACGGCCGCCGCCGAGATCGAGGCGCTCGCGCCCACGGCACGCGGGCTCTCGGTCGCCGACCTCATGCGCTGGCCCGGCGTGATCGTCGAGCCCACGACCGACCCCGATGCGATGCACAGGGGGCTGCTGGCTGCCGCCGGCGAGGCGCTGGCGCAGTTCGTGGCCACGCGTGCCCGCGAGGGCGGGCGCCTGGCGCGCGAGATCGGCGAGCGCGCGGCCCGCATGCGCGTGCTGGTGGCGCAGGCCCAGAGCCAGGCGCCGGCGCTGCTCGCCGCCTTCGAGACGAAGCTGGTCGAGCGGCTGCGCAGCGCGCTGACCGACGCCGCCAGCGGCGGGCCGCTGCCGCTCGAGCAGGCCATGGAGCGGGTGCGCCAGGAGGTCGCCCTGCACGGCCTGCGCATCGACGTCGACGAGGAGCTGTCGCGGCTGCGCACGCACCTCGACGAACTCGACCGGGTGGTGGCCGCCGGGGGCGCGGCCGGCAAGCGCCTCGACTTCCTGATGCAGGAGCTCAACCGCGAGGCCAACACGCTGGGCTCCAAGGGCGCCAGCATCGACCTCACCGCGATCGTCATGGAGCTCAAGCTGCTGGTGGAGCAGATCCGCGAGCAGGTGCAGAACATCGAGTAAACCCCGCAAGATCGCCATGTCCGCCAGCCCGCCACTGCGCGCCGCGATGGCGGCCGCCTGCCTGCTCGTCGTCGGCACGGCGGCGGCCGGTAGCGGCGCGCACCACTGCGCGTCGATTTCCGGCGCCGACCTGCGGGCGATGTGCCGCGCGGTCACCGAGCGCGCCAGCCACCACTGCGCCAGCATCTCGGGCAGCGACCAGCGGGCGATGTGCCGCGCGCAGGTGGAGGGCCGCTCCCACCACTGCGCCTCGATCAGCGAGGCCGACACCCGCGCCTACTGTCGGGCCGTCACCGGCGGCTGAGGCGGCACCACCGGAGGTCGCTGGCATACTGAGCCCCGCGTCAGGCCCCATCGAACCCACCTCTCATGAGCCAGCCCATCCCCAACCGCCCGGCCAGCGGCGGCGCCGGCAGCGTCTTCGCCATCGTCGCGCCATCCGGCGCCGGCAAGACCTCGCTGGTGCGCGCGATGCTCGCGCGGCGCCCCAACCTGTCGCTGTCGGTCTCGTTCACCACGCGCCCGCCACGCCCCGGCGAGGTCGACGGGGTCGACTACCGGTTCATCGACGCCGACGAATTCGCGCAGCGCCGCGCTACTGGCGAGTTCCTCGAGTGGGCGCAGGTGCACGGCAACTTCTACGCCACCTCGCGCGCCTGGATCGAGGAGCGGGTGACCGCGGGGCACGACATCGTCCTCGAGATCGACTGGCAGGGGGCCGTGCAGGTGCGCGGCCTGATGCCCGAGGTGGTCGGGATCTTCATCGCGCCCCCCTCGGTAGACACCCTGCGCGAGCGGCTGATCGCTCGCGGTACCGACAGCGCCGAGGTGATCGCGCGGCGCCTGGCGGCGGCGCGCGCCGAACTCGCCCAGGCGCACCGCTTCGACTACCTGGTGGTCAACGACGATTTCGACCGCGCGCTCGCCGAACTGCTATGCCTGGCCGACGCCGCGGCCCTGCGCTACGGCCGCCAGCAGGCCCGCCACCCTGCCCTCTTCCGGGATCTCTTCGGCGAGACGGTCGGCGCTGCGCTATCATCCTGACATCACGGGTGCCCGCGCGGCGGGCGCCACCATCGCGAGATTCCCCATGGCACGCATCACCGTCGAAGACTGCCTCAAGCAGATCCCGAACCGCTTCGAGCTCACGCTGGCGGCCACCTACCGGGCACGCATGCTCGCCCAGGGGCACACCCCGCGCATCGAGACCAAGGACAAACCCACCGTCACGGCGCTGCGCGAGATCGCCACCGGCAAGATCGGTATCGAGATGCTGCGGCGGGTGCCCACCTGAGGCCGGGCGGCCCGGTTGACGATGCCGCAAGCTCCCAGTCAATCCGCCGCCCCCCACGCCAAAGACCGGGGCAGCCGCGCAGCGCGCCTGCTCGCCCCCCAAGCTCCTTCGGAAGCCGGCGCGGGTGGCAGCTTTGCCGCCGCGCCAGACGGCCGTCAGGTCGTCACGCTCGCCAGCCTCACGCAGGTCGCCGAAACCTACCTCGGCACCGACGACCTTCGCCGCATCCGCGAGGCCTACCGCTTCTCCGACGACGCGCACCTCGGGCAGTTCCGCAGCAGCGGCGAGCCCTACATCTCGCACCCCATCGAAGTCGCCCGCATCTGCGCCGGCTGGAAGCTCGACACCGAGTCGCTGATGGCCGCGCTGCTGCACGACGTCATGGAAGACTCGGGCGTGGCCAAGCAGGCGCTGATCGAGCGCTTCGGCCCGCAGGTCGCCGATCTCGTCGACGGCCTGTCCAAGCTCGACCGGCTGCACTTCGACAGCAAGGAGCAGCAGCAGGCCGAGAGCTTTCGCAAGATGCTGCTCGCGATGGCGCGCGACGTTCGCGTGATGCTGATCAAGCTCGCCGACCGCCTGCACAACATGCGCACGCTCGATGCCGTCGAGCCCGCCAAGCGCCGGCGCATCGCCGCCGAAACCCTCGACATCTACGCCCCCATCGCCAGCCGCCTGGGGCTGCGCAAGGTCTTCCTCGAGCTGCTCGACCTGGCGTTCAGGCACCGCCACCCGATGCGCCACCGCGTGCTGCGCAAGGCCACGCTGGCGGCGCGCGGCAACCGACGCGAGGTGCTCGGCCGCATCCTCGAAACCGTCCAGAAGTCGCTGCCCGAGTCGGGTGTCGCGGCCGAGGTGTACGGTCGCGAGAAGGCGCTCTACGGCATCTACCGCAAGATGAAGGACAAGCGCCTGTCGTTTGCGCAGGTGCTCGACATCTACGGTTTCCGGGTGGTGGTCGAGAGCGTGCCGCACTGCTACCTCGCGCTGGGCGCGCTGCACGGCACCTACAAGCCGGTTCCTGGGCGCTTCAAGGACTACATCGCGATCCCCAAGGTCAACGGCTACCAGTCGCTGCACACCACGCTCGTGGGGCCGTTCGGCACGCCGGTCGAGTTCCAGATCCGCACCCGCGACATGCAGCGCGTGGCCGAGTCGGGCGTGGCCGCGCACTGGCTCTACAAGGCCGAGAAAGAGAGCTTCTCCGACCTGCAGAAGCGCACGCACCAGTGGCTGCAGTCGCTGCTCGACATCCAGAACCAGACCGGCGACGCGATGGAGTTCATCGAGCACGTCAAGGTCGACCTCTTCCCCGACGCCGTCTACGTGTTCACGCCGCGCGGCCAGATCCGGGCGCTGCCGCGCGGCGCCACCATCCTCGACTTCGCCTACAGCGTGCACACCGACATCGGTGACCGGGCAACCGCGGCCCGCGTCAATCAGCAGACGGTGGCGCTGCGCACCGAACTGCAGAACGGCGACGTCGTCGAGGTGATCACCGATCCGCAGTCGCGCCCGAGCCCCGCCTGGCTGGGCTTCGTGCGCACCGGCAAGGCGCGCGCCGAAATCCGCCAGTCGCTGCGCAAGGTCAACCTCGCCGAGTCGGTGGCGCTGGGCAAGCGCCTGCTCGAGCAGGCGCTCGCGGCGCTGCGCATCGAGATCGCCGGCATCGACGCCGCGGCGCTCGAACGCGCAGCCCGCGACGTGGGCTCGCGCTCGGTCGATGAGCTCTACGCCGACATCGGCCTGGGCAAGGCGCTGGCGCCGGTGGTGGCACGAACCATCGCGCTGCAGTTCACCGGGCGGCCAACCGCTGCCGCGCTGATCATGCCGCAGCCGGCTCCGATCTTCGTGCATGGCGCAGAAGGCTCGGCGGTGCAGTACTCGTCGTGCTGCCACCCCCTGCCTGGCGACAGCATCGTCGGGCACCTGCGCGGCGGCCACGGGCTGGCGCTGCACCGCTCCGAGTGCGAAACCGCCGTCCGGCTGCGCGCCAAGGACGCCGAGCGCTGGGTCGAGGCCCAGTGGGCCGACGAGGTGCAGGGCCTGCATCAGTGCGGCATCGAGGTGCTGGTGCGCGACGACCGCGGTGTGCTCGCGCACGTGGCGGCCGAACTGGCCAGCGCCGAGGCCAACATCGTCAACGTTGCCATGGACCCTCAGCCCGACGGCACCGCCACGCTGCGCTTCTCGGTGCAGGTGCGCGACCGGGTGCACCTCGCCCAGGTGATGCGCAGCCTGCGCAAGGTGCCCGAGACCCGCCGCATCGGCCGTTTCTGAAGCCGCCCGGCCAGCCGCAGGCATCCGATCACATCGGCATCCGCGCCAGCGGCGGCCGCGCTCCCAGGCGCCCGCCGACCGCCAGGGCGACGGCTCCCAGGGCCGACAGCCCCGCGGCCACGGCCAGCGGTGCGCCATAGCCGCCGAAGGCATCGCGCAGCCAGCCGAAGATCGCCGGCCCGGTGGCGGCAACGAACTGGATCGCCGTGGCCGCCGAGCCGTAGGTGGCGCCGAAGGCGGCAGCACCGAACTCCCGACGCACGACGATCGGCCCCAGCGTGGTCACGTGACCGATGCACCAACCGTAGATCACGCTGGCGACCACCAGCACCGCCGGCGCCGTGGTGACCGCGAGCACGGCCATCACGAGGGTCTGGACGACCATGATCCGCATGGCAAGCCGGCGCACGTCAACCCGATCGACGATGCGCGCCAGCACGATGCGCCCGGCAAAGGCGCCCACGCCGGTGACGCTGACGAGCAGACCGGCGCCCGCCAGGCCCAGCACCGGGCTGGCCAGCGCCACATGGTGGGTGATGAAGCCGATCTGCACCAGCAGCCCGAGGGCGAACCCGGCCGCGGCGCTGCCCAGCAGCCAGCCCGGCCGGCCACGAGCGGCGAGCGGCCGAACCGCGCCGGGATGGCCGGGGGCCCCCGCGGCAGGCGGCGCGGGTACGGGCGTCGCCGCCGCACCCGCAGGCAAGGCGCCCGCCTCATCCTCGGGCGGATCGCCGTCGCGGCGCAGGCCGATGTCGGCCGGCCCGCGGTGGCGCAACGCCATGCCGATCAGGGGAAGCAGCACGGCCGCGGCCACCACGGCGGCGAGGGCCAGCCCCTCGGCCAGACCCAGCCGCGACAGCGCCAGCAGCAGCAGCGGCACGCCGGCGATGGAGCCCACGCTTGCCCCCATGATCGCCAGCGTCATGGATCGCCCCTGATGCCGCTCGAACCATGGGGCCACGGTGGCCGACAAGGCGGTGGTGGAAAGCGCCGACCAGCCCAACCCCACCAGCACGAAGCAGGGAAAGAGCTGCCAGGGCTGCCCCACCTGCCCGACGAGGGCCACCCCGAGGGTGATCGAGAGCGCGCCGGCCGACAGAACCGGTCGTGGCCCCCAGCGGTCGATACCCCGGCCCACGGCGCGCTGCGCGGCCGCGCTGACGAGGAAGAACAGCGTGATGGCCGAGGCGACCTGAGCGATAGGCCAGCCGTGGTGCGCGGTGACGGCCTGCAGGTAGACGCTGCCGCCGAACAGCCCGAGCGCCCAGGCGAAGGCGGCGATGACGAAGCAGGCCCCCACCACCCGCCACCCGTGAAAGACCGGTGGTCGCATCGGACGGTCAGGGCGACGACGGATAGCTGACCGAGACGATCTCGAGCTCGTCGACGCCCTGCGGCGTGCGCAGCGCGACGGTGTCGCCCTCGCGGGCCTTGATGAGGGCACGCGCCACCGGCGAGACCCAGCTCACGCGGCCGGCGGCGGGATCGACCTCGTCGACACCGACGATGGTGATGGTTTCCTCGGCGCCGCCATTGCGCAGGTAGGTGACCGTGGCGCCGAAGAAGACCTGGTCGCGGTTTTCCTGGCGGCCGGGATCGACCACCACGGCGATGTCGAGGCGACGGGTGAGGAAGCGGATGCGGCGATCGATCTCGCGCAGGCGCCGCTTGCCGTAGATGTAGTCGCCGTTCTCGGAGCGATCGCCGTTGGAGGCCGCCCACGACACCACGCGCACCACCTCGGGCCGGTCGACATCGATCAGACGCAGCAACTCGGCGCGAATGGCGGCGTGCCCGGCCGGGGTGATGTAGTTGCGCGGCGCCGCATCGACCTGCGCGGGCTCGGGCAGGTCGTCGTCGTCGTCGTCGGTGTCCTCGCGGACGAAGGCCTTGCTCATCGTGGCCGCCGCGCCGGCAGGGTGCCGGGCCTCAGTGGCCGGCGACCGTCATGCGGTCGATCAGGATGGAGCCGGTGCGCCGCCCGCCGCGGTTGATGACGTCGCTGCCCACCGCGACGATGCCGCGGAACATGTCGGCGAGATTGCCGGCGATGGTCACTTCCTCCACCGGATGGACGATGACGCCCTTCTCGACCCAGAAGCCGCTCGCGCCGCGGGAGTAGTCGCCGGTGACGCCATTGATGCCATGGCCCATCAGATCGGTGACCAGCAGGCCCGTGCCCAGGCGATCGAGCATGGCGGGCAGGTCGTCGAGCTGCCGGGTGAGGCGACTGGTGAGCGCCAGATGGTGCGCGCCGCCGGCGTTGCCGGTGGTTGTCATGCCGAGCTTGCGCGCCGAATAGGTGGACAGAAAATAGCCATGCAGCCGTCCGCCCGACACCACGGTGCGCCGCCCGGTGGCCACGCCTTCGCTGTCGAAGGGCGCGCTGCCCGGCTCGGCGGGCTGATGGGCGTCCTCGACGATGTCGATGTGCGGCGCGAAGACGTCCTTGCCCAGGGAGTCGAGGAGGAAGCTGGTGCGCCGGTAGAGCGACCCGCCGCTCACCGCCTGCACGAAGTGGCCGATCAGGCCGCTGGCCAGCGGCGCCTCGAAGAGCACCGGAACCTTGCAGGTGCGGATCTTGCGCGCGCCCAGACGGGCAAGCGCGCGCTGCGCGGCATAGCGGCCGATCTTGACGGGGTCGGCCAGCCGCTGCGGGACGATGTCGGCGCTGTACCAGTCGTCGCGCTGCATCGCATCGCCCAGGCGCGCGATGGGCGCGCAGCCGATGGAGTGACGGCTGTACGGGTAGCCGGCGGCAAAGCCCAGCGAATTGGCGAGCACGAACTGGCCGTGGCTGACGCTCACCCACGCGCCCTCGGAGTTGTCGACCTGGGCGCTGGTGTCGAAGGCGGCCGCCTCCATGCGGCAGGCCATCGCGACAGCCTCCTCGACGCTGATGTTCCAGGGGTGGAACAGGTCGAGCTGGGGGATGTCGGACGCCAGGGTGTCGGGGTCGGGCAGGCCGGCGCAGTCGTCCTCGCCGGTGTGACGGGCGATCTCGTAGGCGGCGGCCACCGTCTGGGCCAGGGCGGGCGCGGAGAAGTCGCTGGTGCTGGCATGGCCGCGGCGCCTGCCCAGGTGAACGGTGACGCCCACGCCCTTGTCGCGGGTCTGCTCGATGGTCTCGACGCTGCCGCGGCGCACGTTGACCGACAGGCCGCTCGATTCGGAGATCTCGGCCGCGGCGTCGCTCGCCCCCATGCCGCGGGCAAGCGCGAGGCACTCGGCGGCGATCTCGTGCAGGCGGGCGGCGTCGTGCTCGAACATGGATGGGTACTCGGCTGAGGGGCTGCGGGAGGGGGTGCCACGGGCGCGGGCGCGGTGGCCGGCTATCATACCGGCATCGTGAAGACCGCCAATCGCCTCCCGGTCATGGAGCAGCCCCTGCCGCGTGCCGACCGCTCGCGCATGCGCGAGGGGCCCAGCAAGTCGCAGCGCAAGCGCGACTCCCACGCGCTGCAGGATCTGGGCGAGCAGCTGGTCGGGCTGCCGGCGGCCCGCCTGGCCGAGCTCGCGCTGCCCGAGCCGCTGCGCGACGCCATCGAGGAGGCCCGCGGCATCCGCTCGCGCGAGGCGCTGCGCCGGCAGCTGCAGCGCGTGGGCAAGCTGATGCGCGAGGTCGATCCCGAACCCATCCGCGACGCCCTCGCGGTCGATGGCAACCGCCACCGCGCCGAGGTCGCGCGCATGCACTCGGCCGAGCACTGGCGTGATCGCATGCTCGCCGAGCCCGACGCCGTTGGGGCCTTCGCCGCCGAGCACCCCGCGCTGGCCGCGGCAGCGCCGTGGTCCACCCTCATTGCACAGGCCCGCGCCGAGCATGCCGCCGGGCAGCCGCCGCGCCGCGCGCGCGAGCTGTACCGCGCGCTCCACGCCGCGCTCGCCGCGCCCGCGCCGGCGCCGGCGGCCGAGCCTCCCACCGCCGCGGACTGAACCCTCGGCCGGCCTGCCGCGATGACGACCCATCCCCCCGTGAAGATAGGCCTGGTCTCGATCAGCGACCGCGCCAGCACCGGCGTCTACGCCGACCAGGGCATCCCGGCTCTGGCCGAGTGGCTGGTCCGGGCGCTGCGCACGCCCTTCGAGACCGTCACCCGCCTCATTCCCGACGAGCGCCCGGTCATCGAACGCACCCTGGTCGAACTGGTCGACGCGGCCGGCTGCTCGCTGGTGCTCACCACCGGCGGCACCGGCCCGGCGGTGCGCGACGTCACGCCCGAGGCCACGCTGGCGGTGGGCGAGCGCGAGATGCCCGGCTTCGGCGAGCAGATGCGCCAGATCAGCCTGAACTTCGTGCCCACCGCCATCCTGTCGCGGCAGGTGGCGGTCATCCGCGGCCGGGCGCTCATCATCAACCTGCCCGGCCAGCCGAAGTCCATCCGCGAGACCCTCGAGGGGCTGCGCGGCCCCGATGGCCAGCCGCAGGTTCACGGCATCTTCGCCGCCGTGCCCTACTGCCTCGACCTGATCGGCGCGCCCTACCTCGAAACCGACGAGGCGGTGTGCAAGGCGTTCCGGCCGAAGTCGGCGGCGCGCCCGCCGGCCTGAAGCCGTCGCGCCCCGCGCCCCGCGCCGCTCGCCCGCCCCTCAGGCGCGAGCCGCCTCCTGCACCCCCGGCACCGCGCGCAACGCCGCGAGCACGCGCGCCAGGCCCGCGGCATCGGGCACTTCCACGGTAAAGCGCATCTGCGCCGCCGGCCCGCGCGAGCGCGTCTGGACCGCGGTGACGTTGAGCCGGTCGCGGGCGAACACCTCCGACACATCGCGCAGCAGCCCCTGCCGGTCGGTGGCCTCGACGCGCAGGTCGACCGGATAGCTGCGCCGCTCATCTTCGCCGCGCGGCTCGCCCCAGTCGACATCGAGCAGGCGCTCGGGCGCGCGACGGGCCATCTCGGCAAAGCTCGGGCAGCCCGCGCGATGCACCGACACGCCACGGCCGCGGGTGACGAACCCGCGGATGGCATCGGGCGGCACGGGGCGGCAGCAGCGCGCGAGCTGGGTGAGCAGCAGATCGACGCCAACCACCAGCACGCCGGTGCCCTCGCTGCGTCCGCGCGCGCGGGCGCGCTGCGCCGCCGCGGCAAGCAGCACCGCCTCGTCGGAGGCCGGCTGCGCCACCGGCGCCGGACCACGCACGGCCTCCTCGAGCTGCCGCGGACCGATCTCCTCGCGCGCGACCGCCACGAACATCGCCTGAGCGTCGGACTGGCCCAGGCGGGCCGCGAGCTCGTCGAAGCCGGGCGCGCCACGCCCCTCGCGGGCGATCGCGCGCTCGACACGGTCGCGGCCGGCGGCGATGTCGCGCTCGAGCTCGAGCGCGTGGAACCACTGGCGTACCTTGGTACGGGCGCGGCTTGAACGCACGTAGCCCAGCTGCGGATTGAGCCAGTCGCGCGACGGCCCCTCGCCTGCAGCGCCGGGCCGCGCGACGATGATCTCGACGGTCTGGCCGCTGGCGAGCGCGGTATTCAGCGGCACCAGCTGACCATCGACCCGCGCGCCGCGGCAGCGGTGGCCGAGCGTGCTGTGCAGGTGATAGGCGAAATCGACCGGCGTGGCGCCCACCGGCAGCTCGATGACGCGCGCCTGAGGTGTGAGCACGTAGATGCGCGGGGCCGCGCCGGGCGGCTCGGCGGCTGCCGAGGCCGGATCGCGAGCCGGGCCGCTGACGGCGGGCGCGCCCTCGCCGGCGGGCGCGCCGAGCCGCTCGCCGACCTCGCGCTGCCAGGCGAGCAGCTGCCGGATCCAGGCGATGCGCCGCTCCTGCTCGAGGTCGGCGCGCGCCGCGGCCGTGCCGGTCGAGCGCTCCTTGTAGGCCCAGTGCGACGCGACGCCGTACTCGGCGAACTGGTGCATCTCGCGCGTGCGGATCTGGATCTCGAGCGGGCGGTCGTCCTCGGCGACCACCACGGTATGCAGCGACTGGTAGCCGTTGGGCTTGGGGCGCGCGATGTAGTCGTCGAACTCGCTGTCGATGGGCGTGTGGCGGCCGTGGATGAGCGCGAGCGCGGCGTAGCAGTCGCGCACGTCGCCCACGATGACGCGGACGCCGCGCAGATCGCGGATGTCGTCGAGGGCGAGCCGCTTGCTGCGCATCTTCGACCAGATGCTGTAGATGTGCTTGGGCCGACCGCTGACCTCGGCGGCGATGCCCGCGGCATCGAGCAGCTCTCGCAGCCGCGCCATGGCTTGCTCGACGAAGGCTTCGCGCTCGCTGCGCTTCTCGTCGAGCTGGCGGGCAAGCGACTTGTAGACGTCGGGCTCGCGGAACCGGAAGGCGAGGTCCTCGAGCTCCCACTTCAGCTGCCACAGGCCGAGCCGATTGGCGAGCGGCGCGAGCACCTCGAGGGTTTCGGCGCACAGCGCCTCGGAGGCGGGGCTGCGGCTTGCCGCATGCCAGCGCAGGGTCTGGAGGCGCGAGGCCAGACGCACGATCACGACCCGGATGTCGGTGGCCATCGCCAGCAGCATCCGGCGCAGGGTTTCCGCGCGCGCCGGCTCGCCGGCACGGCTGTCGCGGCCGCTGCCGTGCAGCTCGCGCAGCCGCAGCACCTGGCGCGTGGCCTCGACCAGCGTGGCGATCTCCTCGCCGAAGCGCGCGGCGACGATGTCGAGCGGGATCGCCGGCCCGCCACTGGCCAGCGCCGCCGCCACGCAGGCCGCCTCGTCGGCCTGGACGGACTGCAGGATGGCCACGGTGCCGCGGGCATGCTCGAGGGCCGGCTCGCCGCTGCGCGTGAGCGCATCTGCGCCGTGGGCTGCGAACAGCGCGAAGGCGTCGTCGAGCCGGGAAGCGAGCGCGGTCTGGGGGGAGGATGCGGACACGGTGGCGCTAGACTGGCAGGCCCCGATTATAGGAACAGGAGCCCCGATGCCGCTGGGCTGGTTCAGGCGCAGTCCGGTTGCGCCGGCGATCGACGACGTCAGCTGGACGCAGGTGCGCGAGGCGCTCGGCGAGGTGGTGCCGCTGCGCGCCGAGCACTGGGTGCGGCTGCGCGAGCTCGCCGAGAACTTCGTTCGCGACAAGAGCTTCACCGGGGCGCGCGGCTTCGAGGTCACGCCGCTGGTGCGCGCATCGATCGCTGCCCAGGCCTGCCTGCCGGTGCTGGCGCTGGGTCTGGGCGGCTACCGCGATTTCGTCGAGATCGTCATCTACCCGGCGCAGTTCCGGGTGCCGCGCCGCCGCACCGACGAGGCCGGGGTGGTCCACGAGACCGAGGAGTGGCTGGCCGGCGAGGCGATGGACGGCGGCCCGGTGGTGCTGTCGTGGGAGGACGCCGCGCCCGGCGCGAGCCAGGCCGGCGCGAGCGTGGTCGTGCACGAATTCGTCCACAAGCTCGACATGCTCGATGGCGAAGCCGACGGCGTCCCGCCGCTGCCCGCCGGCCGACGGGCAGCCTGGATGAACGCGCTGGATGCGGCCTACGACGATTTCTGCGAGCGCCTCGACGCGGTCGAGCGCGCGCTGCCACGCCACATCGACCCCGAGAGCGAGGCGGCCGATCCCTGGTTCGCCGCGCTGCCCCTGGACCCCTACGCGGCGACCGACCCCGCCGAGTTCTTTGCGGTGTCGGGCGAGGCGTTCTTCGTCGCGCCCGAGCGGCTGCGGGAGGCCTACCCGGGCTGGCACGCCGAACTCGCGGCCTTCTTCCGGATCGAACCCGGCGACGAACTCGGCCGCGGCGAGAAATAAGTCTTCTCGCCGACGCATCGGGCACGCTCCAGCGTGCGCTACCTCACGGCCGACACGAACGGCCGGGGCTAGTCTCGGACATCACCGGTATGCGACTCCGGTCTGCGCCCATGATCCGACTGTTCAACCACTACCTGTCGTCCCGGACGCTGCTGCTCACCGCCATCGAGATGGTGGTGCTGTTCCAGTCGATGGTGCTCGGCTACCAGCTGCGGCTGGCCGAATACGCGATCCGGCTGCCGGTGACCGAGGCCGCGCTGTTCACGGTCGTCATGCTGCTGATGATGACCTCGCTGGGTCTCTATCAGGTGCGTTCGGAGCCGTTTCGCACGACGATGCAGCGGCTGCTGGTCGCCTACCTGCTGACGCTGGCGCTGATGAGCGTGATCTTCTATCTGCTGCCGATGTTCTACGTCGGCCGCGGGGTGTTCGCGGTCAGCTCGCTGTTCGCGATGGGCGGGGTCCTGCTGGTTCGCCTGATGTTCTTCCGGGTGACCGACCTGGGGCTGCCGCGCCGCCGGGTGCTGGTGCTCGGGCACGGCAGCGCGGCCGAGGATCTGATCCGCTACCTGCACGCGCAGGATCAGGTCCGCACCATCGAGTACGCCGGCACCTACCCGGTGTCGGGCGAGCGCGAGTTCGGCCAGCCGCCGCGCCGCCTGAACCACGACCACCTGCTGCGCACGGTGCGCGAGCTGCGGGTCTCGGAGATCGTGATCGCGGCGCGCGAGCGCCGCGGCGGCGTGCTGCCACTGCGCCAGCTGCTCGACGCCCGGCTCGCCGGGGTCAGGGTGATGGACGTCGCCGCCTTCTATGAGCGCGAACGCGGCATGCTCAAGATCGATAACCTGCGCGCCAGCTGGCTGATCTTCGGCGAGGGCTTCGATCAGGGCCTGGCGCGCGACGTGATCAAGCGGATGTTCGACGTCGTCCTCGCTGCGCTGCTGCTGGCGGCCACGCTGCCGCTGATCGTCCTGGCGATGCTGCTGATCGCCGTCGAATCGGGCTGGCCGGTGCTCTACCGGCAGGAACGGGTCGGCCAGGGCGGCAAACCCTTCGTCATCTACAAGCTGCGCACGATGCGCCACGACGCCGAGCGCGACGGGCAGCCGCGCTGGGCGAGCGTTGGCGACGCGCGGATCACGCGCTTCGGGCGGATGCTGCGGATCACGCACATCGACGAACTGCCACAGCTCTACAACGTCCTGCGCGGCGACATGAGCTTTGTCGGGCCGCGTCCGGAGCGTCCGTTCTTCGTCCAGCGGCTGACCAGCGAGATCCCGTTCTACGACCTGCGCCACAGCATCAAGCCCGGCATCACCGGCTGGTCGCAGGTGCGCTACGCCTACGGCGCCTCGGTCGACGACGCCCGCGCCAAGCTGCAGTACGACCTCTACTACGTGAAGAACCACTCGCTGTTCCTCGACCTGCTGATCCTGGTGGAGACCGCGCAGGTCGTGCTGATGGGCAAGGGAGCGCGATGAGGGCGCCTTGCTCATGAGCGAGGCCGACGACCGTCCGGTGCTGCTGGTGGTCGACGACGATCTCGGGCTGCAGAAACGGGTGCGCGGCACGCTCGACCGGTACCGCGTCGTCTGCGCCGACAGCCGCGAGGCGGCGATAGCCCAGGTGCGCCGGCATGAGCCCTCGGTGGTCGCGCTCGACCTGGGGCTGCCGCCGGAGGCCGACACGCCGGCCGAAGGGCTGCGTGCGCTCGACGAGATCCTGGCGATCTCGCCCGCGATCCGGGTGGTGGCCCTGACCGCACAGGGCGGCAGCGGCGCGGTGCGCGCTCTCGGCCAGGGTGCCTGCGACTGTCTGCCCAAGCCCTTCGAGCCGGAAGGCCTGGGACCGGCAATCGACCGGGCCTTCCGGCTCGCCGAACTGGAGCAACAGCGCCGCCGCATCGAGATGCCGCGGGGCGCCCGACCGCTGCCCGGCCTGCTGACCCGCGACCCCGGCATGCTGCGGGTGGCGCGCCAGGTCGAACGGCTCGCGCAGGCAAAGGCCACCGTTCTGCTCCAGGGCGAAAGCGGCACCGGCAAGGAGGTGCTCGCGCGCGCGCTGCACACGCTTTCGGCGCGCGCGGCGCGCCGCTTCGTCGCGATCAACTGCGCCGCGATACCCGACTCGCTGCTGGAGGCCGAACTCTTCGGCTACGAGAAGGGCGCGTTCACTGGCGCCGCGCGCACGACCCCCGGCCGCATCGAGACCGCCGATGGCGGCACCCTGTTCCTCGACGAGGTCGGCGACCTGCCGGCACCGCTGCAGGCCAAGCTGCTGCGCTTCCTGCAGGAGCGCACGTTCGTGCGGGTGGGCGGGCGCGACGAGATCGCGGTGGACGTTCGCGTGGTGTGCGCGACCCATCGCAACCTGCTCGAGCGCAGCCGCGAGGGCGGATTCCGCGAGGACCTGTTCTATCGACTGGCCGAGACCGTGGTCGCGATCCCGCCGCTGCGCGAACGCGCCGGCGACGCGGCGCTGCTCGCCCACGATTTCGTCGCGCGCTTCGGCGCAGCCCACGGACGCGAGCGCCTGGCGCTGCGGGCCGACGCGATCGACGCGATCGAACAGCATCGCTGGCCGGGCAACGTGCGCGAACTCGAGAACTGCGTGAAGCGCGCGGTGATCCTGGCCGAGGACATGGCGATCGAGCCCGCCGACCTCGGCCTGCAGGCCGCACGCGAATCCGAGAGCCTGAACCTGCGCCAGGTCCGCGACCATGCCGAGCGGCTGGCCGTGGTGCGCGCGATGGGCCGCGTCGACGGCAACGTCGCGCGCGCCGCCGACATGCTGGGCGTCAGCCGCCCGACCCTCTACGACCTGCTGAACCGTTTCGGACTGCGCTAGAGACCGCCTGCCCCGCTCGCCGGGATGCGCCGTCGCGCTGGAGAGCCATCGATGTCACCGTCGCCCCACCTGATCCGGGCCCTCGCGCTTGCCGTCACCCTCGCTCTGGCCGGCTGCGGCGATTCGCCCGACACGCTGCTCGCCAAGGCCCGCCAGGCGATGGCGGCCGGCCAGCCCAAGACGGCCGAGATCCACCTGAAGAACCTGCTGCAGCAGCAGGACCGATCCGAGGCGCGCCTGCTGCTCGGCCAGGTGCATGCCGCCACCGGCGACTGGCGATCGGCCGAGAAGGAGTTCGAGCACGCGCATGCCGCCGGACACGAACCGGTCGCCTCGGCGCTCGGTCTGGCCGAAGCGCAGCAGCAGCTCGGCCAGTGGAAGAAGGTGATCGAGCGCATCGGTTCGCTGTCCGCCCTGACTGGCGCGGACCAGGCGAAGGCACAGACGCTGGCCGGCCGCGCGCACCTCGCGCTCGGCGATCGCGCCGCCGCCGAACGCGCCTTCTCCGCCGCGCTGCAGGCCCAGCCAGGCCATATCGGGGCGCGAGTCGGCCTGATCACCCTGACCGCATTCGGCGACCTGCCGCGCGCCGCCGCCGAGATCGACGCGCTGCTCGCCCGGGCACCCGATTCGACCGAAGCGCTCGCGCTCAAGGGCGACATCGAACTGGCCCAATCGCGCGCGCCGCGCGCGGCCGAGCTGTACGCGAAGGTCGCCGCCGCCGATCCGCTGAACCGCTCGGTTCGGGCCAAGCTCGCCGCGCTCGCCAGCGAGGCCGGCGACTACGCGACCGCGCAGCGCTGGATCGAGGATCTGCGCCGGCTCACCGGCCCGGCCGTCGGCACGATGCACCTGCTGGCGCTCAATGAATTCCGCCAGAACCGGGCGGAGGCGGCGCGCGACGCCGTGCAGGCCGGCCTGAAGGTCTCGCCCGACTACCTGCCCTCGATCGCGCTGGCCGCAACCATCCAGCTCAGCCTGGGCGCGCTCGAGCAGGCCGAGACCCACGCCCGCAAGGTGCTGGAGATGGCGCCCAACTCGACGCTGGGCTACCGGCTGCTGGGCGCCACCTATCTGCGGATGAACGCCCCCGAGCGCACGCTGCAGGCGATGAAGCCGGCCCTCGAGCGCGATACGCGTGACCCGCTGCTGCT
>JBILUW010000217.1:0-6668 GCA_044370795.1 Burkholderiaceae bacterium
CGTCGTGATCGCCGCCGTCAGCGTCGTCTTGCCGTGGTCCACGTGACCAATCGTCCCGACGTTCACGTGCGGCTTGGTTCGCTCGAATTTGCCCTTGGCCATCTTGTATCTCCAGTTTCAAAGAACGATGCTGGCTGCCAGCGTCACTTGGTGCGCGCCGAGATGATGGCCTCGGCCACATTCTTCGGCGCCTCGGAATACTGCTTGAACTCCATCGTGTAGGTCGCCCGACCCTGCGTCAGCGACCGCAGCGTGGTCGAGTAGCCGAACATCTCGGCCAGCGGCACCTCGGCACGGATCGCCTTGCCGCCGCCCGCCATGTCTTCCATGCCCTGGACCATGCCGCGCCGCGAGGAGAGATCACCCATCACGGTGCCGGCGTAGTCCTCGGGGGTTTCAACCTCGACCGACATCGTGGGCTCGAGCAGGACCGGGCTGGCCTTGCGCATGCCTTCCTTGAAGGCGATGGAAGCCGCCTGCCGGAACGCGTTCTCGTTGGAGTCGACGTCATGGTAGGAGCCAAAGAACAGCGTGGCCTTGACATCGACCACCGGGTAGCCGGCGAGAACGCCCGCGGGCAGGGTTTCGCGAATACCCTTCTCGACGGCGGGAATGAACTCGCGGGGCACGACGCCACCCTTGATCGCGTCGACGAACTCGAAGCCCGGGCCACCCGGCTCGAGCGGCTCGAGCTTGATGACGACGTGGCCGTACTGACCGCGACCGCCCGACTGCTTGATGAACTTGCCCTCGACCTCGTCGACGCCGCGGCGGATGGTCTCGCGATAGGCAACCTGCGGCTTGCCTACCGAGGCTTCGACGCCGAACTCGCGCTTCATGCGGTCGACGATGATCTCGAGGTGAAGCTCGCCCATGCCCGAGATGATGGTCTGGCCGGACTCCTCGTCGGTGCGCACCCGGAACGACGGGTCTTCCTGGGCGAGACGCCCCAGCGCGACACCCATCTTTTCCTGGTCGGCCTTGGTCTTGGGCTCGACGGCCTGCGAGATCACGGGCTCGGGGAACACCATGCGCTCGAGGATGATGATGTTGTCGGGATCGCAGAGGGTTTCGCCGGTGGTGACGTCCTTGAGGCCCACGCAGGCGGCGATGTCGCCGGCGCGCACTTCCTTGATCTCGTCACGCTGGTTGGCGTGCATCTGCAGCAGCCGTCCGATGCGTTCTTTCTTGCCCTTGATCGGGTTGTAGATGGTGTCGCCGGAATTCAGCACGCCCGAGTAGACGCGAATGAAGGTGAGCTGGCCGACGAAGGGGTCGGTCATGAGCTTGAATGCCAGCGCCGAGAACTTCTCGCCATCGTCGGCCTTGCGGAACACCTCGCCCTCGGAGGCGTCGGCACCCTTGACCGGCGGGATATCGACGGGCGACGGCATGTAGTCGATGACCGCGTCGAGCATGGCCTGCACGCCCTTGTTCTTGAACGCGGTGCCGCACAGCATGGGCACGATCTCGCCCGCGATCGTGCGCTGGCGGATCGCCTTCTTCAGGTCCTCGACGGAGAGATCACCCTCCTCGAGATACTTGTTCATGAGTTCTTCATTGGCCTCGGCAGCCGCCTCGAGCATCTTCTCGCGCCATTCGGCGGCGACGTCGGCGAGATCGGCGGGGATGTCGCGCAGGTCGAACTTCATGCCCTGCGAAGCGTCATCCCAGTAGATGGCCTTCATGCGAACCAGATCGACCACACCCTTGAAGTTCTCTTCGGCGCCGATGGGGACCTGGATGGGAATGGGGTTGGCGCGCAGACGCGCCCGCATCTGGTCGTGCACCTTGAAGAAGTTGGCGCCGATACGATCCATCTTGTTGACGAACGCGAGACGGGGCACGCCGTACTTGTTGGCCTGCCGCCAGACGGTCTCGGACTGCGGCTGCACGCCACCGACTGCGCAGTAGACCATGCACGCGCCGTCGAGCACCCGCATCGAACGCTCGACCTCGATGGTGAAGTCGACGTGGCCGGGGGTGTCGATGATGTTGATCCGGTGCTCCGGATAGGACATGTCCATGCCCTTCCAGAAACAGGTGGTGGCGGCCGATGTGATGGTGATGCCGCGCTCCTGCTCCTGCTCCATCCAGTCCATCGTCGCGGCGCCGTCGTGCACCTCGCCGATCTTGTGGTTGACGCCGGTGTAGTAGAGGATGCGCTCGGTCGTCGTGGTCTTGCCGGCGTCGATGTGAGCCGAGATGCCGATGTTGCGGTATCTCTCGATGGGGGTCTTGCGGGCCATGGTGAAATGCTCCGGGCTTGCTCGGTGGGGCCACGCGGGCCCTGGGTGGTCGGTCGGGGAGCCTGGACTCAGAAGCGGAAGTGCGCGAAGGCCTTGTTGGCCTCGGCCATGCGGTGAACCTCGTCGCGCTTCTTGACGGCGCCACCCCGATTTTCGGAGGCCTCCATCATCTCGTTGGCCAGCCGCTGGCCCATCGACTTCTCGCCACGCTTCTTCGCGGCCTCGCGCAACCAGCGCATGGCGAGCGCCATCCGGCGAACCGGACGAATCTCGACGGGCACCTGGTAGTTGGCGCCGCCGACACGCCGGCTCTTGACCTCGACCATCGGGCGGCAGTTCTGCAGCGCCTGGGCGAAGACCTCGATCGGGTCCTTGCCGGAGCGCGACTTGATCTGGTTGAACGCGCCGTAGAGCATCCGCTCGGCGACGGCCTTCTTGCCGTCGAGCATCAGCACGTTGACGAACTTCGAGACCTCAACGCTCCCATAGATGGGGTCGGGGAGGATCTCGCGCTTGGGAACTTCACGACGACGGGGCATGGTCAGACTCTCCTGGCTTCAGCTGCCCGGGGCCCGCATGGACCCGACGGACAGGCCACCCAAACGGCCGCCGCCCGAAGGCGACAGCGGGGTGGCCGCTTACTCGGCGACGCCTGAGCGCCGCCAGAACAAAGGGCGCGGGCCCTCCGGAAACCCGGATGCGCCCGCGCCCGGCGTATGCAACGACGGCCGGTCAGGCCTTCTTGGGGCGCTTGGCGCCGTACTTCGAGCGCGCCTGCTTGCGGTCCTTGACCCCTTGCAGGTCGAGCGAGCCACGAACGATGTGGTAGCGCACACCAGGCAGGTCCTTCACGCGACCGCCGCGAATGAGCACCACCGAGTGCTCCTGCAGGTTGTGGCCTTCACCGCCGATGTAGCTGATGACCTCGAACCCATTGGTCAGGCGCACCTTGGCCACCTTCCGCAGCGCCGAGTTCGGCTTCTTCGGGGTCGTGGTGTAGACGCGGGTGCAGACACCGCGCCGCTGCGGGCTTTCCTGCAGCGCCGGGCTCTTGCTCTTCAGCTGCTCGCTCTCGCGACCCTCACGAACGAGCTGGTTGATGGTAGGCATCGGATGTTTCCTTCGGACGACAGTTGCCGTCGTGTGGGCGCCGGCTTTCGCCGGACCGAGAACGCCTTGCGTACGATTGCGCAGGGCTGTTTCGCGGAAAGCCTTCGATTATAGATTGAGGGAAGGGAGCCTGCAAGCCGGCGATGCGCAAACGCATCGCCGGCCCGCGGGGCGCCGGTCAGCCCTGGGCGTCGGAGAGCTCGCCGCCGGTCTCGGTCTCCTCGGCCGGCGGCATCGAGAACAGCGCCTCGGCCTCGGCCGCTGCCAGCGCGGCCTGTTCGGCGGCCTCGGTCTGTTCCTTGGCCTTGCGGGCGCGGTGGTAGGCGAGACCGGTGCCCGCCGGGATGAGCCGGCCGACGATGACGTTCTCCTTGAGGCCGCGAAGCTCGTCCTTCTTGCCCATGATCGCCGCTTCGGTCAGCACGCGCGTGGTTTCCTGGAAGGAAGCCGCCGAGATGAACGAATCGGTCGAGAGCGACGCCTTGGTGATGCCCAGCAGGATGTTGTCGTAGACGGCCTCGAGCTTGCCGGCGGCGCGAACCTTGTCGTTCTCGTCGAGCATCTCGGAGCGCTCGACCTGCTCTCCGGTGATGAACGGCGCGTCGCCAGGCTCGACGATCTGCACGCGGCGCAGCATCTGGCGGACGATCACCTCGATGTGCTTGTCGTTGATCTTGACGCCCTGCAGACGATAGACGTCCTGGACCTCGTCGACGACGTAACGGGCAAGAGCCTCGATGCCGAGCAGGCGCAGGATGTCGTGCGGATCGGCGGGGCCGTCGACGATCATCTCGCCCTTGTTGACCACCTGGCCGTCGTGGACCAGGACGTTCTTGTCCTTCGGGATCAGGAACTCGTGGGCGTTGCCGTCCATGTCGGTGATGACCAGACGCTGCTTGCCCTTGGTGTCCTTGCCGAACGAGACCGTGCCCGTGACCTCGGCAAGCATGCCGGCATCCTTGGGCGATCGCGCCTCGAAGAGCTCGGCCACCCGCGGCAGACCGCCGGTGATGTCGCGGGTCTTCTGCGACTCGAGCGGAATCCGGGCCAAGGTCTCGCCAACGCCGATCTCCTGGCCGTCACGCACCGTGATCAGCGCGCCGACCGGGAAGCTGATCGTGACCGCGTGGTCGGTCCCGGCAATGCGCACCTCCTCGCCGCTCGGGTCGATCAGCTTGACCTGCGGCCGCACGTTGCGAGCGGCCGTACCGCGGCGCTTGGCGTCGATGACCACCAGCGTGGACAGACCGGTCACCTCGTCGATCTGCTTGGCGACAGTGGTGCCCTCCTCGACGTTCTCGAAGCGGATCCGGCCGGTGTACTCGGTGATGATCGGGCGGGTCATGGGATCCCAGGTGGCGAGCTGCGCGCCCGCCTTGACCTGGCCACCGTCGCCGGCAAGCAGCGTGGCGCCGTAGGGGATCTTGTGACGCTCGCGCTCACGCCCGTTGTCGTCGGCGATGATCAGCTCGCCCGAGCGCGAGATGACGATCTGCTCGCCACGGGCGTTGGTCACGTAGCGCATCGTCGGCGTGTAGCGGACGGTACCGTTCGACTTGGCCTCGACGGCGCTGTCGACGGCGGCGCGCGAAGCGGCGCCGCCGATGTGGAAGGTGCGCATCGTGAGCTGGGTGCCGGGCTCGCCGATCGACTGCGCGGCGATCACGCCGACCGCCTCGCCGACGTTGACCAGCGTGCCCCGGCCGAGGTCGCGGCCATAGCACTTCGCGCACAGGCCGTAGCGGGTGGCGCAGGTGAGCGGGGTGCGCACGCGCACCTCGTCGATGCCCAGCCGCTCGATTTCGTCGACCTTGTCCTCGTCGAGCAGCGTGCCCGCCTCGTACAGCGTGGCGTCGGTTTCGGGATCGACCACGTCGGCCACGGCCACGCGGCCGAGGATCCGGTCGCGCAGCGCCTCGATCACCTCGCCACCCTCGATCAGGGCCTTCATCGCGACGCCGTCGGTCGTGCCGCAGTCGTCCTCGGTGACGACGAGATCCTGGGTGACGTCGACCAGCCGGCGGGTCAGATAGCCGGAGTTGGCGGTCTTCAGGGCGGTGTCGGCCAGGCCCTTGCGCGCGCCGTGCGTGGAGATGAAGTACTGGAGAACGTTCAGGCCCTCGCGGAAGTTCGCGGTGATCGGGGTCTCGATGATCGACCCGTCGGGCTTGGCCATCAGCCCGCGCATGCCGGCAAGCTGGCGGATCTGGGCAGCCGAACCGCGCGCGCCCGAGTCGGCCATCATGTAGATCGCGTTGAAAGACTCCTGGTCGACTTCCTTGCCGTGGCGGTCGATGACCTTCTGCGTGCGCAGCTGGTCCATCATCGCCTTGCCGACCTCGTCGCCGGCGCGCCCCCAGATGTCGACGACCTTGTTGTAGCGCTCACCCTGCGTGACCAGGCCCGAGGTGTACTGCTGCTCGATCTCCTTGACCTCGCGCTCGGCCTCGGCGAGCAGGTTGGTCTTCTGCGGCGGCACCAGCATGTCGTCGATGGCGATCGAGATGCCGGCGCGGGTGGCCAGGCGAAAGCCGTTCTGCATCAGCTGGTCGGCGAAGATCACGGTGTCGCGCAGGCCGCAGCGGCGGAACGACGCGTTGATCAGGCGGCTGATTTCCTTCTTCTTGAGCGCCTTGTTGATCAGGTCGAACGGCAGGCCGCGCGGCAGGATTTCGGAGAGCAGCGCACGGCCGACCGTGGTCTCGACCCGGCGCACGCGCGCGACCGGCTCCTCGGAGCCGGGCTCGCGCACGTACTCGGGCAGCCGCACAGTGATGCGCGTGCCGAGCTCGACCTCGCGATTGTCGTAGGCGCGCAGGACTTCGCCGAGATCGGAGAAGTACATGCCCTCGCCACGGGCGTTGATCTTCTCGCGGGTGGTGTAGTAGAGCCCGAGCACGATGTCCTGCGACGGCACGATGGAGGGCTCGCCGTTGGACGGGAACAGCACGTTGTTGGAGGCGAGCATCAGCGAGCGCGCCTCGAGCTGCGCCTCGATCGACAGTGGCACGTGCACGGCCATCTGGTCACCGTCGAAGTCGGCGTTGAAGGCCGCGCACACCAGCGGGTGCAGCTGAATGGCCTTGCCCTCGATCAGCACCGGCTCGAACGCCTGGATGCCGAGCCGGTGCAGCGTCGGCGCACGGTTGAGCATCACCGGGTGCTGCCGGATCACATCCTCGAGGATGTCCCAGACGATGGGCTCCTGGGACTCGACGTACTTCTTCGCCTGCTTGATGGTGGTGGCGATCCCCATCGTCTCGAGCTTGTTGAAGATGAAGGGCTTGAACAGCTCGAGCGCCATCAGCT
>JBILUW010000219.1:0-6660 GCA_044370795.1 Burkholderiaceae bacterium
AGCCAGTCGATCGACTCGGGCACGAAGTGCTCGAGGAAGAGGGCGGCCGCGATCGCCCCGCCCATCGCGTTGCGGCCGGTGTTGACGATGTCGCCGATCTCGCTCTCGATGCCGCGCCGGTAGTCGGACCACAGCGGCATGTGCCACACCGGGTCCTCGAGGGCGATGCTGCGATCGACGATGTCGCGGGCCATCGCCATCTGCCGGCAGAACAGCGCGGGCAGCTGCGGACCCAGGGCGATGCGGGCCGCGCCGGTGAGCGTGGCGAGGTCGATGATCAGCTCGGGGCTGGATTCGGCCGCGTAGGCGAGGGCATCGCTCAGGATCACCCTGCCTTCGGCATCGGTGTTGCCGATCTCGACCTGCAGCCCCTTGCGGGTGCGCACGATGTCGCCGGGCCGATAGGCGTTGCCGGCGATCGCGTTCTCGACCGCCGGGATCAGCAGCTGCAGGCGCACCGGCAGCTGCGACACCATCACCAGGCGCGCCAGCGCGATCGCGGCGGCGGCCCCGCCCATGTCCTTCTTCATCTGGCGCATGGCCTCGGCCGGCTTGATGTCGAGCCCGCCGGTGTCGAAGCACACGCCCTTGCCGACCAGGGTCAGCCGGCGGGCCTTGGGATCGCCCCAGGTGAGCTCGATCAGCCGGGGCGCGCGGCTGGCTGCCCGCCCGACCGCGTGCACCGCCGGAAATCCGGCGGCAAGCAGCCGGTCACCCACGATCTCGCGAAAGCGCCCGCCATGGGCGCGGGCCAGCGCGCGCACGGTCTCGGCCAGTTCTGCCGGGCCCATGTCCTCGGCCGGCGTATTGATCAGGTCGCGGGCCTGGGCGATGGCCTCGGCGATGCGCACGCCGGCGCTGGCCGCTTCGCCCGGGGCCAGCACGAGTTCGGCCGGCGTGCGCCGGCTGCCGCGGTAGCGCTCGAAGGCGTAGCCACCCAGCGCCCACGACATGGCCGCCGACTGCGCCTCGCCACGCTGGCCGGCGTCGCCCAGGCGATACCGCCCGGGGGGCAGCGCGCGCGGCAGCGCGGCCAGCGCCCACGGGCTGGCTGGCGCGGCCACGCCGGCCCAAACCTCGCGCACGCGGCCTGCCTCATCGGGCACCAGGGCGTGGGTGTCGGGCGCGCCGGTGAATCCGATCGCGCCCAGCCAGCGGCGCGTGATCTCGGGCAGGCCCGGGAGGATGGCCCGCAGGCTGGCCCGGTCGACCAGGTGGATCGGAGTGGCTCCGGCGGAGGCTCGGCGCAGGGTCACGGTCATGGCGGCGTTTCGGTACGAGGTTGCGGTACGCGGTTGCAGCACGCGCTTGCAGGAGGGCAGGGCGGGCGCATGTCGCGGGACGGGACGGAGCAAAGCATACGGAGCCTTGCGCCGGGCGCCGCGGGGGCCGTGCGCGGCGATGCGGATTCCGGCACGCGCCTTCTGCCTGGCGCGCGGGCGTGAGGCGGCGCATCGGCGACGATAGCGGCCCATGCCCGTGGTCGGCCTGCCTGATGGCCGGCTGCGTCGACCCCGATCGCATCCCCTACGGAACCGCCCATGAACGACAAGATCGCCCAACCGGTCGCTGCCGCGACGATCATGCTGCTGCGCGATGGCCCCAGCGGCCTGGAGGTGTTCATGGTGGTGCGCCACCACCAGATCGACTTCGCTTCGGGCGCGCTCGTGTTCCCGGGTGGCAAGGTCGATCCCCAGGACGGCGATTCCCGTGTCCTGGCCCGGCTGGGCGGCTGGATGGCGCCCGATCAGGAGCAGGCGATGCTGCGCGCGGCCGCGATCCGCGAGGCCTTCGAGGAGTCCGGAATCCTGCTTGCGCGCGATGGCCGGGGCGATGCGGCGCTGCCCGCCGAGCGGCTCGAGCGCTGGCGCGCCGGGCTCAACGACCGCAGCCTCACGCTGGCCGATGTGCTGCTCGATGGCGGCCTGCAGCTCGCCTGCGACGATCTGGCGCGCTTTTCGCACTGGATCACGCCCGAGTTCATGCCCAAGCGCTTCGACACCCACTTCTATCTCGCCCGCGTGCCGCGCGACCAGATCGCCGGGCACGACGGCCACGAGAACGTCGACTCGGTCTGGATCAGCCCGCGCCAGGTGATCGAAGACGCGCAGGCCAAGCGGCGCACCGTCATCTTCCCGACGCTGTCGAACGTGGTGCGTCTGGCCGAGGCGTCGTCCGTCGACGATGCCTTCGCGCGTGCCGCCGCCTCGACCATCGTGCCGATCCGGCCATGGCTCGAGAAGCGGGCCGAGGGCAAGTACGTCTGCATTCCCAAGGATGCCGGCTTCTCGCTCAACGAGCATCCGGCCGCCGGAGGCTGACGCACGGCTGGCTCGGGCGTTCCGGGAGCGGGCTGTCCGACGCGTGCGCATGGCGCGCGCGCGCTAGGCTGTGCATGGCGGCGCCGCGAGCGTCGCTTGCGACAACAACGAGCAGGAGACCCCGATGCGCAGAAGACAGGTCATCTCGACAATCGCCTCGATGGCGGCACTCGGCGTGGCGCCGGCGGTGCGCGCGCAGGCTGCGTCCTATCCGAATCGTCCGATCAAGATCATCGTTCCCTTCACCGCCGGCAGCGGCGCCGACAGCGGCTCGCGCGTTTATGGCGAGATGCTCACCAAGGTGCTCGGTCAGACCATCGTGGTCGAGAATCGCCCTGGCGCGAGCGGCCTCATCGCGATCCAGGCGGTTCGCAGCGCGCCCGCCGACGGCTACACCGTGTTCTGCGGCACCAACACGCCGATGTGCGTGCTGCCGGTGCTCAACCGCAACCTGCCCTACGATCCTTTCAAGGACTTCCGGCCGGTGCACGGCTTCGGCATCGGCGTGGCCTCGTTCATCGTCAAGGGCGATTCGCCCTTCCGCACGCTGCCCGATCTGATCGCGGCGGTGAAGCGCGAGAAGCGCGCGCTGACGGTGGGCAATTATTCCGATGGCTACATGCTGATCGGCGCCTGGCTGGGGCTGGCCGCCGGCGTCCCGGTCAACCACGTGCCCTACAAGGGCGGCGCGCAGCTGCAGAACGACGTGATGGCCGGCGCGCTGGAGTTCGGCATCAATGACCTCGGCGGCATCGTCGAGAACGTCAAGGGCGGACGCCTGCGGTGCCTCGCCACCACCGGCGCGCAGCGCGACCGGCTGCTGTCCGATGTACCCACGATGATGGAGCTCGGCTACAGCGACTTCGAGAGCTACACCTTCTCGTCGCTGTACGTGCGCAGCGAGACGCCCGACGACATCACGAACAAGCTCGCCGACGCGGTGCGCACGGTGATGAACTCGCCCGAGGGCAAGGCCTACCAGGCCACCCAGCCCAGCCTGCCGATGATGATGCACACGAAGGAGCTCGGCGACTTCCAGCGCCGGGAGTTCGAACGCTTTCGCAAGGTGGCGCAGGCGGCGGGCATCCAGCCGAAGTAGGCCGCAGCCAGGCGCTGGCGGCCCGGTGCCGCGCCTCGGCCCGTTCCCGGCAGCCGTGCGGTTCGCCGCACGGTGGTCCGCTCAGGTGGTGTCGAATCCGCGCCGGCGCACGAACTCGCCCCAGTCGGCACGCTGGCTGCGCGAGTACATCGCCACCCGTTCCTGCGACCAGCTCGGCGGCGCAGGGCGCGGCCTGTCGTGCGCGCTCCGGCGCTGCGCCTGCAGCGCGACATGGCGCGCATCGAACTCGTCGACCCAGGCATCGGCCTCGCCGGGTGGGTGGCGGTCGGTGTGCAGCGTGGCGCCGAGCGCGAGCCGCGGGTTGACGCCGCGCGGGGCGGCCGGCCAGCCCACGCACAGGCCGGCCAGCGGGAAGACGTGGCGCGGCAGGGCAAGCAGCTCGGACAGGGTCTCGGCCCGGTCGCGCAGCACGCTGATCGGGCAGCAGGCCAGGCCGATCGCCTCGGCGGCATGCACGAGGTTCATCAGCACCAGCGCCGCATCGACCGCCGGATTGAAGAAGCCGTCGAGGTGCTCGTTGGCGTAGCGCTCGCCGTGCCGCTCGAAGAGCCGCCGCAGGCGGCGGCCGTTGCCGCAGACCACGAGCAGCGCCGGAGCCTGCGCCATCCAGGGCATGCCGGGCACCAGCGCCTCGACCGCGCGCCGCTGATCGGGATCGCGCACGTCGATGATGTCGGCCTGTTGCAGGTAGCTCTTGCTCGGCGCCGCGAATGCGCAGGCTGCCAGCAGCCGAACCAGCGCCGGCGGCACCGGGTCGTCGCGCCAGGCGCGGTGCGTGGTGTGGCGCGCCATCGCGAGCAGGGCGTCGAGTCCGTCGAGGTCGTCGGGCACCTCGATGTCTTCGCCGTAGCGTTCGCGCAGGATGATCCGCAGGGCGGCCGCGGTTTCGTTCATGGCTCGTGGAGTCGGTGACGGCGGCGCGCGGCCCGGCGCGCCCGCGCGGCGCGGCGCAGCTCAGTCGAGCTGCAGGTTCTCGCGCCGGATGATCTCGCCCCAGATGGCGGTTTCCTTGCGGATGCGCTCGTTGAACTCCTTCGGCGTGATGAGACCGATGTCGCCGTGGGGCAGCAGCTGCTTCACGAGGTTGGGGTCATCGCGCAGGCTGGCCAGCGCCGCGTGGAGCTTGTCGATGATCTCGGGCGGCGTCCTGGCCGGGGCCACCAGAGCGCCCCAGAACACCACCTCCACGTCGGGAAAGCCCGCCTCCTTCATCGTGGGCACGTCGGGCAGGTCGCGCCAGCGCGTGGGACCGGTGACGGCCAGCGCCGTGAGCCTGCCGGCCTTCACGTGCGGCACCGCCATCGGTGTGTCGAGGAAGGTGTCGACCTCCCGGCCCATCACGCCCTGCTGGGCCGGTACCGCGCCCTTGTAGGGCACGTGCAGCGCCTTGAAGCCGCCCTTGTTGGCGAAGACCTCGAAGGCCAGGCCCGTGATGTTGCCGGGGCCCGCCGAGGCGTAGCGCAGCTCGCCGGGGCGCGAGCGGGCCCAGGCGGCCATGTCGGCGGCGCTGCGCATGCCCGCGGTGCGTTCGCTCTGGGGATTGATGGTGAGGATCAGCGGCGCCATGGTCAGCGTGGTGACGCCGGTGAAGTCGGTCTGGGCGTAACCGGGCTTGCGGTAGAGCTGCGGATTGACCGTGATGAGGCTCGAGTTGGTCGCCATCAGCGTGTAGCCATCGGGCGCCGCGCGGGCGGCCTCGATGGCGGCGATGCTGCCGTTGGCGCCCGGCTTGTTGATCACCACCACCGGCTGGCCCAGCTTGTTGCGCAGGTGCTCGGCCGCGACCCGCGTGACGATGTCGGTGGTGCTGCCGGCGGCGAAGCCGACGAGGATCTGGATCGGGCGGTTCGGATAGCCTTGCGCGGCGCCCTGGGCAAAGGCGGCTGCAGGCAACGCTGCCGAAACGGCGACAAGCGCGCCCAGCAATTGGCGGCGCATGGTGGGAAGCGGGTTCGAGGGCATGGAGGTTCTCCGCGGCCTGGGCCGGTGCGCGGGCGGCTCGCCCGACGGCTCGCCTGCCCTGGAGCGGCTTACGCTACACGATCGAGCGCCGCGCCGGCAGCGCCACCGTACGGGCGGCGCTCCGGAAATCGCGCCGCGCGCACGGCGGGCCGGGCGCGCGGGCCGGGCCAGGCGCGCGGTGCGGCAGGGCCGCGCTCAGCCCTCCTTGGGCATGCGGTGCAGCGCGCAGATCTTGTTGCCGTCCGGGTCGCGCAGGTAGGCGAGGTAGAGCTTGCCGGCCGGACCTGCGCGCACTCCCGGGGGGTCCTCGCAGGTGGTGCCGCCGCTGGCCACGCCGGCGGCATGCCAGGCGTCGACCTGCGCTGGCGAGTCGCAGGCGAAGCCGATGGTGCCGCCATTGGCGAAGGTGGCCGGCTTGCCGTCGATGGGCAGCGAGGTCGAGAACGTGCCGGTGCGGGTGCGCCAGAAGGCGCGATGGCGGTCGACCATGCCGGCGGGCACGCCGAGCGCGCCGAGCACGGCGTCGTAGAACTTGCGGGCGCGGTCGAGGTCGTTGGTCCCGACCATGATGTGCGAGAACATCGGTGTCTCCAGGGAAGGTTGTTGGCGTCGCGTCGCGGCGCGGACGGCCGCGGGGCGCCTCGCACCATGCCGCGCCGGCGGGCGCGGTGTCAACCCGCGATGCGCAGCCTGCGGCAGGCGCCCGCGAGCAGCGGCTCGAAGGCTTCGCCGAGCACCTCCCAGGCCGGGTTGCGGCGCTTGCCGCTGCGGTGGCGCTCGAAATACCAGGCCGTGATGCAGGCGAGCCGGTAGGCCGCGAGCGCGCAGTACCAGTCGATGGCCGTGAGATCGGCTCCGCTGGCCTGCGCGTACCAGTCGATGAGCTGCCGCGGCGCCGGATGCCAGGCCATGTGCGGCCGGCGCAGCGGCCCCCAGCTCTGCGGCTCGTACATGATCGCGAGCCAGCCGATGTCGAGCAGCGACGGGCCCAGCGTGGCGCCTTCCCAGTCGACCACGCCGCTGAGCGCCGCGCCGTCGAACACCCAGTTGTTCGAGTAGTAGTCGCCGTGCACCAGACCGATCGGCACGTGCGCGGGCTGCTGCCGGTGCAGCGCCTCGCGCACGCGCACGGCGAGCGCGACCCACGCCGCGTTGCTCGAGCGGCGCACCACCTGCTCCCAGTGGTCGATCTCCTGCGTGACGCCGCGCGCGGTGCAGGCCGCTGCCACCTCGGTGGCGTCGATCGCGTGGATGCGG
>JBILUW010000220.1:0-6619 GCA_044370795.1 Burkholderiaceae bacterium
CGGGCGCCATGTTCCTGTGCATCGGCGTGCTCTACGACCGCATGCACTCGCGCCGCATCGCCGATTACGGCGGGGTGGTCAACACGATGCCGCTGTTCGCCGCGTTCTTCGTGTTCTTCACGATGGCCAACTGCGGTCTGCCGGCCACCTCCGGTTTCGTTGGCGAGTTTCTCGTGATCCTCGGCGCGGTCCAGTACGACTTCTGGATCGCCTTCGCCGCCGCCAGCACGCTGGTGCTGGGCGCGGCGTATTCGCTGTGGATGGTCAAGCGCGTGGTCTTCGGCGCCGTTGCCAACGACCAGGTCGCCCAACTGAAGGACGTCAACCGGCGCGAGTTCTGGATGCTCGCCGCGCTGGCCGTTGCGGTGCTCTGGTTCGGCGTGCATCCGCGCCCGTTCACCGATGCCACCGACGCCTCCGTGGCCGCGCTGCTCAAGCACGTCTCGGTCTCCAAGATCAGGTAAACGCCGATGGAAAAGCTCAACCTGCTCGCGGCGCTGCCCGAGATCGTGCTGCTGATAGCCACCTGCGTGGTGCTGCTTGCCGACGTCATCCGTGGGCGCGGCGCGCCCGTCGACGGTGTCGACCGCCTCGCCTATCTCGCGCTGCTGGCTGCGGCGCTCGCATGCATCGCGCAGATCGGCGCCCCGGTCGACTACGCCTTTGGCGGAATGTACGTCGGCGACGATCTCGCGCGGCTGCTCAAGCTGTGCGCGTGCGTGGCCACCGCTGTCACGCTGGTCTATGCGCGCGGCTATGTGGCGGCGCGCGGGATGTATCGCGGCGAGTTCTACACCCTTGCGCTGTTCTCGCTGCTCGGCCAGATGGTCATGATCTCGGCCAACAACCTGCTCGTGGTCTACATGGGTCTCGAGCTGATGTCGCTGTCGCTCTACTCGCTCGCTGCGCTGCGCCGAGACGAGGGCCGCTCTACCGAAGCCGCCATCAAGTACTTCGTGCTGGGCGCGCTGGCGTCGGGCTTCCTGCTCTACGGCATGTCGATGCTCTACGGCGGCACCGGCAGCCTCGATCTGCCCGACATCGCCAAGGCGATCGCCACCGGGCAGGCCAACCGCACCGTGATGGTCTTCGGCGTGGTGTTCCTGGTCGCCGGACTGGCCTTCAAGTTCGGTGCCGTGCCCTTCCACATGTGGGTGCCCGACGTCTACCAGGGCACGCCCACGGCGGTAACCCTGCTCATTGCAGGCGCCCCCAAGTTCGCGGCGTTCGCCATCGCCTTTCGCATGCTGGCCGAGGCCCTGATCGGCGTGGCCGCCGACTGGCAGCAGATGCTCACCGTGCTCGCGGTGGCCTCGCTGGTCGTGGGCAACCTGGTGGCCATCGCCCAGACCAACCTCAAGCGCATGCTGGCCTACTCGACCATCGCGCAGGTGGGATTCGTGATGCTGGGGCTGCTCTCGGGCGTGGTCGGTGGCGATGCCCGCGGCGCACCCGAGGCCTATGGCGGGTCGCTGTTCTACATCATCACCTATGTGCTCACCACGCTGGGCACCTTTGGTCTCATCCAGCTGATGGCGAGAGCCGGCTTCGAGGCCGAGGAAATCGCCGACCTGCGCGGCCTGAATCGGCGCAGCCCCTGGATGGCTCTGGTTGCCTTGGTGCTGATGTTCTCGCTGGCCGGCATTCCGCCCACGGTGGGCTTCTACGCCAAGCTTGCGGTGCTGCAGTCGGTGGTTGCTGCCGGCATGGTCTGGCTCGCGGTGCTCGCCGTGCTCGCCTCGCTGGTCGGCGCGTTCTACTACCTGCGGGTGGTCAAGACCATCTACTTCGACGAACCCGCCGACGACGCCGTGCTTGCGCCTGGCGCCGCGGCGCGCGCCACCATGGGCGTCAATGGTGGGCTGGTGCTGGCGCTGGGGCTGTTGCCCTCGCCGCTCATGACCGCCTGCCTCGAGGCGATCCGGCAGGCGCTGGGCACCTGATCCAGCGGGCTGCAAGAGGCTCCCTCCGATGTCCGGTCGCCTCGACGAGGTCACGCTCAGCTCCGAGCTCGTCTACGAGGGCGCCTTTCTCAAGATCCGCAAGGACCGCGTGCGCATGCCCGATGGCAGCGCGTCCGGGCGCGAGTACGTGGTGCATCCCGGCGCGGCCGCGATGGTGCCGATCTTCCCCGACGGTCGGGTGCTGATCGAGCGGCAGTTTCGCTACCCGCTGCGCGCCGAGTTCATCGAGATTCCGGCCGGCAAGCTCGATCCGGGCGAAAGCTCGCTGCAGACCGCGCGCCGCGAGCTGATCGAGGAAACCGGCTATCGCGCCGCGCAGTGGGCCTTTCTCACCACCATCCACCCGGCCATCGGCTTTGCCGACGAGCGGCTCGACATCTTCCTGTGCCGCGAGCTCGAGCACGTCGGGCGCCAGCTCGACGACGGCGAGTTCCTCGAGATCGACATCGTCACCCTGGGCTGGCTGATGGACGAGCTGCGCGCCGGTCGCCTGACCGATGTCAAGACGCAGATCGCTGTGCACTGGCTCGAGCGCATCGTCGAGGGTCGGTGGGCCTGGCCGGCGTTCGACCTGGGCTGATCCGAAGCATGCGCCTGGCCGGCGGCGCGCTGCTGGCCGCGGCTGTGGCCCTGCCCGTGGCGGCGCAGTCGTCCGACGAGGCGGCCGTCGAGCCACTCGAAGCGGTGGTGGTGTCGGCCGGTCGGGTGGGGCAGCGCAGCCTGCAGGTGCCCGCCGCCATCCAGTCGGTCGATGGCGCCCTGATCCGCGAGGCCGGCCCGCAGCTGCAGCTTTCCGAGGTGCTGAGTCGGGTGCCCGGCATCACGGCGCTCGACCGCCAGAACCAGGCCCAGGACCTGCAGCTGTCGATCCGCGGATTCGGTGCGCGCGCAACCTTCGGGATCCGTGGCGTGCGCCTGATCGTCGATGGCATTCCGGCGACCATGCCTGACGGGCAGGGGCAGGCCGGCACGCTCAGCCTGTCGGTGATCGAACGCATCGAGGTCCTGCGCGGACCGTACGCGGTCCTCTATGGCAACGCCGCGGGCGGGGTGGTGCAGGCCTGGACGCTCGATGCGCCGGCCCGCGCGCAGTGGCGCTTCGACGCGGGCGCGGGCGCCTACGGCTCGACCCGGTTCGCCGGGTACGCCGGCGGCGGCGCGGGCGACGCTCGTCTGTTCGTCGAGGGCTCGCGCCAGGCCACCGACGGGTTTCGCGAGCACGGCGCCGCGCGGCGCGAGCAGGTCAATGGCAAGCTGCAGCTGGCCCTGGCCGAAGGCAGCCGCCTCACGGTGGTGGCAAACGCCTTCGAGCAGCCGATCGCCCAGGACCCGCTGGGCCTCACCCGCGAGCAGATGCTCGCCAACCCCCGGCAGGCCGATCCGGCGGCCATCGCGCAGGACACCCGCAAGCGCGTCTCGCAGCATCAGGTGGGCGGTGTGCTGACGCACCGGTTCGATGCCGATGCCAGCCTCGCGGTGCGCACGTACGCTGGGCAGCGTGCCGTCTTCCAGACCCTGGCGATACCGCCGGCCGCGCAGGCGTCGGCCACCTCGGCGGGCGGGGTCGTCGACCTCGATCGCGACTACGGCGGGATCGGGCTGCAGATGGCGCGGACCCTGCGGGTCGCCGGTCTGCCGCTCACCACCGTGTTCGGCGTCGATCACGACCGCCAGGCCGAGCGGCGTCTGGGCTACGTCAATGCGGCGGGCGTGCCGGGCGCGCTCAAGCGCGACGAACTCAACCGGGTGGCGAACACCGATGTCTACGGGCTTGCCAGCTTGCGCCTTGCCGGTGGTTGGCGGCTCGATGCCGGCGTGCGCTCGAGCACGGTGCGTTTCCGCTCGGACGATCGCTACATCGTCGCGGGCAACGGCGATGACAGCGGTGCCGTGAGCTACCGGGCCACCTCGCCGGTGCTGGGCGTCTCGCGAGCCTTGTCCGATGACGTGCACGCGTACGCGAGCCTGGGGCGCGGCTTCGAGACGCCCACCTTCGCCGAAATCGCCTACCGGTCCACCTCCGGGGCGCTCACGGGCCTGAACCTCGGTCTGCTCGCGTCGCGCAGCACGCAGGCCGAGCTCGGGCTGAAGTGGCGCGCCGCGCAAGGGCAGCGCATCGATGCCGCCGTGTTCGCGATACGCACGCGCGACGAGATCGTCGTCGAGGCCAGCAGCGGCGGGCGCAGCACCTTTCGCAATGCCGGCAGCACCCTGCGCGAAGGCCTCGAGATCGCCTGGACCGGAAGGCTCTCCGAGACGCTGAGGGCGCGCGCTGCGTTGAGCTGGCTGGCGGCGAGCTTTCGCGACGGACGCCCGGCCGCCGGTGGCTTGCCAGCGGTGGCGGCCGGTAACCGGCTGCCCGGCACGCCCGAGCGGTTGTTCTTCGGCGAGCTGGTGTGGCGCGCCGCGCATGCGGATGCCGCCTTCGCGGGTGCATCGGCCAGCGCGATGCCCGCCGGCATGCACGCGGCGCTCGAATTGCGCCACCGCGGGCGGATGATGGTCGACGACGCCAACAGCGACGCAGCACCGGCGGCGACGTTGGCCAGCCTGCGGCTCGGATGGACGCACGAGCGCGAGGGGTGGCGGCTGCAGGCGCTGGCCCGCATCGACAACCTGACAGATCGGCGTCACGTCGGGTCGGTGATCGTCAACGAAGCCAGCCGCCGCTACTTCGAGCCCGCACCCGGGCGCCAGGCATGGCTGGGGGTGTCGGTGAGCCGGGCCTACTGATTGACGCGCCCGGTCGCACGACGTAGGTTGGGCCGATGCCTTTTCGTTCCCTTCTGATGACGACCCTTCGGGCCGCCGGCCTGGTGACGCTGGCCTGCGCGCTTGCGGCCTGCGCGCCGGTTGCGCCCGATGTCCGCACGCAGCCGGGCGTCGGCCGCGAGCCGGTGGCGCTGCGCATACTCGCCTTCAACGACTTCCACGGCCACCTGCGCCCAGGTGAGGCGGGCACCGTGGCGGTGCCCGATCCGGCGGTGGCCGGCGGCGTGCGGCACGTCGAGGCGGGCGGGGCGGCCGCGCTGGCTGCCCTGGTCGGGCAGCGGCGCGCCGGCCAGGAGCACGTGCTGCTGCTGTCCACGGGCGATCTGATCGGCGCAAGCCCGCTCACCTCGGCGCTCTTTCACGACGAGCCCACCATCGAGGCGATGAACCGGATCGGCGTGGATGCCAATGTGGTTGGCAACCATGAGTTCGACCGGGGCCGCGCCGAGCTGATGCGCCTGATCGCGGGCGGATGCGCGCCACCGTCGGCCGACGGGGTGCGCGCGAGCTGCGCCGCGCCCGAGGGCCGATACGCCGGCGCGCGCTTTCCGTTTCTCGCGGCCAACGTGCGCGACGCCGACGGGCGGCTGATCCTGCCGGCGTCGATCGTGCGCAAGGCCGGGCCGGTACGGGTCGCGGTGGTGGGGGCCGTCACGCGCACCACACCGACCATCGTGGCGCAGGCGGGCATCGCCGGCCTGCGCTTCGACGACGAGGCCGAGTCGATCAACCGCGAGGTCAGATCGTTGCGCGCGCAAGGAATCGAGGCGATCGTCGCGCTGATCCACGAAGGGGGCAGGGCGGCCGCCGAGATCGGCCCCGCGGGCGAGTGCCTGCGGGCGAGCGGCCCGATCTTCGAGATCGTCGACCGGCTCGACCCGGCGATCGACCTGGTGCTCTCCGGCCACACCCATCAGAGCTACCTGTGCCGGCGCAAGGGCATACCCGTGGTGCAGTCGGGCGCCTACGGGCGCGCGCTCGCCGAGATCGATCTGCGCATCGACGCCACCACCGGCGATGTCCTTTCGGGGGCGGTTGTGATGCGCAACCTGCCCGTGCTGCACGACCCCGCGCGGGCCGACCCCGCGGTGGCCGCGCTCGTCGAGCGCTACGCGAGCCTGGCGCGGCCGCGCGCCGAGCGCGAGGTGGGCCGCTTGCGCGAGGCGGTGGGCGTGCAGCCGTCGGCGGGTGGCGACAGCCCGGCCGGCCGGCTCATTGCCGACGCGCAACTCGCCGCCACCCGCGGCAAGGCCGTGGGCGCGGCGCAGATCGCATTCATGAATCCTGGCGGCATTCGCGCGGCGCTGGCGATGCGGACACCCGAGGGTGCGGTGAGCTATGGCGATGCCTTCGCGATGCAGCCCTTCGGCAACAGCCTGGTGACGATGACGCTCACCGGCGCGCAAATCGCGACGCTGCTCGAGCAGCAGTGGACCGGCGTCAATCGCGACCGGCCGCGCATCCTCCAGCCGTCGGCGGGCTTCGGCTATGTCTGGGATGCCAACGCGCCCGCGGGCGCGCGCGTGGTGCCGGGCACCATGCGGCTCGATGGCCGCCCGATCGAGCCCCAGGCTGTCTATCGGGTGACGGTCAACAGCTTTCTTGCCGATGGCGGCGACGGCTTCACCGTCTTCACCGAGGGCGAAGGCCGCGTGGGCGGCCCGCAGGACCTCGATGCGCTGACGGCATGGCTGCGCGCCCGCTCGCCGCTGACGCCCGATGCGGTACCCCGGATCGAGCGACGCGAGCGGCCTGCGCTATAGTTCCGGCGCTCGGAGGGTTGGCAGAGCGGTCGAATGCGGCGGACTTGAAATCCGTTGTAGGGCAACCTACCGGGGGTTCGAATCCCTCACCCTCCGCCAGATGACGGCGCCCGCGCAAGC
>JBILUW010000221.1:0-6611 GCA_044370795.1 Burkholderiaceae bacterium
CCTGCTGGCGGCTGGCCAGCAAGTTGAGATCACCGGGCGTGGGCTAGAAGGCATCAGCTTCCAGTTGCAAGCCCCGACTGACCAGGCGCTCAACTTGGGCAAGCTCAGCGGCAATGCGGTGGGTATTTTTGCCGGCACCCTGAAACACAGCGGCCAGATCCGGGCTGATGCCGTTACGGTAGAGGGCGGCAAAGTGGTGCTCAAGGCCAGTCGCCAGCTTGATGTGGCCGGCCAGGTCAGCGCCCAAGCGCTGAACCAGCGCGGCGGCGCTATTCAAGCCACCGCGCCCGAGGTGCTGGTACAAGCCAGCGCCGTGCTGGACGCCAGTGGCGCTGCCGGGGGTGGCGAGCTGCTGCTGGGCGGCGGCTACCAGGGCAAAGATGCCCGCCTGAGCAACGCCCAGACCACCACCGTAGAGATGGGCGCCCAGCTGCGCGCCGACGCCATAACCCAGGGCGACGGCGGCACGGTCATCGTCTGGGCCGACGACACCGCCCGCGTGCACGGCACCCTCACCGCCCGCGGCGGCCCGCAGGGCGGCGACGGCGGCTTCATCGAGACCTCGGGCCGGCGCGTGCTCGACGTGACCCGGCCGGCCGATGCCTCGTCGCCGAGGGGAAGGGCGGGGGAGTGGCTGCTCGATCCGTACAACGTCGAGATCGTGCCGGATCCTGCGAACGGGCAACTGGACGGCAATGGCCAGTTCACGCCGACCGGCCCCGCAGAGGCTGCCCGGATCCACCACAGCGTGATCGAAGCTGCACTCAACCTCGGCAGCCACGTGACCATCACCACGGGCACGGCCGGCCCGGAGGACGGCAACATCACGGTCTCGGCGCCGATCGTCATGAGCGCCGCGGGCAAGGTGAGCACCCTGACGCTGGAGGCCGCGTCCACGGGGAGCATCTTCATCAACAAGGACATCAGCGTCCAGAGCGGAGACAGGCACCTGAACCTGGTCCTCAAGGCGGGCAAGGACGTGGTTTTCGGAGGTGCTGGCTCCCGCTTCATCTCGCTGGGAACGGGCAGTTTCGATGCGAGCAGCGTGTTCGGCCTCGCGAGATTCACCGACGCGACCTCCTCGGCGTCGGTGATCGCCCAGAGCGTCCGGTTCGGGAACGTCGACATCAGCGCCGCGCAGTTTCCGGGTGCGCAGGTGACTTTCCAGAGCCTGGGTGCGCAGCCGGTATCGATCGAAGGCAACCTGTCGCTGCAGAACGCCAGCCTCTCCCTGAGTGGATTGACCGTCGAGGGACGCCTGACCGCGACGGGCTATTCCGAACTCAGCAAGCCGGCGGGTGGCGCCACCTTCACGGTGAAGGGCGGCACGCTCGCGCAGCCGTCCGTCGTCGGCGGGACGCTCTCGCTCAAGGGCGTGAAGCTGGTCAACCAGGGCTATCTCGCCGTCGAGGATTCCCTCCAGCTCGATGTGGCCGCCACCGGCGGAATCACCAACGACGCGTCCGGAACCCTCGAGATGAAGGGCGATGCCGGGATCCGGCGCACCGGATCCACGAGTCCGGCTGCCAATACGCCGGTGCTGAACAAGGGCCTGCTGCGCAAGACCGGGTCGGGCAGTGCTGTCATCAAGCTGGCCAACGACTCGCTGTCCGAGGGTAGCGCCTTCATCAACGACGGCGAGGTGCGTATCGAGGGTGGGGGCGGACGCTCGCTGCAGATCACGGGTGGATCGGCCGACGGCGGGAAGTACGTTGTCGGGAGCGGCGCCACCCTGAGTTTCGACGGCCAGCGCACGATCGGCGGGTTGGTGCTGGACGGCGGCACGCTCGAGCAGAAGGCTGCAGACAACCACATCCACGTCGACGGAACGTTCGAGGTCAGCGGCGAGTCGACCATCAAGGGCGACGGGGGCGACTTGCTTACGCGCACGGGCGGCACCACGACTCTCGCCGGGACCCTGAGCTTCGAGCCGCTTCAGGGGAGCATCCCGATGAGCTGGCAGAACGACGGCACCCTGCAGGGCTCCGGGACGATCGACATGGGGTCGGGGGTGTTCGTCAACCAGGGGTGGATCTCGCCCGGCGGCAATGGGGAACAGGGCAGGATCACGCTTCGCGGCAAGCTCGAACTGGGGGACCAGAGCAAACTCCGATTCGACATCGGAAGCGCGGCATCGGACGAACTCGAGATCACGAACTCCGAGAGCGGTGCCCTGGGCGAGGTCGTGCTCGGTGGCTACATCGAGATGCACGTCCTTCCCGGCTATACCGCCCAGACCGGCGATGTGCGCCGACTGATCGCCGGGCCTGCAGCCCAGCAGACGTCGGGCATGTTCGGCGCGCGACTGTTCGAGGCAGGCTTGACGGATGGCGGTCTCACCTTCGATCTCGGCGATCCGGTGCGGCTCGTGATCGCTGGAGGGGGTGCAAGGCTCTTCACCAACGAGGAAGGCGCGGCGAGCGCCAACACGCCTGCCCTCGATCGGCAATGGCAGGTTGCGGCGAACTGGCGAAACGACGCTCAACCCGCGGCGGGCGAGACGGCGCTGCTCGACGCCGCGTCCGCCAGGCCCATCCTGCATGGCGCGTCCGGCGGCGGACCGACCGAGATCGGCAAGCTCGTCCTGACTCCGGGGACCCCGCTCACGATTGCCGCGGGCACGCTGAAGATCGATGGCCCGGTGGAGGCCGGCGAGGCCACCCTGCAGGTCGCGCGCGGTGCGACTGGCCGGCTCAACGGTACGGCCACCATCCGTTCGCTGATTCTCGACAGCGAGGACGGCAGCGTGGCGACCCTGGCGGGTACCGGCAGCCTGGTCGTGAAGGAAAACTTCTCCCGGGGAAGCGGTTCGGTCATCGGCGACGGCAACTCGTACTTCGGCTCGGTGAACCTGCGGCAGGTCGACGGCGATCTCGTGCCCGGGCCGATGACGGTCGCCGGTCCGATCACGCTCACCACCGTCGCGGGCTTCACCGCCGCAGGCGATGTGATCATCCGCGCTCCGGTCATCAGCGACACCCAGGGCCTGATCAAGGTGACGTCGGCCGGGGCGCTCAAGCTCGAGGCCGTGGAAGCCGACCGCACGGCCGAACTGCGCACGCTTGGCGCGATGGAGATCGTGGCGGCGGCGGGAGTCAGCGTGAACGGCGGCGTGGGAGGCCGGGCCCAGCTGAACGCGGTGGGCAACATGACGATCGAGGCGGCCTCGCTCACCCTGCAGGGCCACACCGGGACGGGTCCGATCGGGTCGGCGGACGCGCGCGTCGTGAGCGGCGCGACCCAGACCATCACCCTAGGCGACAACGCGAGCCTGACCGCTGGCGACGGTTCCGGTCGAGGGGCGGCGATCGTGGCGCCGGTCCAGAGGATCAGCGTAGGCGGCGACCTGACGCTGCAAGGCGGAGGCGGTTCGACGTTTTCGGGCGCGCGAGCGGTGATCGGCGCCCCGGAGCCCGTGTCGTTGATGTTCCCCGCTGCGGTCGATCTCGAGCTCTCCATCGGGGGTGCCCTGAACCTTCAGGCCGGTTCGGGTGGCGTTGCGGCCCGCATCGGACCCGAGGGAGGCTCGACCGCGAACGGAAGTCTCCTCATCACGGCCGGTGGCAACCTCACGCTCGGTCATGTGGCCGGTGCAGTCGAACAGGCCGGGATCGGGCTTCCCGGTGGCGTGGGCGGAAACCTTGCGGTTTCTCTGAAGTCGACCGGCGGCAACATCGACCTCGATGGGCCGGTGCGGGCCGGCGGGGTTGTGCGGATCGTGACCGGGACCGCCGGGGACATCCGGATCGGATCGTTGGGTCAGGTGATCTCGTCGGCGACCGGCGATGCGATCGTCATCGCTGCCGACGGCAAGTTCGCCAACGCAGGCGGCTCAACCTCCCTGCAGGCAACGGCGCCCGGGGGGGCCGGCCGGTGGCTGGTCTATGCGGGCGCCGATCCCGACTATCACGATCGCGGTGGTCTGTCCTACGACTTCAAGCACTACGGGCAGACCTACGATCCGGCCGTGTCTTATGCCGGCCCCGGGACCGGAAACGGCTTCCTGTATCGCGTGTCCCCGGAGCTCTTCGCTGCCGTCTCGGGGTCGGCCGTCAAGACCTACGATCGCCAGACCGGCGCGCCCGTTGTCGGGCTCCAGGCGCAGGTCTCCGACGGGGTGATCGACAACGATGTGGTCACCCTGACGCCCACGAGCGCGACGTTCGCGGATCGTTTCGTCGGTTCGGCCAAGGGGGTGGATGCGGTCGTGTCGTTGAACTCGGCCTTCAGCGCCGAAGGCAAACCGGTCTACGGATACCGACTGGGCCCCGACCCTGTCCCGGTGCAGGGGCCCGGCACGCGGGAAATCACGCCCAGACCCCTTGCTGCGACCGGCGTGAGCGCCCAGAACCGCGCGTACGACGGCACGACGAACGTGACCCTGACCGGCGGCGTGCTGGACGATGTCATCTCGGGCGACACCGTCACGCTGACCACCGGGACCGGCAGCATCGCGGACAAGAACGTGGGCACCTCCAAGTCGGTGACGGCCTCGGGCTTCGGTCTGAGCGGTGCGGATGCGGGCAACTACACGCTGTCGGCGCAGCCCTCGGGGCTGACGGTCGACATCACCGCCAAAGCCCTGACCGTCACCGGCGTCACCGCCGCCAGCCGTGTCTACGACCGCACCACCGTGGCGGGCCTCAGCGGGTCGCCCGCGCTCGACGGCGTCGTGGCGGGCGACGATGTCGTGCTCGACCCGTCCCAGATGGTGGGCAACTTCGCGGATCCGAACGTCGGGACCGACAAGCCGGTCCTCTTGAGCGGTCTTACCCTGACCGGTCTGCAAGCCGGCAACTACACGCTGACCCCGCAGGGCGCCTCGGCCTCGATCTGGACGAAGGGCCTGAGCCTGGTGTCGAACACCGCCACCGCGGTGCCCAAGGTCTACGACGGCACGACCTCGGCCACCCTCGGCACCTCGCCGACGCTCGGGGGCGTCATCGCCGGCGACAGCGTGGAGGTCGATCGCGCGACCGTGACCGCGCTGTTCAGCAACCGTGATGTCGGGCAGGGCAAGTCGGTGAGCTTCACCGTGACGGGCCTCACCGGACCCGGCGCCGGCAACTATTCGCTGGCGATGAACACCACGATCGGCACGGGCACCATCACCGCCAAGCCGCTCGCCGTCACCGGCATCTCCGCCCTCGACAAGGTCTACGACGGCTCGACGGCGGCCAGCCTCGTCGGCACCCCGACACTCCTGGGTGCCGTCGGCAACGACGCCGTGCAGCTCGACGCGTCCGGCCTGTCCGGCGGTTTTTTCGACCGCAACGTCGGATCCGGCAAGCCGGTCGGCTACGGCGGGCTCTCGCTGACCGGGGCCGCCGCCGGCAACTACACGCTCGATGGGGGCGGCGTCGCCTTCGCCAGCATCACCGCGCGCACCCTCACCCTGAGCGGCGCCTCGGCGCTCGACAAGGTCTACGACGGGACGACGGCGGCGACCCTGGCGGGCGGGACGCTGTCGGGTGTCATCGGCGGCGATCGCGTGAACCTGTCCGTGGGCGTCGGCAGCTTCGCCGACCGCAACGTCGGCACTGGCAAGCTGGTCAGCGCAAGCTTCGGGCTCGAGGGCGCCGACGCCGGCAACTACGCGCTGCAGCAGCCCGGCGGGCTGAGCGCGAGCATCACGGCGCGCCCGCTGACGGTGGGCGGCCTGTCCGCGGCCGACAGGGTCTACGACGGCACCACGGCCGCCTCGCTGTCGGGCACCCCGGCGCTCCAGGGCGCGGTGAGCGGCGACGCGGTCGGGCTCGATGCCGCGCAGCTTCGGGGCAGCTTCGCCGACCGCAACGTCGGCTCGAACAAGCCGGTCACCATCGTCGGTCTGGCGCTCACCGGCAGCGCGGCCGGCAACTACACGCTGTCGGCCGCCGCTGGCGTGGCCGCGTCCATCACCGCGCGGCCGCTGACCATCACCGGGCTGAGCGCGGCCGACAAGGTCTACGACGGCACCACGGTGGCCACCGTGCGCGGCACCCCGCAGCTCGAGGGCGCCATCGCGAACGACGCGCTCGTGCTCGACGTCTCGGCCCTGAGCGCGAGCTTTGCCGATCGCAACGTGGGCTCGGCCAAGGCGGTGAGCGTCGGCGGGCTGGCGCTGTCGGGCGCCGACGCCGGCAACTACGCGCTTGCGCAGGGCAACCTCGGCCTGAAGGCCGGCATCACGGCCCGAACGCTCACGGTGAGCGGGCTGACGGTGTCCGACAAGGTCTACGACGGCACGAGGACGGCCACCGTGAGCACACCCCTCGGGCTGCAGGGCGCGATCGCGGGCGACGCGATCGAGCTCGACGCCTCCGGGCTGCGCGCCACCTTCGCCGACCGCAACGTGGGCCAGGGCAAGACGGTGACCGTCGGCGGACTCGCCCTGCGTGGCGCCGATGTCGGCAACTACGCGCTTTCGGTTGCGTCCGCAACCACCGCCAGCATCACGCCGCGCTCGCTGGAGACGATCGAGCTGAAGGTGGCCGATCGGGTGTACGACGGAACCGCCGCCGCCTCGCTCACTGGCGGCGGCCTGCGCGGCGTCCTCGAGGGCGACGCCGTGTCGCTCGACACCGCAAGCGCGCAGGCGAGCTTCGCCGACCGCGGTGCTGGCGCGGCGA
>JBILUW010000222.1:0-6604 GCA_044370795.1 Burkholderiaceae bacterium
CATGCCGAAATCGACCAGTTGCCGCCCGCCGGCGGCCAGCACCATCCGCGCCGCCTTGGACGCGATCAGCGTCTGGAAGTGCACCAGATTGAGCAGCCGGCTCTCGACCAGCTGGGCCTGGGGCAGTGGCGCGGTCACGCGCAGCAGCGGCTGCTGGGCGAAGCACACCGTGCCCTCGGGGATCGCATGCACGGTACCCGTGAAGCGCAGGGCGGCCAGCGCCTCGAGCGTGGATGCCGGCAGTCCCGCGTGATCGCGCAGCCAGGCAATCTCGTCGCTGTCGAAAGCGAGGTTCTCGAGAAACTCGAGCGCCTGCTCCAGTCCGGCGGCGACCAGGAAGTTGCGTCCGGCCGGCAGCCCGCGAACGAACAGCTCGAAGGTTGCGTCGCGCTCCATGCCGGCGTCGCGATAAGCCTGGAACATGGTCAGCTGGTAGAAGTCGGTCAGCAGCGCGCTCATCGTCGGGACGGGCAGGGGAAGAGACGGGCGCGAGCGACTTGCGGCGCGCCGGGCCTGCCTCGCATTGAACCGGCTGCGGCCGATAACGCGACTGAGCGGGCTCAGCACGCCGCGCCGCGGCTGTCAGGAGATCGGCCGAAACCCGACTTTGCGATTCAATGATCGAAACAGCCGCGGTCTGCGTTCCGGAGCTGGCGGGAGTGAAATGGCAGCCAATCGTGCCGCCTTGACGCTTCGAACCGTCATCCCTAGCATCCTGCGCTGTCAATTTCGGATGAAGAAACTCGCAGGATGCCCAGGGGATTGCGCTCGAATGGCCCCGATGGCGCGTCGCCCCCTTCGTCGGTCCAGAAAGCCTGCCTGATCCTGCGGGCGATGTCCGACGCCAAGAACGCGCGCCTCACCGATATCGCCCTGGCCGCGGGCCAGGACAAGGCGACCACCTTGCGTCTGCTCGACGTGCTGGCGCGGCACGGCTTCGTCAACCGCGACCCCGAGAGCAAGCGCTACAGCCTGGGCCCCGAAATCTTCGCGCTGGGCGCGGCGGCCATGGCGCGCAGCGACCCGCGGGCCAAGGTGCGGCCCAGCCTCATCCAGCTGGTGCGCACGTTCGAGGACACCGCCATCCTGTCGGTACCGCGAGGCGCGGAGTCGGTCGCGGTCGACGTGCAGCAGGGCAGCTTCGCCATCCGGGCCAACTATCTCGAGGTGGGCAGCCGCCGGCCGCTGGGCGTGGGCGCGGGCAGCCTCGCGCTGCTGGCCTGGCTGCCCGACGACGAGGTCGACGCGCTGATGCCCTTCATCGCCGACCGGCTGGCCAACTACCCGCTGCTCAACCCGTCGGTGCTGCGGCGCGCGATCGACGACGCCCGTCGCCGCGGCTACGCGATGCTGCTCGACGTGGTGGTGCCGCGCATGGGCGGCATCGCCGTGCCGATCCTGTCGGAGGATGGCCGTCCGAGCGCCGCCATCAGCATTGCGGCGCTCAGCGAGCGCATCAGCGGTCGCGAAATCGCGATCGCCGAGGCCCTGCAACGCGAAGCGAGCGCCTGCCGCGCCTACCTGCGCCAGGGCGGTCTGTGACCACCGCCTACATCGCGGGCTCAGGCAACACGGCGTTCGGCCGCCACGACGGCCTGAGCGCCATCGACCTCATGGCGCGCGCCGCCGACCAGGCGCTGGCCGACGCCGGCCTGGCACGCGGCCAGATCGACGGCGTGCTGTGCGGCTACGCCACCACGCTGCCCCATCTGATGCTCGCCAGCCTGGTCAGCGAACGGCTGGGCCTGCGGCCACTCTACGCGCATGGCATGCAGATGGGTGGGGCCACCGGTGCGGGCATGGTGATGCTGGCCCGCGAACTGGTGCGCTCGGGGCGCTGCCGCTCGGTGCTGGTGGTTGCCGGCGAGAACCGCGCCAGCGGCCAGTCGCGCGACGATGCGATCCAGACGCTCGCCCAGGTGGGCGACGCCGACGTCGAGGTGCCCAACGGCGGCTCGGTGCCGGCCTACTACGCGCTGCTCGCCTCGCGCTACATGCACGAGCACGGCCTGGACGAGGCCGACCTTGCCGAGTTCGCCGTGCTGATGCGCCGGCATGCGGCCGGCCATCCCGACGCGCATCTGGTCGCGCCGATCACCGTGGCCGACGTGCTGGCCTCCAAGCCCATCGCCTCGCCGCTCAAGCTTCTCGACTGCTGCCCGATCTCCGACGGCGCGGTGGCCATGGTGGTATCGGCCGACCCGGGCCGCGAGCACGGCTGCCCGGTGGCCTTGCGCGGTGCCGGCCAGGCTCATCATCACCAGCACCTGAGCGCGATCGTCGACATGGCCGATCTGGGCGCGGCGGCCGCCGCCACGCGCGCCCTCGACGAGGCCGGCGCGACGCTGGCCGACATCGACTACCTCGCGATCTACGACTCGTTCACCATCACGCTGGCCATCCTGCTCGAGGAGATCGGCGTGTGCGGCCGCGGCCGCAGCGCGCAGCGCGTGCGCGACGGCGCGTTCGGTGCGGACGGCGAGCTGCCGCTGAACACGCATGGCGGGCTGCTGTCCTTCGGCCACTCGGGCGCGGCGGGCGGCATGGCCCATATCGTCGAGACCTGCCGCCAGCTCGGCCAGCGCGCCGGCGCGCGTCAGATCGCGCCGCGTCGGCGCGCCCTGCTGCATGCCGACGGCGGCGTGCTGTCGGCCCACGTGAGCCTGGTGCTCGAGGCGCTGCCATGAGCCCGACCCGGGAAACCGCTCCATGAGCCGTCAGGCATCGTCGCAACTCGCCCGGCCCTACGTCGAGGGGCTCGCCCAGGGCGTGCTGCGTTATCAGCGCTGCGCAGCCTGCGGTCGGGCCCAGCGGCTCGCGCGCCACGCCTGCGCCTGGTGCGGCGCGCCGGCGCCCGGCTGGCACGACGCCGCCGGCACTGGCACGGTTTTCGCCCTGACCGAGGTCCGGCGCGCGCCCACCGACGCCTTTCGGGCCCTGGTTCCCTACACGCTGGCGCTGGTGGACCTCGACGAAGGCGCCCGTCTGATGGGCCACGCGACGGCCGGGCTGCGGATCGGCCAGCGGGTGCGCGGCCACTGCGTGACGCTCGCCGGCCAGTCGGTGGTGCGCTTCGAGGCCGAGCCGCCAGCCTGAGCCTGCGGTCCGCTTTCGGGCCGCCCGCCGATATAATCGGCGCCCCATGTCTGCCCGCTTCCGCCTGCGCCTGCCAGCGCTGCTCGCCGCGTCGGCCGCGGCGGCGCTGCTAGGCGCGCCGACGGCAGCGGGCGCGCCCCTGCGACGCATCGACCCCCAGGCCCGGGCCGGTCGCCTGGCAATCACGCAGTTCCCGCGGGCGCTGCTCGACGGCCGCGAAGTGATGCTCGCCCCGGGCGTGCGCATCCGCTCCACCGACAACCTGCTGCGCACGCCCACCAGCGTGGGCGGCGAGCAGCTCGTGCGCTACCGACTCGACCCTGCCGGGCAGGTGATCGAGATCTGGCTGCTGACCGATGAAGAGGCCGCCGAGGCGGCCCGCAACCCGGGAGGTTCCCGATGACCCGCAAGCTATACATCCGGACCTTCGGCTGCCAGATGAACGAGTACGACTCGGACCGCATGGCCGACGTGCTCGGTGCCGAGGGCCCGATCGAGAAGGTCGACGATCCGGCGCAGGCCGACATCATCCTGTTCAACACCTGCTCGGTGCGCGAGAAGGCGCAGGAGAAGGTCTTCTCCGACCTCGGCCGCGTGCGCGCCCTCAAGACCGAGCGCCCCGGGCTGATCGTCGGTGTGGGCGGCTGCGTCGCCAGCCAGGAGGGGGCCGCCATCGTCGGGCGCGCGCCCTATGTCGATGTGGTGTTCGGCCCCCAGACGCTGCACCGGCTGCCGGCACTGATCGAGGCGCGGCGGCGCACCGGCAAGCCGCAGGTCGACATCTCGTTCCCCGAGATCGAGAAGTTCGATCACATGCCGCCGGCCCGGGTCGAGGGCGCGAGCGCCTTCGTATCGATCATGGAAGGCTGCAGCAAGTACTGCAGCTTCTGCGTCGTGCCCTATACGCGCGGCGAGGAAGTCTCGCGCCCGCTTGCCGACGTGCTGATCGAGATCGCTGGCCTGGCCGAGCAGGGAGTCACCGAGGTCACGCTGCTCGGGCAGAACGTCAACGCCTGGCGCGGCGCGATGGACGACGGCGAACCGGCCGACTTCGCGCTGCTGCTCGACTACGTCGCCGACATGCCCGGCATCGAGCGCATCCGCTACACGACCTCGCATCCCCGCGAGTTCACGCCGCGCCTGATCGAGGCCCACGCCCGCATCGGCAAGCTCGCCGACCACGTGCACCTGCCCGTGCAGTCCGGATCCGACCGCGTGCTCGCCGCCATGAAGCGCGGCTACACGACGCTCGAGTACAAGGCCATCGTGCGCCGGCTGCGCGCGGCGCGCCCGGGCATCAGCCTGAGTTCGGACTTCATCGTCGGCTTTCCCGGCGAAACCGACGACGACTTCGAACGCACGATGGCACTGGTCGAGGAGCTCGGCTTCGACGCGTCGTTCTCCTTCATCTACAGCGCGCGCCCGGGCACGCCGGCCGCCGACCTGCCCGACGACACGCCGGCCGGGGTCAAGTTGGGCCGCCTGCAACGGCTGCAGGCGCGCATCGAGACGCAGGCGCAGGCGATCAGCGCGGCGATGGTCGGATCCCGCCAGCGCGTGCTGGTCGAGGGCCGCGCCCGCAAGGACGCAACCGAGCTCTCCGGACGCACCTCGAACAACCGCGTGGTCAACTTCGCGGGCGACGCCCGCCTGATCGGCCACTTCGTCGAGGTCGAGATCGTCGCGGCCCTGCCCCACTCGCTGCGCGGCAATGCCGCGCTGCTCGACTGATGGCCGGCGGGGCGGCGCGCGGGCGGGCGCTCGAGTTCCGCCCCGAGACGGCCGACAACGAGCGGCTGGCCAGTTTGTGCGGCGCGCTCGATGCCAACCTGCGCCAGATCGAGGAGGCCTTCGACGCGCGCATCCAGCGCCGTGGCGACAGCTTCACCGTCGAGGGCCGGGCGAGCGCCGCGCGCGCAGCCCGCGATGCGCTCGCCCACTTCTGGGCGCTGGCGGGCAAGCCGCTGTCCATCGACGACATCCAGCTGGGCCTGGTCGAACTGCGGGCCGGCGCGCGCGGCCCGGCCGGCCCGGCGGCGGCCACAGCGGCGATGGCACCGGTCGGTGCGGGTGAAGGCGGCGAGGCCGCGCCCGCCGACGCGGCCTCGCCGGTGCTGCACACCCGTCGCACCGATCTGCAGGGACGCACGCCGCGTCAGCGCGAATACCTGCGCAACATTCTCGCCCACGACATCACCTTCGGCACCGGGCCCGCCGGCACCGGCAAGACCTACCTGGCGGTGGCCTGCGCGGTCGATGCGCTCGAGCGCGATGCCATCCGGCGCATCGTCCTGACCCGCCCGGCCGTCGAGGCGGGCGAGAGGCTGGGCTTTCTGCCGGGCGACCTGACGCAGAAGGTCGACCCCTATCTGCGACCGCTCTACGACGCGCTCTACGACCTGCTCGGCTTCGAGCGCACGCCCCGCATGTTCGAGAAGCAGGCGATCGAGATCGCGCCGCTCGCGTACATGCGCGGGCGCACGCTGAACCACGCCTTCATCATCCTCGACGAGGCGCAGAACACCACGCCCGAGCAGATGAAGATGTTCCTCACGCGCATCGGCTTCGGCTCGCGCGCGGTGGTCACCGGCGACACCAGCCAGGTCGACCTGCCACGGGGCCAGGCCTGCGGTCTGGTGCAGGCGCTCGAGGTCCTGCGCGAGGTGCGCGGCATCGCCTTCACCCGCTTCGACAGCTCCGACGTCGTGCGCCATCCGCTGGTCGCGCGCATCGTCGATGCCTACGATCGGGCCGCCGGCACCCCAGCCAGCGCGCCAGTCGGCGCACCGACGGCGGCGCCCCGGGACGCCTCGCGTTGACCAGCGCGGGCCGCGCGGCCGAGAACGGCCCAGCCCTGGCGCTGACGCTGCAGCGCGGCGCCCGGATAGCGGCCTGGCCGGTGGCGGCGGCGCGCCTGCGCCGCTGGGTGCGCATCGCGCTGAGTCGCGACGCCACGATCGTGCTGCGCCTGGTGGCGCGTGCCGAGGCGGAGGCGCTCAACGTCTCGTTTCGCGGCCGCGAGTACGCGCCCAACGTGCTCACGTTCGCCTACGGCCAGCCCGCCCGCGGCCGCAACCTCGAGGCCGACGTCGTCATCTGCGTGCCGGTCGTGCGAGCCGAGGCCCGCGCGCAGCGCAAGCCCTTCGACCACCATCTCGCGCACATGGTCGTGCACGGCGTGCTGCATGCGCAGGGCCACGACCACGTCGAGCCCGGCGAGGCGGCCGAGATGGAAGCCCTCGAGACGCGCCTGCTCGCCCGCCTGCGCATCCCCGACCCCTACGCCGCCCCGGCAGACCGGGCGCGCGCGCCGGCCCGGTCCGCGCACGATCGGCCCCGCACCCGCGTTTGAGCCGGGCCGCGCGCTTCGGGTATGCTCGGAGCGTCGCAACTTCCTCCCGATCCGATGACGGATGCCTCATCGGGCATCGAGCCCCGGCGCTCGCTGCTCGAACGGCTCTCGGCGCTGCTGCTGCGCGCGCCCGAAGACCGTGAACAGCTGCTAGGT
>JBILUW010000032.1:0-21575 GCA_044370795.1 Burkholderiaceae bacterium
GACGACCTGGCGCGCATCTGCCTGGCTGCGCTGTGGCGCGGGCGCTCCGGCAGGGTGATTCACACGGTCGATGACAGCGGCCTGCGGATGGGCGACTACTTCGACCGGGTGGCCGATGCCGCCGGCCTGCCGCGGCCGCCGCGGCTGCCGCGCGATGAGCTCGCGCGGCGGGTCTCGCCGATGATGCTGTCGTTCATGCGCGAGTCGCGCCGGCTGCTCAACGACCGGCTGAAACGCGAGCTGCGGGTGAGCCTGCGCTACCCCACCGTCGACCACACACTGGCCGAAGTGTTTCCGGATCGGCTACACTTGAGGGCTAGGCAGGATCCGCCGGTGTAGCTCAGTTGGTAGAGCAGCGCATTCGTAATGCGAAGGTCGTAGGTTCGACTCCTATCTCCGGCACCAGTTTCGGCCCGTGCACGCTGTCGGCGCCAGGCCGGCGCCCAGCACCGACCCGTGCGCGCGGCCCGACGCCTCAGGGCTGCTGCTGCGCCAGCCCGAACTCCGCGACGATCTTGCGCTCTTCCTCGAAGCGCTCCAGCGCGTACTTGCGGCAGGCGTCGGCATCCATGTAGATCACCGCCTGGTTGTCGCCGTCGAGCACCTTCTGGAAGGCGGGATCGTAGGCCGCCTTGCGAAATACATCGTGCAGGCGGCGCACCACGGCCGGGTCCATGCCCTTGGGGCCGGCGAGCATCAGCAGCGGCAGCACCTCCACGTCGTATCCCAGCTCCTTGAGCGTGGGCACGTCGGGCCATGAAGGCAGCCGGTTGGGCGTCATCATGGCGAGCATGCGCACCCGGCCGGCGCGTGCCATCGTGCCCCAGCCGCCATCGGGCACCACGTCGATGTGGCCGCCGACCAGCGCCGCCATGAACTCGGCCGCGCCCTTGAAGGGCACCAGGGTGAGCTTGGCGCCGGTGATGCGACCCACCTTCTCCATCGCCACGTGCCCGACGTTGCCGCGGCCCGAGGTGCCCATCGTGAGCTTGCCGGGGTTGGCCTTCGCGTCGGCAACCAGGTCGGCAAAGGTCTTCCAGGGCGCCTCGGTGCGCACCGCCACGCCGAAGGAGTAGGCGGTCACGCCCAGGATCCAGGTGAAGTCGCGCAGCGGGTCCCACGGAATCTTCGAGACATGGGGCATGCGGAACACGCCGGGGGGCACCACCGCGATGGTGTAGCCGTCGGGGGCGGAGGTCTGCGCCATCTGGCCCGGCGCCATCGTGCCGGTGGCGCCAGGGCGATTGGAGATCACGATCGGCTGGCCGAAATCCTTCTGCGCGATCTGCGCGAGCGCGCGGAACTGGACGTCGGTGACGCCGCCCGCCGGGAACGGGATGATCAGCGTGATCGGCCGCGTGGGAAAGCCCGCCGCCTGCGCATGAGCCGCCCGCGGCGCGGTCGAGGCGAGCACCGCCGCACCGGCCGCCGCGCCCAGCAGGCGGCGCCGAGCGATCGCGGGCAGCCCGGCGTCGGTGGGCGAAGAAGACGATGCGGCCGGGGTCTCGGAGGCGTCGCCGACGGCGCCTGTCGAGGCGGACGCGGACGTGCGTGCGGTGCGATCGGTCATGCGGTGGTTCCTGAGGCTGGCTGTGGTGGGTCGAGACGCGGAGAGTCCGCGTCATGCGAGGTCGGGACACTCACCGGAAAGCTAACGCGACCTGTCAGGTCGCGCCCCGCCACCGCGCTTGCGCCAGCGTCAGGAACGGGGGGAATCGGAATGGGCGGCGTGCAGACGGTGCCGAACGAACCCGAGCCAGCCGGCCGACAGCGCGACCATCCCCACGACCGCGACCGGCTGGACGATGTCGCCCCAGCCGAAGCGCAGCAGCTCGCGCAGCCACGGCACGAAAGTGACGCTCGCCAGCAGGGCGACGATGGCAGCGAGCAGCCACGCCAGCCAGCGGTTGGCCTCGCCCGACGCCTGCGCCAGGGGGTCGCGCAGCCCCCGACCGGCGACGATGAGGGCAAACAGGCTGGCCACCAGGGCCGCGAATACCGCCAGCCGGACCGCGGACGGATCGGCGCCCGTCGCGCCCAGCAGCATTCCGCCGGCAAGCAGCACCACTGCCAGACCGGCGCCCTGCACCAGCCCGATGCCAAGGTTGCCGGCGTCAAAGGGCGACGCGCCCACCGGTCGCGGCGGCCGCGTCATGAGGTCTTGCGCCTGCGGCTCCGCTTCGAAGACGAGCGAGCAGGCCGGATCGATCAGCAGCTCCAGCAAGACGATGTGGACCGGCAGCAGCAGCACCGGCGCGCCGAGCAATGCCGGCACCAGTGCGAGCGCGACGATGGGCAGGTGGACGGCAAACACGAACCTGATCGCACGGCTCATGTTGTCGTGGATGCGGCGCCCCTGCCGCAGCGCGGCGACGATGCTCGCGAAGCGATCGTCGAGCAGCACCAGCGCGGCCGCCTCGCGCGCGACGTCGGTGCCGCGCAGCCCCATCGCGATGCCGACATCGGCGGCCTTCAGCGCCGGCGCGTCGTTGACGCCGTCGCCGGTCATGGCGACCACCTCGCCGTCGGCCTGCAGCAACCGCACCAGGCGCAGCTTGTGCTCGGGCTGCAGGCGCGCGCACACGTCGAGCTCGCGCAGGCGCTGGCGCAGCGCCTGATCGTCCATCGCCGCAAGCTGTGGCCCGGTGAGCACCTCGGGGCGCTCGCTCAGGCCCACCTGTCGGGCGATCGCCGCCGCGGTCTCGGGGTGATCGCCGGTGAGCATCAGTACCCGCACGCCGGCAGCGCGGCACTCGGCGATGGCGGCCGGCACCTCGGGGCGCGGTGGATCGGCGAACGCGACCAGACCCAGGAACACGAATCGGAAGTCGTGCTGGCTGGCGGGCCAGGGCGGCCCGCCTGCCCATTCGCCACGGGCCACGCCGAGCACGCGCAGGCCACGGCGGGCCATGGCTGCCACCTGCTCGCGCACCCCGGCCCGCGCCTCGTCGGGCAGGTGGCACAGATCGACGACCGCCTCGGGCGCGCCCTTGGTCGCCAGCAGGAAGCGCGACGGATCGGCCTGCGGATAGACCCGCGTCATGGCCACGATCTCGGGCGAGAGCTCGTAGCAGGTCGCCGGGTCGGCGTCGGCATGGACATGCTCGGTGCCGGCGAGCCAGCGCTGGCCGAAGGCGTGAATCGCCTGCTCCATCGGATCGAACGGATCGGCCGGCGTGGCGAGCATCGCGAACTCGGCCAGCCCGTGAAAGGCCTCGGGCAGCTTGGTGGCGCCCTCGGCGCGAAATCCCGCGCCGTCGACAGCCAGCTCGGCGACCGCCATCCGGTTCTGGGTGATGGTGCCGGTCTTGTCGACCGCCAGCACGGTAATGGCGCCCAGGGCCTCGACGGCCGCGACGCGGCGGGTGAGCACCTCGCGCGAGGCGATGCGCCAGGCACCGAGCGCGAGAAACACCGTCATGATGACCGGGATCTCCTCGGGAAGGATCGCCATCGCCAGCGCAATGCCCGACAGCAGGCTCTCGAGCAGCGGGCGGCCGTTCCAGAGCCAGTTGACCAGGACCAGGGCCGCGGCCAGCACGAGCCCCGCCACCGTGAGCCGCCGGATCAGGCGCCGCGAGGCGCGCTGCAGGCCCGAAGGCGGCTCGACCGTGCCAGCCAGCGCCTGGCCGATGCGCCCCACCGCGGTGGCGCTTGCGGTCTCGCGCACCACCGCCAGGCCGCGCCCGCCGGTGACCACCGTGCCGGCGTATACCGAGGACCCATCCCCCTGCCCCGGCGGCTCGAGCGGCGCGTCGGGCTGCGGCGATGCCCGCTTGGCGACCGTGGCCGACTCGCCGGTGAGCAATGACTCGTCGACCACGAGCGCGCCCTCGCACAGCAAGGCATCGGCGGCCACGCGATCGCCCTCGTGCAGCACCAGCACGTCGCCGCGGACCACCTCGCGGCCGGCGATGCGCTGCGGCTGTCCGTCGCGCAGCACGAGGGCGCGCGGCGCCGAGAGCTCGCGCAGCGCCTCCAGCGCGCGCTGGGTGCGCCGCTCCTGGGCGAGCGTGATGCCGATGACCACGACGACGAAGGACAGCAGGAAGGCCGCCTCGGCCCGGTCGCCAAGCGCGATGTACAGGGCCCCGGCCACCAGCAGCATCAGGAACATCGGCTCGGTGAGCACGCCCAGCACGATCTTCGACAGCGGCTTGGGCTGGCCGCCGGGCAGCAGATTGGGGCCGTCGGCGGCCAGACGACGCGCGGCCTCGTCCGAACTCAGGCCTTGCGGCGAGGCTGGCGGCGGCGCGTTGTCGGAGGGGGCAGGCACGGCAGGCCCGCGCGCGGCGCTCAGGCGCCGGGTCCGAAGCCCTCGACCCGGGCAAGCAGTTCGGCGTGGCGGCGCGGCCACTCGCGCAGCGCCGCCTCGTCATCGTCGAGCAGCGTGCTGCGCAGGAAGGCCGTGGTGAGCTCGCGGGTGGCCGCCTTCACCTGGGCGTTGAGCACCGGCCCGCCCGGCGCGCCGCGGTCGGTGAAGATGCTGTGCGAGCCGCCGGCGAACACCGCGAGCAGCTTGCGCGGGCCGCCGATGGCCTCGTAGACCGCAAGCCTGTCGTCGACCGGGCTGTAGTAGCCAGGAACGCGGATCACGTCGTCGGTGCTGGTGACATGCAGGCTGGGCACCTGCACGCCGCCGAGGATGCGGCGCGGCGCAGGCTCGCCGTAGAACGGCGGCGCCGAGATGACGATGGCAGCGCGCAGCCGCGGCTCGCGCAGGTCGATCGGCACCCCGTCGCGCTCGACGCGCGCCCCGGCCGCCAGCAGCGTGGTGTTGGCGCCGTAGGAGTGGCCGGCGGCAGCGACGCGGGCGGGGTCGAGCCGTTCGGCCCAGGGGCTGTCGAAGATGCGGTCGAGGGCGAACCGCAGGTCGTGAACCCTGGCAATCGCCTCGGAGGCCTGCGCCGCCTCCTGCAGCCGCGCCGCAAGCGCGAACGGGCTGCCGGCGCTCCACAGGCTGCGGTCGCTGCCGACGTGCTGCAGGTGCAGGCTGGCGCAGCCCTGAGCAGCCCAGTGCAAGCCCAGGTAGCTGTAGCCGCGACGCGAACCGCCGATGCCGTGCGAGAACACCACCAGCGGCAGGCGTGCGGCCGCTCCCGCTGCGCGGGGCAGGTGCAGCCGCACGGGCACGGGCCGGTCGCGGCCGGCGTCGTGCCAGTCGAGGTCGATGGTCTCGACGAGTTCCTGGGCGACGGGCGTACGCGGAACGGCCGCCAGGCCGAGCGCGGCGGCTCCGGCCGATGCGAGGGCAGCGCCCAGAAGACGGCGGCGGTTGCGGTTCATGATCGGTACCGGTGAGTCGGGCGGCCTAGCATAGCCTTTCCGGATCGGTCGCAGGCAGCGTCGGCGTAAGCTCGATGATCAGCATGGAAACCTTTGACCACGTCATCGTCGGCGGCGGCTCGGCGGGCTGCGTGCTCGCGCGCCGGCTCGTCGATGCCGGCCGCAGCGTCTGCCTGCTCGAGTCGGGGCCGCCCGACAGCTCGCCCTTCATCCACCTGCCGGCTGGCTTCGTGCGCACCCTGCTCGATCCGGCTCTCACCTGGCGCTACAAGGCCGACGGCGGCGAGTCGCTGCCCGGGCGGCGCATCCCCGCCGTGCACGGCCGCGTGCTGGGCGGCTCGAGCGCGGTCAACGGCATGATCTGGGTCCGCGGTCAGCCAGCCGACTACGACGGCTGGGCGGCACGAGGCAACCCCGGCTGGTCCTTCGCCGACATGCTGCCGATGTTTCGCCGCATCGAGCGGCGCATCGGCGAGGCCGATCCGGGCTGGCGCGGCACCGACGGGCCGGTGGCGGTCACCGACAGCGACTGGCGCAATCCGCTGTGCGATGCCTTCATCGCCGCGGCGGGCGCGCTGGGCGTGCCGGCCAACCCCGACACCAACGGCGAGCGCCAGGAGGGCGCCGGCTACTACCAGCGCAACATCGTGCGCGGCCGCCGGGTGAGCGCGGCGCGCGCCTACCTCGATGCAGTACGCTCGCACCCCGGGCTGACCATACGCACCGGAGCGCACGCCACGCAGCTGATCTTCGAGGGCGGGCGAGCGGTCGGGGTGCGCTATGCGCGCGACGACGATCGCGCGGTGCTGGCCGAGGTCGGCGCGCGCGCCGAGGTGATCGTCTGCGCCGGCGCGGTCGGCAGCCCGCGGCTGCTGCAGCTGTCGGGCGTCGGCCCGCCCGAGCTGCTGGCCGCGATCGGCGTGCCGGTGCGGCATGCGAGCCCCGGCGTCGGCGAGAACCTGCAGGACCACTACAGCCCGCGGGTGATCGTGCGCGTGCGCAATGCGGCCACGCTCAACGAGCTGGCGCGCGGTCCGCGTCTGGCACTGGAGGCCCTGAAGTGGGCGGCCGGCCGGCCGAGCATCCTGGCGCTGGGCGTGGCGCTTGCGCATGCCTTCTGCCGCTCGGACCCGACACTCGACTCGCCCGATGTGGTCGTGATGTTCACCCCGGGCAGCTACAAGGGCGGCGTACTCGGCAATCTCGACGATTTCCCGGGCGTGACCTGCGGCGGCTGGCAGCTGCGCCCGCGCAGTCGCGGCTTCGTGCGGGCACGATCGGCCGATCCCTTCCAGTTCCCGGCGATCCAGCCCAACTACCTCGCCGACGAGCGCGACCAGGCGACGGCGCTGTGGGCGCTGAAGATGGCCCGGCGCATCATGGCCACCGAACCGATGGCGCGCCACGTCGTGGCGGAGCAGGCGCCGGGGCCTGCGGTGACCGGCGACGACGAGCTGCTCGACTACGCGCGGCGCACCGGCACCACGACCGCCCACCTCGTGGGCACCTGCCGGATGGGGCCCGACGACGACACGGGCGCGGTGGTTGATGCGCAGCTGCGGGTGCGCGGCGTGCAGTCGCTGCGGGTGGTCGATGCGTCGGTGATGCCGGCGATCACCTCGGGCAACACCAACGCGCCCACGCTGGCGATCGCCGAGAAGGCCGCCGATCTGATCCTGGGACGCGCCTGAGCGGGTCGGCGGCGCCCGCAGTGTCGATGGCGGCAGGAGCGCGACGCGCCGCGCGAGCGGCCGCGCGATCGCGCTGCCGGGTCAGCCGCCGGCCTTGGCGCGCTCGGCCCAGGTCACGCCGCCCGTGGCCCAGTCGTGGCGGGCGATGTCGTAGAAGAGCACTTCGACCGACTCGGGCTTGCTGCCCAGCGCACGCACGCAGGCCTGGGTGAGTTCGCGCGCGAGTTCGGCCTTCTGCTCGGGCGTGCGGCCCTCGAAGAGTTCGACCCGGAGGGTGGGCATCGTCGGTCTCCTGAAAAGCGGCGGCCGGCGTCAGGCGCGCGGCCGAAACAGCCGGAAGGTGCCCTGGCCGGCCGCCACGAGCGCCTCGTCGGCATCGCGGATCTCGGCGCGGACGAAGGCCGTGCGCGTCGAGGCGCTGAGCGTGCGGACCTCACAGCGAAAAGGCGCGCGGCGGGCCGGTGCGATGTACTGCACGCTGGCATCGACGGTTGCGCAGCCCCCGCCCTCCTCGCCACGCGTCATGGCCGCGAAGGCCATGGTGGTGTCGAGCAGGGTGAACAGCACGCCGCCGTGCGGCTGCCCCGGCGAGGGCCAGCAAACCGCCTCGCGCGGCTCGAGCCACGAGACCGCATCGCCGTCGCCCGCCGATTCGAGGCGGATGCCCAGCGTGCGGTACAGCGGATTGTCGTTGAGCTGCGCGAGGCGCTCGGCGTCGAACCGCACCGTGGTGACGCCGGGCCTCAGGCCAGGCTCAGCCCGATGTCGATGTTGCCGCGGGTGGCGTTCGAGTACGGGCACACCTGATGCGCGGCGTCGACCAGGGCCTGCGCCTGCGCGCGGTCCATGCCCGGCAGGTGAACCTTGAGACGCACGGCGATGCCGAAGGCCGAGCCCATGGGGCCGAGGTCGACCTCGGCGTCGACCGCAACGCTGTCGGGAACCGCCACCTTCATGCGGGCGCCCACGGCCTTGAGCGCGCCGATGAAGCAGGCCGAGTAGCCGGCGGCGAAGAGCTGCTCGGGGTTGGTGCCGTTGCCAGCGCCGCCCGGGCGGCTGTGGACGATGTCGAGGCGGCCGTCGTCCGAGCGCGACGCACCTTCGCGGCCGCCGGTGGTGTGGGTGCGGGCGGTGTAGCTGACCTTGTCGAGGGAGGGCATGCGGGGCTCCTGGATCGATGAAGCGTGGACGGGGCACGCCGACGGCAGCCCGGCGATGCGGGGCCTGGGTCGGCGATTGAGACAGGCAGTCTAGCCGCGCCGGCCGAACCAGCCGCAGTAGGCCGTTTCACTGCCCGGAAACCGGCGCATGCCCGGACTGGAAGCCGGGGCGACGTTCGCGGCAGCGGCCGCGCGCAGCGGTCATGGCGATGCTCTATATGCGAAAAAGTCATCAGCAAAGATTCATTCATTGCTTCACGTAGCCAGAAGCAGTGACCACACTCCGGATCCTGCGCGACGCCCCGTACGGCGGAACTGCCCGTTCGGCGCCGACAGGCAGGCCACGATCGGCAGCGATCGAACGCCCCTCACGCCGCGAAATCTCTTCTTTTTCATGAACTTCCAGCAACTGCGCGCCGTGCGCGAGACCGTGCGCCGCGGCTACAACCTCACCCTGGTGGCCGAGGCACTGCACACCTCGCAGCCGGGCGTCAGCCGGCAGCTGAAGGAGCTCGAGCAGGAACTGGGCGTCGAGATCTTCGCGCGCGCCGGCCGGCGGCTGCTCGGCCTGACGCCGCCGGGCAAGGCCATCTTGCCCATCGTCGAGCGTCTGGTTCGCGACGCGGAGAACCTGCGCCGCGCCGGCGCCGACTACGGCGCGGCCGACCGCGGCCTGCTCACGGTGGCCGCCACCCACACCCAGGCGCGCTACGCCCTGCCCTCGGCGGTACGCGACTTCCGCGCCACCCATCCCGGCGTGACGCTGCACCTGCAGCAGGGCTCGCCGCGCCAGATCGCCGAACTGGTGGGCAACGGCGAGGCCGACGTGGGCATCGCCACCGAGGCGCTGGCCGACTACCCCGAACTGGTCACGCTGCCCTGCTACCGCTGGACCCACCTCGTCGTCACCCCTCCCGATCACCCCCTGGCTCGCGAGGCGGCCGCCGGCGAGCCGCTCACGCTGGCGGGCCTGGCGCGCTTTCCGCTGATCACCTACGAGCCGGGCTACACCGGCCGCCGGCACATCGACGAGGCCTTCGAGCGCGCGGGGCTGCGCTTCGAGGTGGCGCTGTCGGCGATGGATGCCGACGTCATCAAGACCTACGTGGAGCTCGGCGTGGGCGTGGGGATCATCGCCTCGATGGCCTACGACGAGGTCCGCGACACCAGCCTGGCCGCGCGCGACGCCGGCCACCTGTTCGCGGTCAACACCACCCGCGTCGCGGTGCGCCGCGGCGCCTTCCTGCGCGCCTACGTGCACGCCTTCATCGAGACCTTCGCGCCGACGCTCGACCGCGCGGCGATCGAGGCGGCGATGCGGCACGCCCCCGAGCACGCCTGATGCGAAAAACGCATGAAGAAGCACGATTTGCTTCGTTGTGCGGTGCAGGGGGCTCGCTCACGATGCGCGTCCCCGGCACCCGGCGCGATCGCAGCTCCCCGGTCGCCGGCACGAGCGATCCGTTCATCCCTGACAGGACCCACGATCCCATGACCCGCCTGACCCTGCACACCGCCGACAGCGCTCCCGAAGCCAGCCGCTCCTGGGTGAGCCGCTCGCAGGCCGCCAACGGCTTCCTGCCCAATCTGATCGGCGTGCTCGCGAACGCGCCCGCCGCGCTGGAGACCTACTTCACGGTAGGCGAGATTAACGCCCGCACCACCCTCACGCTGGCCGAGCGCGAGGTCGTCCAGATCACGGCGGCGCGCCTGCACGGCTGCGAGTTCTGCGTCGCCGGCCACAGCGCGATCGCGCTGCGCAAGGCCGGTCTGGACGCGGCGCAGGTGGTGGCGCTGCAGCGCGGCGAAGCGCTGGGCGATGCCCGACTCGATGCGCTCGCAAGCTTCGCGGGGGCCGTGATCGCCACCCGCGGGGCCACCAGCGATGCCGCGCTGCGCGATTTCCTCGCCGCCGGCTTCACCGAACAGCAGGCGCTCGAGACGGTGCTCGGCATCAGCCTGGCCACGCTGTGCAACTTCGCGAACTCCCTGGCGCAAAGCCCGGTCAACCCGCAACTCGAGGCCTTCCGGCCGGGCGTGCTGGCCGCCACCACCACGCTGGCCGCCTGAGCGCGGCCGCAACCGAGCCAACCCCGGCCGCGACCGCTCCCCGAGACCGACGATGAGCACACCCCTGCCCGCCGAGCTGGCGGATTTCCTCGACCGGCACGCCGCCTCGCTCGACGAGAGCGCGCAGCATGCCGATGCCGTCGTGCCCGCGCTGGGCGCGAGCGGGCTGCTCGCGGCCGGCGTGCCCGCTGCGCTCGGCGGTGCCGGCACCCCGTTGTCGGCTGGCGTGCGCGCGATCGCCGCCGTGGCGCAACGCTCGCTCGCCGCGGCCTTCGTCGCCTGGGGCCAGCGCGCGTTCATCGAATACCTGGTGCACAGCCCGAACACCGCGCTGCGCGACCGCTGGCTGCCGGCGCTGCTGGCCGGACGCATGGCTGGGGCCACCGGCCTGTCGAACGCGATGAAGTTCCTCTCCGGCATCGAGTCGCTGGGCGTGCACGCGAGCACCGATGGCGCCGGAGCCTGCACGCTCGCCGGCGCGGTGCCCTGGGCGACCAACCTGCGGCCGGCCGGCTTCGTGGTGGCGGTGGCGGTGGCCCGATCGAACGGCGCGGCCCCCTTCGTCGCGGCACTTCCTTCCGATCGGCTCGGGCTGGAGCGCAGCGCCGATCTCGACCTGATCGCGCTGCGCGGCACCCGCACCGCCTCGCTGGCGCTGCGCGATCTGCCCCTCGACGAAAGCGACCTGATCGCGCCCGACGCCCGGGCCTGGCTGCCCGCGGTACGACCGGCCTTCCTGGGCCTGCAGTGCGGGCTGTCGCTCGGCCTGGCGCGCGCCTGCCTGGACGCGGCCCGCCGCCACGGCGTCAACGCCAAGGCGGTGCTCGGCGAGCCCATCGAGATCGTGAGCGAAGCGCTGGCCGCGGCCGAGCAGACGCTGCTCGCCGGGCTGGACGACGGCCGTTACGCGGCGGCGCCGGCGTCGCTGTTCGAGCTGCGCATCCGGCTGGCCGGCATCGTCCTGGAGGCCGCGCAGCTCGAGCTGCAGGCCGCGGGCGGGCGCGCCTATCACCGCGACCAGCCGCTGGGTTTCGCGCGGCGCTGGCGCGAAGCCGCCTTCATCCCGGTCGTCACGCCCAGCCTGTCGCAGCTGCGCGGCGAGCTGCTGGCCCATCGCGAGCGCACACGCCTCGCCACCGCGGCATGAGCCCGACTCCTGCGCTGCTCGAAGCCCGCGGCCTGGCTTACGCATGGCCGCAGCGGCCGGCTCTGTTCGAGTCAGTCGATCTGACCGTGCGCGAAGGCGAGATCGTCGCGCTGCTCGGGGGCAGCGGCTGCGGCAAGAGCACGCTGCTGCGCGTGCTGGCCGGGCTCGCGCAGCCGGCTGGCGGGTTGGTGCGCTTTGCCGGCGAACCGCTGGTCGCGCCCCATCCGCGCGCCGCGCTGCTGTTCCAGCGACCCAGCCTGCTGCCCTGGCTGCGGGTCGAGGACAACGTCGCCTTCGGGCTCGACTTCTCCCGCCAGCCGGCGCTCGATGCCGCCGCGCGGCGCGCTCGCGCACACGCCGCGCTGGCGGCGGTCGGCCTGCCGCAGGCCGGCGCGCTGCGCCCGGCGCAACTGTCGGGCGGCATGGCGCAGCGCGTGGCGCTGGCCCGGGCGCTGGCGCGCCAGCCGCGCCTGCTGCTGGCCGACGAGCCCTTCTCGGCGCTGGATGCGATCACCCGCGCCGACATGCAGGACCTGCTCGTCGATGTCGTGCGCCGGATCGGCAGCGCCGTGGTTCTGGTCACCCACGACATCGACGAGGCGCTGGCCGTCGCCGACCGGGTGCTGCTGATGGGCCGGCGCGCCGAGGGCCGCGCCCCCGGGATCTGCGCCCAGTGGGCTCTGCCAGACGCCCACGACCCGCTGGCCCGCCAGGCGCTGCGGCCCCACATCCACGCCGCGCTGCAGACGGCGCTGCGCGCTCCCCAGGCACCCGCTCACGCATGAACCCCAACCGCCTGCTCCACCGCTGCGCCAGCGTCGCCTGCGAATGCGGCATCACCCGGCGCGACTGGCTGCGCCTGTCGATGCTCGCGAGCGCCGGCGCCGCCGCACCCCTGCTGCGCGCCGGCGACGCCCGCGCCCAGGCCTTCAAGGGGGACGACCAGCCGGTGCGCATCGGCTACCTGCCGATCACCGACGCCACGCCCCTGCTGGTCGCGCACGCCCGCAAGCTCTTCGAGGCCGAGGGCCTGAAGACCGAGACGCCACGGCTGTTTCGCAGCTGGGCGCAGGTGGTCGAGGCCTTCGTCGCAGGTCAGGTCAACCTGATCCATCTGCTCTCGCCGGCCGCGCTGTGGGTGCGCTACGGCACGCGCTTTCCGGCCCGGGTGACGGCCTGGAACCACGTCAATGGCTCGGCGCTGACGGTGGCGCCCACCATCAACTCGATCGCCGAGCTTGGCGGCAAGGTGGTGGCGGTGCCGTTCTGGTACAGCATCCACAACGTGCTGCTGCAGCGACTGCTGCGCGAGGCGCAGCTCGTGCCGGTGGTGCGGCCGCGCGATGCCACGATCGCCGCCAACGAGGTGAACCTCATCGTGCTGCCGCCGGCCGAGATGGTGTCGGCGCTGGCCGCCCGCTCGGTGGCCGGCTTCATCGTCGCCGACCCCTTCAACGCGGCGGCCGAGCTCGCCGGCGTGGGCAAGGTGCTGCGCTTCTCGGGCGACGTCTGGAAGAACCACGCGTGCTGCGTCACGCTGCTGGCCGAGCGCGACATCGTCGAGCGCCCCGAGTGGGCGCAGCGGGTGAACACCGCGCTCGTGCGCGCGCAGCTGTGGGTGCGCGGCAACCAGGTCGAGACCGCGCGCCTGCTCGCGAGCACCGGCGAGGGCCGCTACACGCCGCACCCGCTGCGCACGCTCGCCAAGGTCCTGGCCGAGACCGACTACGCGAGCTACGAGGCTGCAGGCATCGTGCGCAACAAGGGCTGGTATCAGCGTCGCATCGACTTCCAGCCCTTCCCCTTCGCGAGCTACACCGAGCAGCTGGTGCGCGAACTGCGCCAGACCCGCCTCGAGGGCGACAACCGCTTCCTCGAAAGCCTCGACCCCGCCTTCGTCGCCCGCGATCTCGTCGACGACCGCTTCGTGCGCAAGGCGCTCGCCGCCGTCGGCGGCCCGCAGGCCTTCGGGCTGCCCGCCGACCTGCTGCGCCGGGAGGTGCTGACATGAGCGCCAACGACGCGACCCCACGCGCCGACGGCGCGGCTCAGGGGGTGTTGCTTGCGGGCACAACCTTCGCGATCGCCGTCGCCCTGTGGCAGGCGGGCGCCCTGGCGCTGGCGCTGCGCACGCCGGTGGCCGAGGCCTTCGGCCCGCTGCCTGCGGCACAGGCCGCCTGGACGCTGATTGCCGGCGGCGAGTTCGCGCATCACGCCGCCATCAGCCTGCAGCGGCTGGGCGCGGGGCTGCTGCTCGGGCTGGCGTTCGGCGTGCCGCTGGGCCTGCTCACCGGGCTGTCGCGGCGATTCGCGCAGGCGAGCACGCCGCTCTTCCAGTTCCTGCGCATGGTCTCGCCGCTCAGCTGGATGCCGCTGGCGGTGATCGTGCTGGGCGTTGGCGATGCGCCGGTGGTGTTCCTGCTGGCCTTTGCCGCCCTGTGGCCCATCCTGCTCAACACCGCGGCGGGCGTGGCGGCGCTCGACCCCGACTGGCTGGCGCTGGCCCGCAGCCTGTCGGCCACGCGCCGCGAGCTGATCCTGCGCATCGTGCTGCCCGGCATCACCGCGCACCTGCTCACGGGCGTGCGCCTTGCCATCGGGCTGCTGTGGATCGTGATCGTGCCGGCCGAGATGCTGGGCGTGTCGGCGGGTCTGGGCTACTTCGTGCTCGACACCCGCGACCGGCTGGCCTATCCCGAGCTGATGGCGGCGATCGTGCTGATCGGCGCCCTGGGCTGGGCGCTCGACGCCCTTGCCCGCGGCCTGCACGCGCGCTGGGCAGGCAGCGGCCAACCGGGCGGCGCAACGCTGCGCGCCGCGGCACGACTGCTGCGCCAGCGACTGGGCGGCTGGTTCAGCCGCGCAGCGGCAGCCCGACGCCCAGCAGGATGAAGATCGCCCCGCAGGCCTGATTGAAGCGGGCTCCCACCCGCGCCAGCCAGGGGCGCAGCCGGTGCGCGCCGGCGGCAAGCATCAGTTCGGTCACGATCTCGACGAGCGCAAAGGTGGCGGCCATCGCGGCGAACTGCAGCGCCAGCCCGCGCGCCGGATCGACGAACTGCGGCAGGAAGGCCACGAAGAAGAGCAGCCCCTTGGGGTTGGTGACGGCCGACAGGAAGCCCTGACGCGCCATGGCCCACGCGCTGGCCGCGCCCTCGCTGGCAGGTGCCAGACCCTCGCCCACGGGCGGCGCGCGCCAGACCTGCCAGCCCAGCCAAGCGAGATAGGCGCCACCGATCCACTTCATGGCGACCAGCCCGGCGGGCGAAGCCTGCACGAGCGCGCCCAGCCCGAACAGCGAGACGCCGATCACCATCACGAAGCCCAGGGCCCCGCCAACGATGGTGGCGAGCGCGCGCCGCCAGCCGTGGAGCGCGCCGTGGGTGAGCGCGAGCAGACCATTGGGCCCGGGCGACAGCGACAGGCCGATGGCAGCCGCCAGATAGATGAGCCAGGTGTCGAGGGCCATCGTGGGTGCGTGTCAGGCCGGTGCGGGCAAGGGACAGGGCGGCACGGGATCGCGATCAGGACAACGCCCGCGCCAGCGCCGCCACCGAGGCCGGAGCACAGCCTTCGGCCTTGTTGTTGATGGTGACGAAGGCGCGAAAGCCGGCATCGAGCGTACCGCGTGCAACCCGCGCGATCGTCGCGCGGGTCTCGGGATCCTCGGCCTGGAGCCGGTCGAAGGGCGCCCAACGGTCGCGCGCCTGCGCGTAGCGCTGGCCACGCCGCAGGTTCCAGCGGCACACCAGATCGCCGGGCCAGGCGGCGCGAAGAAAGGGGAGCTGAGCCTGCGCCGGCGGCATCCGGTCGTGCAGCCCCAGGCAGGGCCGCACGCCATGTTCGCGCAGCAGCGCGGCCAGCGCCGGCTCGAGGAGCTCGGCATCGCGCACCTCGAGCGCAAGCAGCGCATCCGGCGGCATCGCCGGGACCATCGCGGCCAGCAGGCGCGCGAGACGCGCGCGCCACGCAGCCCTGTCGTGCAGCCAGCGAGCCGGCAGCGGTGAGACCTGCAGCACGAGCACGCCCAGCCTGGAGCCCAGCCCGTCGCGCAGCGGCGCGAGCACATCGGCGAGCGCATGCGCGGGATCGAGAAAGCCCGGGTTGTCGGCCAGCGGCGCGCCGCTGGCGGGATCGCGCAGGCTGGCGTCGGTGAGGGTGGCCGGCGCCTTCACCACGAAACGAAAGTCCGCGGGGACCTGCGCCGCCAGGCCGCGGTACTCGGCCGCCGCGAGCACGCGGTAGAAGCTGCGATCGAGGCTCACGCTGCGCAGCAGCGGATGCGCCGCGTAGGCGGCCAGCCCTTCTCGCGCCAGCGTTGCCGATGGGTGCGACCGATCCCAGACCTCGCCCGCCCAACCCGGGAAGTGCCACGACGACGTGCCCAGATGCCAGCGGCCGGGCCAGCGGGCATCGAGCCCGGCGGCGAGCGCGCGCAGCTGCGCGTCCGGCGGCGCGGCCGACACCGACGCCGCCATGGGAAACAGGGCAGGCTGACCGGCCACGATGCCGCCTAGAAGCTCGCCCGCGTGCGCACCAGGAACTGCACCCGGCTGATGCCGTCGGGCGGACGCAGCGGCACGGCGACGTCGAGGTGCACGACGTTGCTGAACGCGGCGCGCACGTTGAAGATTCGCAGCCCGAAGCCGACGTTGGCCAGCCATCCGGGGTCGGATTCGGTGAACGGATCGCCCCCCCAGGCCCGGCCGAGATCGAAGAAGGCGGCCGCTCCGACGCGAAACAGCTGAAACCAGTAGCGATCGGTGTAGAAGCGTTCCTCGACGGTGAGCAGCACCCGCCGCTCGCCGCTCATGTAGCGCAGCGGATAACCGCGCAGGCCGTTGTCACCACCGAGCAGCAAGGCATCGAGCGGCGCCGGGCGGTGCAGGGCATCGACCGACAGCGATGCATAGAAGAGCCGCCGCTGGTGGTGGGGCGCGTAGTACTGAAGCTGCGCCCCCAGCCGCTGGCGCTCGAGCCGGCCGTCGGCCAGTTGCCCCGAGAACGAACTCGATGCGAGCAGCCGGTGGCGGTGCACGGGCTCGAAGCCGCGGCTCACGGCGGCCTGGTAGAGCCAGGCGTCGCGGGTTGCACCGAAGGCGCCGGCCGATCGTGCAATCTGCGCGCGCGCTGCAAAGCCGAGGGCGAGGAATTCCGAACGGCCGATCTGGTTGAGATTGGTCGTCTTCTCGTAGCGATCCTGCAGCAGTTCGTAGCGCAGAAAGGGGCCCGCCATGGTGACGTCGTCGGGCAGGCGCGGCGGCGGCGTGCGCCCGGGCGCGAACGCGTACCCGTCCTCGCGGGCCATCACGCCCGCCGAAATGCGCCGCACCCAGCCATCGACCAGGCCGTCGGACCACCCGCCGAAGACCTCGGTGCGATGCTCGCGCCGACGGTACTCGGCAGCGACTTCGCCGGCGCGATAGACCGGGTCGATCCGATCATCGCGCGAGGCGATCACGCCGGCGGCCCAGCGGGCATCCAGCGCATGGAAAGGCCGGATCAGTCGCAACGCATGGCGCTCGCCGTCGCTGTTGCGCGCCGTGCCGTAGCCAAAGGAGGTCCAGGTGCCTCTGATCCTGTCGGCCGAGATCTGGAACTCGTTGCCCGAGCGGTCGACATCGGCGTAGCGACCCACGCCCAGGGTGATCCCGGTGCCCAGCAGGTTGTATTCGGTCAGGGCGACCGAGCCCGAGTTGGCGCCCCCGGATCGCCCGGCGTTGAGCCCCAGGTCGAGGGTCCAGGTATCGCGGGTGCGGACTTCGACGTCGACCACGCCCTCGCGCACGGCCACCGGGCTGATTTGCACGTCGTAGAGAAACCGGGTGGTGCGCAGCAGCCGCTCGGTTTCCTCGATGCGGCTAACCGTGACCGGCTCGCCGGTGCGAAAGAGCAGGGCCGCCGCGATGACGTGCTCGCGCGTGCGGATGTGCAGCGCGTTGGCCAGCCGAAACAGCAGCTTGTCCTCGTCCGGATCGCTGGTGTCGAAGATGTTGAGATTGCGTATGCGGATTTCGCCGAAGCGCGCGCCCTGCGCTTCGAGCTGGGCGAAACCGGGCACGGCAGCCGCATCCGGCGCCGAGACCGGCGCCGGAGCGCGCAGGCGGCTGCTCGAATGCGCATCGTCCTGCGCCACCGCGCCGTTGCAGCCCCAGCCCAGGGTCAGGGCGAGCAGGCCCTGGCCGAAGCCGCAGCGCAAGGCTGCCGGCAGCCAGCCACAACGCTCGCTGAGCGATCTTGCGGGCATCATCATGCTTTTATCCGAATATGCCGGATGACGCCGGCCCGAACCGACGGGAGGCCCGATTCAGTATCGCGTCGGCGCGCTGCGGTGCACAATATCAACTCTCCCACCCCGGGCGACCGCCATCCGGTCCCTCGCATGACGACATCCAAGTCTTCTCTGAGCGCCCTCACGCTGGGCGCGATCGGCGTCGTCTACGGAGACATCGGCACGAGCGTGCTCTACGCCGTCAAGGAGGTGTTCGCCAGCGGCCACGTCGACTTCACTCACGACAACGTCTACGGGGTGCTGTCGATTTTCGTCTGGACGCTCACGATCATCGTATCGCTCAAGTACGTGACCCTGGTGCTGCGCGCCGACAATCATGGCGAGGGAGGCCTGGTCGCAATGCTTGCGCTGGCATCGCAGGCGGTGAAGGACAAGCCGAGGCTGCGCTCCTGGATGCTGCTGATCGGCATCTTCGGCACCTGCCTGTTCTATGGCGACGGGGTGATCACGCCGGCAATCTCGGTCCTGTCGGCGGTCGAGGGCCTCGAGGTGGTGTCACCCGCCCTCGGGCGCGCCGTCATCCCGCTCACCCTCGTGATCCTGTTCGCGCTGTTCGCGATCCAGAAGAAGGGCACGGCGGGCATCGGCCGCTTCTTCGGGCCGATCACGCTGCTGTGGTTCGCGGCCATCGCCGCGCTGGGCATCGGCCAGATCGTCGATCACCCCGAGATCCTGTGGGCCGTGAGCCCGCACTACGCGCTGCGCTTCATGTGGGAGAACCCCGGCACCACCTTCGTGATCCTGGGGGCCGTCGTGCTGTGCGTGACCGGCGGCGAAGCGCTCTACGCCGACATGGGTCACTTCGGGCGCAAGCCGATCCGCATCGCGTGGTTCGCCATCGTGATGCCGGCACTGATCCTCAACTACTTCGGCCAGGGGGCGCTGCTGCTCGAGAACCCCGAGGCGGTGCGCAACCCGTTCTACAACATGGCGCCCTCGTGGGCGCTGCTGCCGCTGGTGGGTCTGGCAACGATGGCCACCGTGATCGCATCGCAGGCCCTCATCACCGGCGCCTTCAGCGTGACCAAGCAGGTGATCCAGCTGGGCTATCTGCCGCGCCTGCAGATCCAGCACACCAGCATCCGCGACACCGGCCAGATCTACCTGCCCTTCGTCAACTGGGGGCTGTTCGTGGCCATCGTGCTTGCCGTGGCCATGTTCCGCAGCTCGAGCAACCTGGCCGCCGCCTACGGCATCGCCGTCACCCTCGACATGCTGATCACCACCGTGCTCACCTTCTTCGTGATCCGCTATGGCTGGGGCTACCCGTGGGCGCTGTGCGTGGGCGCGACCGGGTTCTTCTTCCTCATCGATCTCGCATTCTTCAGCTCCAACCTGCTCAAGCTCGCCGAGGGCGGGTGGTTCCCGCTGCTGATCGGCGGCGCGATCTTCGTGCTCATGACCACCTGGCACGAGGGCCGACGCCTGCTCAACGCCTCTCTGCAGGCCGACGCGCTGCCGCTGCGCGAGTTCCTCGACGCGGTGCTGATCGAGCCGCCGTCGCGGGTGTCGGGCACCGCCGTGTTCCTGTCGGCCCAGCCCGGCTCCGTGCCCAACGCGCTGCTGCACAATCTCAAGCACAACCGGGTGCTGCACGAGCACAACCTGTTCGTCACGGTGCGCAACCACGAGCAGCCCTGGATCGGCATGGACAAGCGCCTCGAGATGGAGCCGCTGGGCCACAAGGCCTGGCTGGTCATCGTCAACTACGGCTTCAAGAACGATCCCGACCTGCCGCGGGCGCTCGAGCCGCTGCGCGGCCGCGGCGTCGAACTCGACCCCATGAGCACCAGCTACTTCCTCTCGCGCGACATCGTCATCCCCACGCTGGGCGGCGGGATGGCGCAGTGGCGCGAGAAGCTCTTCGCCCAGATGCACCTCAACGCCAGCGCGCAGGCCGAGTTCCTCAAGCTGCCCAACAACGCCGTTGTCGAACTCGGCAGCAAGATCGCGATCTGAGCAGCGCAGGTGCGGTCGTCTCCCCCGATACCCCGGTGAAGGCCCAGTGCCCCTGATCGCCGACAGCCTCGCGATCGCTCGCGCCGACGCCGCCATGCTGCGCCGTCAGCCCAGGCTGCTGCTGGCGCTGCTCGGGGTGGTGCTGATTCCGGCTTTCTACGCGCTCATCTACCTCGAGGCGGTCTGGGACACCAGCAGCACCGAGGCGCTGCCCGCCATCATCGTCAACCTCGACCGCGGCACCGAGCAGCACGGCCGGCGCATCGACCTCGGTGCCGATCTCGTGCGCACCCTGCAGGCCCGGCGCGCCTTCGGCTTCACGGTCGGCGACGACGAGACCCGCGCCCGCCAGTCGGTACGCGCGGGCCGCAGCCTGTTCGCGCTGATCATCCCACCCGACTTCAGCACCAATGCCATGCGCGGCAACAGCCCCGGCGAGGGCCGGCTGGTGGTGTACGCCTCCGAGGGCAACCACTACACCGGCGCCGGGCTGGCGCGCCGCTTCGCCGCCGAACTCGGCCATCAGGTGAACGAGACCATCAACGAGCGCCGATGGGCGCTGGTGCTCGGCGCCAACGCGGGCTCCGGCGATCGGCTGGAGCGCTACCGCGGCGCCATCGGGCAGCTGCGCGATGGCGCGCGCGCCCAGGCCGAGGGGGCCGGACGCCTGGCCGAGGGCAGCGGCCGGCTTGCCGAGGGCGCCGACGAACTCGCCGCCGGCGTCAATCAGGTTGCCGAGGGCAGCCGACGTCTGGGCATCACGCTGCGTTCGCTGGATGCCGGACGCCCGCCAGCCGCCGAACTCGAGGCGCTGAAGGCCGGGGCGGCGCGGCAGGAGGCGGGCGAGCAGGCGCTGGGGCGCGGGCTCGACACCCTGCGCGGGTCGGCCCAGGCGTTGGGCGACGGGCTGGGGCAGCTGCGCGAGGCGGCGCAGGCGCAGCAAGGTGTGGGCGAGGCCATGGCCGCCCGCCTCGACCCGCCGATCGGTGCGGCCCACCGGCTGGCGGAGGGCCTGGCCACGGCCGCCGAAGCGCAGGCCCGGCTGGCGCAGGGTTCGCTGGCGCTGGGGCGTGGCGTGGGGGCTCTCACCGACGGCATGGCCACCATGGGCAACGCGATCTCGGCGCTGCCCGCGGCGCTGCCGGCCGAGGAGCGCCTGACGGCCCTCACCGAGGGCGGGCGCGCGCTCGCGGAGGGCGCGGCACGCTTGCATGCCGGCCTGCCCGCGCTGCGCGACGGTGCCGGGCAGCTCGAGTCGGGGCTGGTCCTGCTCGAGCGCTCGCTGCCGGCCGGCGTCGAGACGCTCGACGGCACGGCCCGCGGCCTGGCCGCGCCGGTGCAGCCCGAGATCCAGATCGACGCCCCGGTGCGCAACGACGGCACGGCGCTGGTGCCGCCAACCATCCCCGTGGCGCTGTGGCTGGGGGCGGTCATGATCGCCTTCGTGTTTCCGCTGCGCACGCTGCCGGCCGACGTCGCCGGCGCCTCGCGCCTGGGACGCGCCGCTGGCAAGGCGCTGCTGCCAGCGGCGGCGGCCCTGGCGCAGGCGGCGGCGGTGCTGCTGATGGCCACGCTGCTGCTGCGCATCCCGGTGTCGCAACCCGATGGGCTGGTGCTCAGCGTGGCCGCGGCCTCGCTCGCCTTCATGATGATCACGCTGGCGGTGGTTCGGGCGCTGGGCGATGCCGGCAAGGCGCTCGCCTCCATCCTGCTGATCGTGCAGGTGTCGGCTTCCGGGGGGATCGTGCCGGTGGAACTCACCAGCGAGTTCTTCCAGAAGATCAACCCATGGCTGCCCTTCACCTGGGTGGTGCGGGCGGTGCGCGCGAGCCTGTTCGGCGCCTTCGACCGCGAGTGGCTCGCGCCGCTGGGCATGGTGCTGCTTGCCGCGCTCGTTGCCTTCGCCTGCGCGACGCTGGTCGGTCGCTGGCGCGTGGTGGCGCGCGACCTCTACCGCCCGACGATCGACT
>JBILUW010000224.1:0-6589 GCA_044370795.1 Burkholderiaceae bacterium
GCGCAGCCCGCGCAGGTCGAAGTGCGTGGGCCGGATCTGGTCGCGCAGGAACGCGGCCACCGCGCCGGCGCCGATCGACATCGCGAGCAGCACCGTGAGCAGCAGCGGCCGGTTCGGAAAGACCGCTTCCTGCGCGGCGCGCGGCGGATCGACGACCCGAAACTCGCCCACGCCGGATGTCGCGCCCATCTGCTCCGACAGCGCCACCGACTCGCGACGGCTGACCAGCTGCTCGTAGCTGCGCTTGGTGATCTCGTAGTCGCGCGTCAGCGCCTTGAACTCGGCCTCGATGCGCGGCACCGAGGCCGCATTGGCCTGCAGCGCCGACGCCCGCGATTCGTATTCGCGCACCCGCGCGCGAAGCGACGCCACCGACGCCTCCGACTCGGCGAGCGACACGCGCAGTTGCTGGTAGACCGGATTGGCCGCCGTGCCCGGTGGGCGCGCGCCCGCCGCCGGCGCCTGGCGGGCGGCGGCCTCGCTGCGCGCGGTCTCGGCCTTGCGCTCGGCATCGCGCGCCGCCTCGAGCTGCTCGAGCACCCGGCGCGCCGAGGTCACGTCCGGATGCTGTTCGGTGTAGCGCAGCTTGAGTTCGTCGATGCGCCGGCGCAGCCCGTCGATGCGATCGTCGTACTCGGAACGCTGCGGCCGCGCGACGGCGGTCGAGCCGGTGCCAAAGCCCATGCCGAAACCTCGCTCGTCGACCGTGATCGTCGGCTGCTCGACGGCGAGCTGCTTGCGCAGCTCGTCGCGCGCGTTCTCGGCCTGCGCGAGCTCCATGCGCGCCTGCGCGAGCGCGCCGCCGATCTCGCCGGCGCGGCCGACCGTGTCCTGGTTCAGCGCCGGCATCGCCGCGAGGTTGCGGATCTTGAACTCCTTGAGCGCGTTCTCGCTCTCGGTCAGCCTCTGCTCGTACACGCGGATCTGATCCTCGATGAACTTGCGGGCCTGGTCGTTGTCGCGCCGGTTGTCGCCGAGGTTCGACTCGACGAAGATCGACAGGAACGACTGCACCACCTTGCGCGCGCGCTCGGGCTGGTCGGCGCGGTAGGCGATCGTGTACAGGTTCGTGCCGCCCGCCGACGCGAACCTGATGCTCGACATCAGCCGGTCGACCATCGCGTCGCGCTCGGCGGGGCTGCTGGTGCGCAGGTCGAGATCGGCCATCCGCACCACGCGCTCGACGTTGGGTCTGCTCACCAGCGTGCGGCTGATCATCGCGATCTGCTGGTCGGCGTTGGGCTGCACCGCCAGCCCGCTCATCAGCGGGCGCAGCACCGACTGCGTGTCGACGTAGACTCGCGCGGTGGCCTCGTACTGGTTCGGGATGGCCAGCACGCCGATCGCGCCCACCGACCCGATGACGACCATCGTCACCAGGCCCCACCAGCGGTGGGTCCAGGCGCCGCGCAGCGCGCCACGGACGAAATCGACGATCTCGTCCATCGCTTCAGAACCAGCCTTCGGGGATGATGATCACGTCGCCCGGACGCAGATCGACGTTGGCGCTGACGTCGCCGCCCTTGAGCAGGTCCTTCAGGCGAACCGTGTATTGCCGGCCTTTCTCGGAGGCGCGGATCAGCACGGCGCGGTTGCCGGCCGCGAATTCCGTGATGCCGCCGACCGCGATCATCGCGTCGAGCACCGTCATGTTCTGCCGGTAGGGCAGAGCCGCCGGCCGCGCCGCCGAGCCGACGATGCGGATCTGCTCGCTGGTCGGGCCGACGAAGCTGCTGACGATGACGGTGACCACCGGGTCCTGGATGTAGCGGGTAAGCTTCTTTTCGATCTCGCGGGCGAGGTCGGAAGGATTGCGGCCCATCGCGACCAGGTCCTCGATCAGGGGCGCGGTCAGCCTCCCGTCCGGGCGTACCGGCACCGACAGCGACAGCTCCGGATTGCGCCACACGATGATGTTGAGCAGATCGCCCGGTCCGATCAGATACTTGTAGTCGGCGACAGCGGCCTTGGACGGCGCCAGCGGCAGGTTCGACGATGCGCAGCCGCCGAGGGCGATCGCGGCGGCGAGCAGGGGCAACAGACGTTTCATCGGATGACTCCTCGAAGGGACGGGCGCAACGGTGACGCGGGCGGCGGCGTCGCCGCCCTCCCGGGGCGCAGGTCGGCGCGGATTATCGAATCGGCTCACGGCGGCCATGAGGGCATTTGTCACCGAGGCGGCAGCAGGGCTGCCAACTGCTGCACGGGGACCGCATAACTGATGCCGGTGGGCGTGCTGATCGCGCTCTCGCGGGTTCCCTTGACCAGCGCCATGCTCACCACGCCGACGACCAGTCCGGTGCGCACGTCGATCACCGGCCCGCCGCTGTTGCCGGGGAATGCGGTGGCATCCAGTTGCAGCACCTCGACCGGCGTGTTGCGCAAGGCCTGGACGTTGCGTGCCTCCAGCCCGGCCGTGGTCGGCAGCGGGATCGCCATTGGCACCACCGCGGCGATCACGCCGCGGTGCGACGCCGCGTACAGGCCCAGCGCGCTGCCGATCGGAAATCCGATCAGCACGATGTCGCTGCCCTCGGGCGGCAGCGCCGAGGCCATGCGCAGGCTGCGTATCCCGGCGTCGGGCGGATTGACCCACTCGAGGATCGCCAGGTCGGTGTCGCGACGGATCGCCACCGGCCGGACCTCGATCACGCGGTAGCCCTCGCTGCTCGAAACCGCGACGGCCAGAACGTCCCGGGTTGCCGGATTCAGAGGCTGGATGACGTGCGCGCAGGTGACGAACAGGCCGCCACCGATCGAAAAGCCGGTGCCGGCGAAGCGAAACGGCGGCTGCTGGATGCGCGAGTACACGCCGACGGCGAAGACGGCCGGCTTGGCGGCGGCCACCACCGACGGCACGTCGCCCAGGCCGAATGCCTGCTGCGCGAGCAGTCGGCCCGGCGCGATGGCGGCGGCGCAGGCCAGCGCCGTCGCGCCTCTGGCGGCCAGACGCCGGCGCGCCTGCGAAGCAGGCTCAAGCATGGGCAATCGTTCGGACAAGGTTGCGGGCAAAGCGCGGGATAATGGGCACGGGTATCACGGGGAGCGCCGACAATGTCGCCGAGCTTCCCGAGGGGCGGATTCAGCCTGCTCAACGGCAGCCACAGCTTTCTCGCGATGAGGTCCTGATGTCACAACGCCAGCCGCCCACCGTCGCCATCGTCGGCCTGGGCTACGTCGGGTTGCCGCTAGCCGTCGCCTTCGGGCGGGTCTTCCCCACCATCGGGCACGACCTCGACGCCGCCAAGATCGCGAACTTCCGCGCCCATCGCGATCCCACCGGCGAGGTCGACGCCGCCCAGTTCGCCGCCGCGCCGCTGCTGCGGGTATCTGCCGATCCGGCCGACATGGCCGGCGCCGACTTCTACATCGTCGCGGTACCCACCCCCATCGATGCCGCCCATCAGCCCGACTTCGGGCCGCTGCTGTCGGCCAGCCGCAGCGTCGGCCGGCAGCTGCGCCCGGGGGCGATCGTGGTGTTCGAGTCGACCGTCTACCCCGGTGCCACCGAGGAGGTCTGCGTGCCGGTGCTCGAGCGCGAGTCGGGGTTGCGCTGGCGCGAACACTTCCACGTCGGCTATTCGCCCGAGCGCATCAACCCCGGTGATCGCGAACACAGCTTCACCCGCATCACCAAGGTGGTCTCGGGCGATGACGAGGCCACGCTCACGGCTGTCGCCGACCTGTATGGCGCCGTGGTCCAGGCTGGCGTCTACCGCGCCGGCAGCATCAAGGTCGCCGAGGCCGCCAAGGTGATCGAGAACACGCAGCGCGACCTGAACATCGCGCTGATGAACGAACTGGCGCTGATCTTCGAGCGCATCGGCATCGACACGCTCGAGGTTCTCGAGGCGGCCGGCACCAAGTGGAACTTCCTGCCTTTCCGTCCCGGTCTGGTTGGCGGCCACTGCATCGGCGTCGATCCCTACTATCTCACCCACAAGGCCGACCGCCTCGGCTATCACCCGCAGGTGATCCTCGCCGGCCGGCGCATCAACGACGGCATGGGCAAGTACGTCGCCGAGCAGATCGTCAAGCGCCTGATCCGCGACGGTCGCAGCGTGCGCGATGCGCCGGTCGTGGTGCTGGGGCTCACCTTCAAGGAGAACGTCCCTGACGTGCGCAACAGCAAGGTGGTCGACGTGATCCGCGAGCTCGAGTCCTTCGGCGTGCGGGTGCACGTGCACGATCCGGTCGCCGATCCTGCCGAGGCCCGCCACGAGCACGGCGTCGAGCTCACCGCCTGGGACGCGCTGCCGCCCGCCGAGGCGCTGGTGGTGGCGGTGCCGCACCGGCACTACCGCGAGCGCGGCCTGGCGGCGCTGTGCGCGCTGCTCAGGCCCGGCGGGCTGTTCGCCGACGTGAAGTCGCAGTTCGATCCGCAGGCGATCCGGTCGGCCGGCTGCGCGCTGTGGCGGCTGTGAGGCGGGCATCATGAGCAGCCCGACAAGCGCCGTCGCAGGCGCAGGTTTCCACGCCGTGGCGCTGCTCGCGGGTGTGCGCGCCAGCTGGCTGGTCACCGGCGCGGCCGGCTTCATCGGCTCCAACCTCGTCGAGACGCTGCTGGCTGGCGGCCAGTCGGTGGTCGGGCTCGACAACTACGCTACCGGCCACAGGCGCAACCTCGAGGAGGTGCGCGAGCGCGTCGGCGCGGAGGCGTGGGCGCGCATGCGCATGCTCGAGGCCGACGTGCGCGACCCCGCAGCCTGCGCGCAGGCCTGCGCCGGCGTCGACTACGTCCTCCATCAGGCGGCCCTCGGCTCGGTGCCGCGCTCGCTCGAGGAGCCGGTTGCCGCGTTCGAGTCCAACGTCGCGGGCTTCGTGCGCCTGCTCGAGGCGGCCCGGCGCGCCGGCGTGCGTCGGGTGGTGTACGCATCGTCGAGTTCGGTCTACGGCGATCACCCCGATCTGCCCAAGCTCGAGGAGCGCATCGGCGAGCCGCTTTCGCCCTACGCCGCCACCAAGGCGGCCGACGAGCTGTTCGCGGCCACCTGGGCGCGCAGCTACGGGCTGCGCTGCGTGGGGTTGCGCTACTTCAACGTCTTCGGGCCGCGTCAGGACCCCGAGGGCGCCTACGCGGCCGTGATCCCGCGCTGGGTCGCGGCGATGCTGCATGGCCGATCGTGCACCATCAACGGCGACGGCCTGACCAGCCGCGATTTCTGCTACGTGGACAACGCCGTCCAGGCCAATCTGCGCGCGGCGCTGCGTGAGTTGCCGCAGCCTGCGCACCATGTCTTCAACGTCGCCTGCGGTGAGCGCACCACGCTGCGCGAGCTGTTCGAGTGCCTGCGCGTCGCGGTGCGCGTGCACGCCGGCATCGACTATCGCGAACCGCCTTGCTTCGCTGCCTTTCGCGACGGCGACGTGCGCCATTCCCTGGCATCGATCGACAAAGCCCGCACAATGCTGGGGTACGCGCCGACGCATCGGCTCGCCGAAGGCGTCGACGCGGCGCTCGCCTGGTACGCGCGCAGCCTGCGCTGAGCGGGCGCTGCGCCGGCCGATCACGAGCGCCGGGCGCGCCGGCGCCGCAGGGCCGACCTTGGCAGGCGCAATGGCAGCGCGCGCGTTCCGTAGTATTTGTCGAGCGAGGGCAGTTCCAGGGAGCCCGAAAACCGGCAGCCGAGGCGAACCGATGTCCGATCAACCCCAGCACCCATCCGCAGCCGACCATCCCGCGCGCATGCCCGACAGCGCCGATGCCGTGCGCGCGCGCCGGCGCCGCTTGCTCGGGGCCGCCGCGCGCGGCGCCCCGCTGCTCGTCAGCCTGCCGACCCAGGCGTCGGCCGCCGCGCTGGGGTCGGCCTATCGCGGTGCGATCAACGATGCCGCCAATCCGCCGGTCCTGGTCAGCAGCACCGGCGACGGCTGGATCCGCGTGTCGGGCCGCCGGTTCGTGGGCTCGTACACCCTGGCCAGCGATCCCGGGGTGCCGCCCGTGCAGTACAACGGCCAGATCTTCAAGGTCGATGGCAACTGGTACGACACCAGCGGCCAGCTGGCGGTGCCCGGCACCGGCAGCGAGCAGCCGGTCTTCCTTGCCGTGCTGTTCGCCACCAGCGTCACGCCGGGCTCCGCCGGCGCCACCGAACTTGGCGCCTGGCCGCGCTACATCGGGGCCGGGCAGGCGCTGCACCTGTCCTCCTGGAGTTCGCTCAGTCCGAGCGGCGTTCCGGGACCCAACTGGGTGGTGGGCTGACCGAGGTGCTGCTCCGCGCGGGCTGGCTGCGAGCGTTCGACGACGGCGTCGCCCTCTTCGACCCGGTCACCTGGCGCACCCATGTCCTTGCGCCCGACGGGTTCGCCCTGCTCCTCGAACTGCTGCAGGTCGCCGCCGAATCGCCCGGCTGCGACGAGCCCGCCCGGCTGCTTGCTCGGCTGGCCGAGAGCGCCGGGACGGCCGAGGGCGCCGGGACGGCCGAGGGCGCCGGAACGGCCGAGGGCGCCGGGACGGCCGAGGGCGCCGCCCCGGCTCCGCCGCCGCCGACCGCGCCCATGCTCGAGCTCGCGGCCATCGCGCTGAACCTGCGCGCCGCGATGCCATGACCGGCGACGACGCCGCCCGGCGGCTGGCCGGCGACGGTCT
>JBILUW010000223.1:0-6589 GCA_044370795.1 Burkholderiaceae bacterium
CAGCCTCGGCTACCTCGGGCACATCGTGGCCCTCGAGGAGATCTCGCGCGGCTCGGCCTCGGTCGGGCTGTCGTACGGCGCGCACTCCAACCTGTGCGTCAACCAGATCATGCGCAACGGCACCGAGGAGCAGCGCCGGCGCTACCTGCCGCGGCTGGTCAGCGGCGAGCACATCGGCGCCCTGGCCATGTCGGAGCCGGGCGCGGGCTCCGACGTGGTGTCGATGCGGCTGCGCGCCGACCGCAAGGGTGACCACTACGTGCTCAACGGCAGCAAGATGTGGATCACCAACGGGCCCGACGCCGACGTCATGGTCATCTACGCCAAGACCGACCCCGCCGCCGGCCCGCGCGGCATGACCGCCTTCCTGGTCGAGAAGACCTACGCGGGTTTCTCGGTCGCCCAGAAGCTCGACAAGCTCGGTATGCGCGGCAGCCACACCGGCGAGCTGGTGTTCCAGGACTGCGAGGTGCCGCTCGAGAACGTGCTCGGCGGGGTCGGCCGCGGGGTCAACGTGCTGATGAGCGGCCTCGACTTCGAGCGCGCGGTGCTCGCCGGCGGCCCGCTGGGCATCATGAGCGCATGCATGGACGTCGTGGTGCCCTACGTGCATGAGCGGCAGCAGTTCGGCCAGGCCATCGGCGAGTTCCAGCTGATGCAGGGCAAGCTCGCCGACATGTACACCACCATGATGGCCTGCCGCGCCTACGTCTACGAGGTGGGCCGCCAGTGCGACCGCAGCCGCGAGGGCAAGGTCGACGTGCGCAGCCTGCGCAAGGACGCGGCCGGCGCCATCCTGTACGCGGCCGAGAAGGCCACCTGGATGGCCGGCGAGGCGCTGCAGTGCCTGGGCGGCAACGGCTACATCAACGAGTACCCCACCGGTCGGTTGTGGCGCGACGCCAAGCTCTACGAGATCGGCGCCGGCACCTCCGAGATCCGCCGCATGCTGATCGGCCGCGAGCTGTTCGCCGAGACCGCCTGACCCCCAGCCCGGCGGCAGGCCGTCGAGCATCCGGCCGCCGCCGGCCAGTCCACCCCCAACCGCAGCTGCCGCCATGCCCAGGGATACCGCCGAGGCGATCGCCCGCTCGATTCTGGCCGGCTTCGACCGCCACTACGCGCTGTTCCGCTACAACGCGCAGCAGGCCAAGGCCCGGTTCGAACGTGCCGACTGGCACGGCATCCGCGCGCTCGCGCGCGAGCGCATCGCCTTCTACGATCAGCGCGTGGCCGAGGCGCTCGAGCAACTGGCCTCGGGCTTCGGCGCCGCCGACCTCGACGAGCCGGTGTGGGCCCGGGTCAAGCGCGAGTTCGTCGGGCTGCTCGCCTCGCACCGCCAGCCCGAGCTCGCCGAGACCTTCTTCAACTCCGTGTGCACGAAGCTGCTGCACCGCGGCTACTTCCGCAACGATTTCATCTTCGTGCGGCCCGGCGTGTCCACCGAGTATCTGGTTGCCGAGCCGCCGTCCTACCGCGCCTACTACCCCAACGCGGTCGGCTGGACGGCAGCGATGCGCCAGGTGCTCATCGACATGGGCTTTGCCTGTCCGTTCGTCGACGTCGAGCGCGACCTGGCCGTGTTGCGCGAGGCCGCCCTCGAGCACCTGGGCGGCCGGCCGGCCGGCTCGATCGACTGCCAGATCCATGTGCTGCGCACGCCGTTCTTTCGCAACAAGGGCGCCTACCTGATCGGGCGGGTCGTCGACGACGGCGAGATCATGCCTTTCGCGGTGCCGCTGCTGCAGGACACGCGCGGGCGTCTGTTCGTCGACACGGCGCTTTTCGGCGACGAGCGCGTCGAGGCGCTGTTCAATTTCTCGCGCGCCTATTTCATGGTCGACATGGACGTGCCGTCGGCCTACGTGCGCTTCCTGGGCACGCTGATGCCGACCAAGCCCGAGTCGGAGCTGTACACGATGCTCGGCCTGCACAAGCAGGGCAAGACGCTGTTCTATCGGGACATGATGGAGCACCTGCGGCATTCGTCCGACAGCTTCGTGGCCGCGCCCGGCATCAAGGGCCTCGTGATGGGTGTGTTCACGCTGCCGTCGTTCCCGTATGTGTTCAAGATCATCAAGGACCAGCGGCGCAAGGACATGAGCCGCGAGTTCATTCAGTCGCAGTACCAGCTGGTCAAGCTGCACGACCGGGTCGGCCGCATGGCCGACACCTGGGAGTACACCGGCGTGCCCTTCCCGAAGGCACGCATCGCGCCCGAGCTGCTGCGCGAGCTGCAGGAGGTGGCGCCGTCGCTGCTGGTCGACGAGGGCGACCGCATCGTGATCCGGCACCTGTACATCGAGCGCCGGATGGTGCCGCTGAACATGTACATCGAGAAGGCCACCCCCGACGAGCTCGAGCACGCGATCGTCGAGTACGGCGACGCGATCCGCCAGATGGTTGCCGCCAACATCTTTCCCGGCGACATGCTCTACAAGAACTTCGGCGTGACGCGGCAGCGGCGCGTCGTGTTCTACGACTACGACGAGGTTGCCTACCTCACCGACTGCAACTTCCGGCGCATCCCGCCGCCGCGGACCCCCGAGGACGAGATGGCCTCCGAACCCTGGTACAGCGTCGGGCCCAGCGACGTCTTTCCCGAGGAGTTCGGCACCTTCCTGCTCGGCAACCGCGCAGTGCGCGACATCTTCATGCGGCACCACGCCGAACTGCTCGACGCCGGCTACTGGCAGCGCAGCCAGCAGCGCATCCGCGACGGACTGCTCGACGACGTGTTCCCGTATCCGGACAGCCTGCGCTTCAAGCACCGGCTGGCGCGCGCGAGTCGACAAGAGCCCTCGGATGGCGCATCCTTGCCCGCCATGGTGCAGCGCAGCGACGGCCTCTCGGCCGGCGCGCCGGAAGCCGCCACCAACCCCGCATCCAGCCTTTCCAGCCCAGGGAGTAACCCATGAGTGATCCGATCGTCATCGTCTCGGCCGCCCGCACCCCGATCGGCGGCATGCTCGGCGACTTCGCCGCGATCCCCGCCTACGACCTCGGCGCGGTCGCGATCAAGGCCGCGCTCGAGCGCGCCTGCGTGCCCGGCGCCGACGTCGGCGAAGTGCTGTTCGGCAACTGCCTGATGGCCGGCCAGGGCCAGGCGCCCGCCCGCCAGGCCGCGCTGCGAGCGGGGCTGCCGCAGTCGGCCGGCGCGGTCACGCTGTCGAAGATGTGCGGCTCGGGCCTGAAGGCCGTGATGTTCGCCCACGACATGCTCGCCTGCGGCACCCACGACGTGATGATCGCCGGCGGCATGGAGAGCATGACCAACGCGCCGCACCTGCTGCTCAACGCGCGCAAGGGCTATCGCTACGGCGCGGCCACCCTCTACGATCACATGGCCCTCGACGGCCTCGAGGACGCCTACGACCGCGGCAAGGCGATGGGCGTGTTCGCCGAGAGCTGCGCGTCGAAGTACGCGTTCAGCCGCGAGGACCAGGACCGCTTCGCGATCGCCTCGACCGAGCGCGCCCTCAAGGCCAACACCGACGGCAGCTTCGCCTGGGAGATGGCCCCGGTGGGCGTGCCCGGCAAGGGCGGCGAGGTGCTCGTCGACAAGGACGAGCAGCCGTTCAAGGCCAAGCTCGACAAGATCCCCGGCCTGAAGCCGGCGTTCAAGAAGGACGGCACCATCACCGCCGCCAACGCGTCATCCATCTCCGATGGCGCGGCCGCGCTGGTGCTGATGCGCGCCTCGACGGCCGCGCAGCGCGGCCTCAAGCCGGTGGCCCGCATCGTTGCGCACGCAACCCATGCGCACGCGCCCGAGTGGTTCACGACCGCACCGGTCGGCGCGATCCAGAAGGTGCTCGCGAAGTCGGGCTGGCAGAAGGGCGACGTCAACCTCTGGGAGGTCAACGAGGCCTTCGCCACGGTCACGATGGCCGCGATGAAGGAGTTCGACCTGGCGCACGAGATCGTCAACATCCACGGCGGCGCGTGCGCGCTTGGCCACCCGATCGGCGCCTCGGGCGCGCGCATCCTGGTCACGCTGCTGGGCGCGCTGAAGAAGACCGGCGGACGCAAGGGCGTGGCGGCGCTGTGCATCGGCGGCGGCGAGGCGGTCGCGGTCTCGGTCGAGATGATCTGAGCGGCCGCGCCGCGACCCGGAGGCTCCGATGCTGCTGTCCGAAGACCACCGGATGATCCGCGATGCCGTGCGCGACTTCGTCACGGCCGAGCTCGCCCCGGGCGCGGCGCGGCGCGACCGGGAGGCCGCCTTCCCGCGCGAGGAGCTGCGCGGGCTGGCCGCCCTGGGCTGCTTCGGCATCGCGGTGCCCGCGCGCTGGGGCGGCGCCGGGCTCGACTACGTGGCGCTGGCGCTGGCCATCGAGGAGATCGCCGCCGGCTGCGGCGCCACCTCGACGATCATCTCGGTCAACAACTGCCCGGTCTGTTCGATCCTGCTCGCCTTCGCGAGCGACGCGCAGAAGACCCAGTGGCTGGTGCCGCTGGCCCGCGGCGAGATGCTCGGCGCCTTCTGCCTGACCGAGCCGCACGTGGGCTCCGACGCCTCGGCGCTGCGCACCACGGCGCGCCGCGACGGCGACCACTGGGTGCTCGACGGCGTCAAGCAGTTCATCACCTCGGGGCGCAACGCCGATGTCGCCATCGTGATGGCCGTAACCGACAAGGCCGCCGGCAAGCGCGGCATCTCGGCGTTTCTCGTGCCCACCGGCACCCCGGGCTACCGGGTGGCGCGCATCGAGGACAAGTCGGGCCAGCGCGCCTCCGACACCGCGCAGATCGTCTTCGAGAGCTGCCGCGTGCCGGCGGCCAACCTGATCGGCGAGGAGGGCCAGGGCTACAAGATCGCGCTGTCGGGCCTCGAAGGCGGGCGGATCGGCATCTGCGCGCAGTCGATCGGCATGGCGCGGGCAGCGTTCGACGCGGCGCTGCGCTACGCCCGCGAGCGCGAGGCCTTCGGGACCCCGATCTTCAACCATCAGGCGGTGCAGTTCCGGCTCGCCGACATGGCCACCCAGATCGAGGTCGGCCGGCAGATGATGCTGCATGCGGCCACGCTCAAGGACGCCGGCCAGCCGTGCCTGAAGGAGGCGGCGATGGCCAAGCTGTTCGGCTCCGAGATGGCCGAACGGGTCTGCTCCGACGCCATCCAGATCCACGGCGGCTACGGCTATCTGGCCGATTTTCCGGTCGAGCGCATCTGGCGCGACGTGCGCGTGGCCCAGATCTACGAGGGCACCAGCGACATCCAGCGCATCCTGATCGGCCGCGCGCTGGCCGCCGGCGGATGATCGGGCGCTTCGACGCCATCCTGTTCGACTGCGACGGGGTGCTCGTCGACAGCGAGCCGGTCACCTGCGCCGTGCTCGGCCTGATGCTGCGCGAGATCGGCGCCGACATCACCGACGAGCAGACGATCGAGCGCTTCGTCGGCAAGACCGTGCGCGAGGAGACCGCCGCCATCGAGGCCCTGATCGGCGGACCCATCCCGGCGCACTGGTACCCCGACTTCCTGCGTCGTCGCGACGCGGCGCTCGCCGACAGCGTCGTCGCGGTGGCCGGCATCGAATCCGTGCTCGACGCCGCGCGCCACGCGCGCCTGCCGCATGCGGTGGCCTCGGGCGCCGACCGCGGCAAGATGCGCGTCACGCTCGGCCGCACCGGGTTGCTCGAGCGCCTGCAGCCGCATGTCTACGGCTCCGACCAGGTCGAGCGCAGCAAGCCGCATCCCGACGTCTATCTGCTCGCGGCGCGCTCTCTGGGCGTGCCGCCCGCGCGTTGCCTGATCGTCGAGGACACGCCCACCGGCACGCGCGCCGGCGTGGCTGCGGGCGCGACCGTTGTCGGTTATTGTGCGCGCAACGATCCGCGCGGACTGCTGGCCGCCGGCGCGGCCATGGTCTTCGACGACATGACCCGGCTCGCGGCGCTGCTGCGCGGCTGAGCCAGGCTTCGCCCGATCGGTTGCGCACGCAACGATCTTCGACAGCCGCCGAACCCGAGGATCCCCTGATGCTCGCCATACTCGCCCGCCGTCTGCCCTTCTATTACGGCTGGGTCGTCGTCGCTGTCGTGTTTGTCAGCATGGCGCTGGGCGTGAACGCGCGCACCGCGTTCTCGCTGTTCTTTCCGCCGATGCTCGACGAGTTCGGCTGGGACCGCGGTCTGACCGCCGGCGCGTTCTCGTTCGGCTTCCTGATCTCGGCGGTGCTCAGTCCGGTGCTCGGTCGCGTGATGGATCGCCACGGCCCCCGAGTGGTCAACGAGTTCGGCGTGGCCTGCATTGCCGCCGGCCTCATCCTTGCCACGCTGGCCACCGAGCCGTGGCATCTGTACGCCACGCTCGGCGTGCTGGTGGGCGCCGGCAGCGTGTGCCTGGGTTACAGCGGCCAGGCGCTGTTCCTGCCGGCGTGGTTCGAGCGGCGCCGCGGCCTGGCGATGAGCGTGGCCTTCGCCGGCGTGGGCGCCGGCTCCATCCTGATGCTGCCCGCTTTGCAGGTGGCGATCGACGGTGCGGGCTGGCGCAGTGCCTGCCTGACGCTGGGCTTGATCGTGCTGGTCGTGCTGGCGCCCCTGAACCTGCTGCTGCGCCGGCGGCCGCAGGACCTCGGACTGC
>JBILUW010000033.1:0-21562 GCA_044370795.1 Burkholderiaceae bacterium
CATCGACTGCCAGAAGATCTTCGACGACAGGGCGGGGCCCACGCGCACCTTCATGCCCTTGAAGTCGGCCGGCGTCAGGCAGGGCTTCTTGCAGACCACGTCGTTCCAGCCCACCTCGCTCACGCCCAGCAGGATCACGCCCTTGGCCTCGTAGATCTTCCTGAGCACGGGCAGCGCGTAGTTGTCGGTGACGTAGTCGCGCTCGGCGTCGCTCGTCCAGAGGTAGGGCGTGGTCATGATGCCCGCCTCGGGCACGGCGGGCGCGAAGCCGGCCATCGAGATGCCGGCCACTTCGATACGGCCGCGCAGGATCTGCTGGGCGATCTCCTGCTCGCTGCCGATGAACAGGCGCTCGGCCTTGACGGCGCCCTTGGTGTTGGTGCCGATGTTGGCGACGACTTCCTCGACGAAGCCGAGCAGCGGTGAACCGGGTTGCGCAGCCGATACGACCTTCCAGGCCTGCTGGGCTTGCGAGGGCGAGGTCGCGGCTGCGAACAGCGCCGCGACCGCCACGACGAGCGATGCGATTTTCATGGTGTCTCCGGGTTGTCGGTCAGGGGCGAGCCGCCCGGGACGGACGGCGCGGCGACGGATGTTGCCACGGGGCCTCGCCAGTCTGGAAAAGCCCCCCGGGATCTAAGGCCTTCGGCGGCAGGGGGATCCCCGGCTCCGGGGGCAGCCGAGGCGGCTGACCAGGCCGCCGGCGCTCACCCCTCGAGGTAGTGCGCCACCAGTCGCTCGCGCTCGGCCGGCCCGATCCCGATGGCGGCCAGGTAGCCCTCGACTCCGCCATGCTCGCGCTCGAGCGCCTGCAGCGCGGCCTCCAGGAACCCCGCCTGCACCCGCCAGAGCACCTCGAGCACGTCCTGGGGCAGGTCGGTGTGCGAGGCGCCCGGCTCGCGCCGGTACAGCGCGTTGGTGAGCAGGAAGTCGTCCATGATGGCCTCGCGCGACACGCCCAGGGCCGACAGCAGCAGCGCCGCGGCAAACCCGGTGCGATCCTTGCCCGCGGTGCAGTGAAACACCGCGGGCGCGTCGTCGTCGGCAAGGTGGCGCAGCAGCGTGCCGAAGCGCTGGCCGCCATGACGCACGAAGCCCAGATAGGTCTCGCGCATCGCATCGACCGCGTGCTCGGGGGTGATGCGGCGGCCCGCGTCGCGCAGCGCCGCCAGGCTCTGGACCACCGTGGGCTCGATGGGCAGCGAGTGCTGGCTTACCCCGGGCAGATCGTAGGCGGTGACGGCCCGCTCGGTGACGCCGCGGAAATCGAAGCTGCGCCGCAGGCCCAGGCGGGCGAGTTCGGCGCGGTCGGACGCCGAGAGCCCGGCCAGGTGGTCGGAGCGGAAAAGCCGCCGCCAGCGGACGATGCGACCGTCTCGGCCCTGGTAGCCGCCAAGGTCGCGGAAGTTGGTGGCGCCGGCAAGATTCAGCGATCGGGGGGGTTGGGACATCGTGGCCGATTCGAAACGTTGGCAGGTGCCCATGATACGGCGGGCGCGGTGTCGGGCGCATGACGCCTACCCGACCGGGCGATACTGGAAATGCCGGCCGGTGCGCGCCCCGGGCGGCGCCGCAAGACGCGCAATCCTCTGCCATCGCGGAGATCCCCGATGCACCTGACCGATCTCTACTTCCGTGGCCTGCTCACCCACCCGGATCGCCTGGCCCTGAGCGGCGACGGTGGCGAGTTCACCTACCGCCAGGCCTGGCGGCAGGTGTGCCGCATCGCCCGCCGGCTGCACGAGAGCGGCTTCGGCCCGGGCGAGCGCTTCGCCGTGCTGAGCCCGAACACCGGGCAGGCCCTGCTCGCGATGCTCGGCGCCATGCGCGCCGGCGTGGCCTGGAGCAACCTCAACATGCGGGCGGCGCCGGCCGACATCCTGCACATCCTGTCGGCAGGGCGGTGCGGGCTGCTCTTCTTCGACCCCGCCGCAGCCCCGCTGATCGACGCGATCCGTGCCGGCGTGCCCACGCTGCGCGAGGTGGTGTGCCTGGGCGACGATCCGCGCGCGCCCTCGCTCGAGGCCTGGCTCGGCGAGGTATCCGACGAGCCGCTCGACCTGCGCCTGCCCGAGAACGTCCAGGGCTTCCAGGGCGCCACCGGTGGCACCACCGGCCGCTCGAAGCTCACGGTGGGCTCGAACCGCTCCATCCTCACCAGCGTGCTGGCCTGGGCCACCTGCCTGCACTTCGACGAGCCGCCGGTGAACCTGGCGGTGGCGCCGATCACCCACGCGGGCGGCTTCGTGGCGATGGGCATGGGCCAGTTCGGCGGCACGACGATCATGATGTCCACGCCCGATGTGGGCGCGATGATCGACCTGATCGCGCAGCGCCGGGTCTCGGTGCTCTTCCTGCCGCCCACGCTCATCTACATGCTGCTCGCGCATCCGAAGGCGGCCGACGCCGACTTCTCGTCGCTGCGCTACCTGATCGCCGCGGCCTCGCCCTTCGCGCCCGAGAAGATCGCCGAGGCGGTGCAGCGGCTGGGTCCGGTGGTCTGCCAGGCCTTCGGTCAGACCGAATCGGGCTTTCCGACCACCTTCATGTCGCCGGCCGAGATCGCGCAGGCCGTGCGCGAGCCGTCGCTGCGCCACCGTCTGCTGTCGTGCGGCCGACCCACGGTGATCGTCGAGGCCATGGCCATCATGGACGAGCAGGGCCGGCTGCTGCCGCCCGGCGAAACCGGCGAGGTGGTGCTGCGCGGCCCCACGATGATGGACCGCTACCTCGACGACGAGGCGGCCACCGCCGAGATCCAGCAGCACGGCTGGCACCACACCGGCGACATCGGCCGCCGCGACGATGATGGCTACTTCTACATCACCGACCGCAAGCGCGACCTGATCATCTCGGGCGGCTTCAACATCTTTCCGTTCGAGGTCGAGAGCGCGCTGATGCGGCACCCGGCGGTGCAGGACTGCGCCGTCATCGGCGTGCCCGACTCCAAGTGGGGCGAAGCGGTCAAGGCCTGCGTGCAGCTCAAGCCGGGCGCGCAGGCGGGCGCCGACGAGCTGATCGCCTGGGCGCGCGGCATCGTGGGCGCGATGAAGGCGCCGAAGTCGGTCGACTTCATCGCCAGCCTGCCGCGCAGCCCCGTAGGCAAGGTGCTCAAGCGCGAGCTGCGCGCACCGTGGTGGGCCGGGCGGGGGCGGGGTGTGGGCTGACGATGATCGCGCCGGCGCGGGGGCCGACCCGTCGTGCACGCGGCAACCACGATCGACAGGCGCGAACCGCTCCGGCAATCGCTCCGATCAACCAGACCGGAGGCCGCCGACTTCGACGCTCCGCTCCCCGACGACATCGTCGCCGCCTTCGAGGGGCGCTGATGCGGCTGCTGCTCGCCCAGGCGATCGCCGAGCCCCTGCGCTTGCTCACCGCCGACGCCGCGCTGTCGGCCTACACCGATCGCGTGCTGCCGATCTGAGTCGCGCCGGCGCCGACGCGCGATCGGTGCGCCGCCGCCTACCTCCGGGTCGAGCGCCGCGGCTCGAGCAGATCGAGCAGCATCTCCGGGCCGCCCAGGCGAATGAGGTGCTTCGCCGCATAGGCCCTCGCCTGTTCGGTGATCTCGCCGGTGGCGATGAACAGGGCATCGTGCGCGTCGAGCCGGTCGCGCGAGGCCTGCAGCCCCTCGAGCACCTCGATGCCGCTGCGCGCAGCCTTCCAGCGTCGGGCCCCGACCACCGTGCGCCGGCCGTTGCGCTCGACGATGAAATCGGCGCTCGAATGCCGGACGGCCTCCACCGTGGCGCCGTCACGCTGCCAGGCCTCGGTGAGCGTTCGGGAAAAGGTATCCCAGCTCATCGCCCGCACCGACTCGGTGAGCGCGGCCAGACGCTTCGGGCTGGGCGCATCGAGCTGACGCCAGCCGCGGATGACCGCGATCACGGCGAACGGCAGCGCGAACATCGCTGCGAACAGCGGTGGCAGGAAAAGCCCGGTGAAGCCGTACAGGCCCAGCGCGATCAGGGCGCTCACCCACCAGGGGGAACGCAGCAGGATCGCGAACAGCGAGCCATCCGACATCCGCAGTTGCGGCAGTTTCCAGGCCATCAGACGGCTCCGCCCGCGCCGGCACCCGCCGCCGAGCCCGGCGCCGCGTGCACGACGCTGGGCTCGCCGGTGCTGCCGCGATTGACCCCGGGGCGCTGGGTGAGCACGTTGCCGGCGCCGGCGCCGAACAGCGCCAGGCCCTGGGCGATGCGCCCACCATCGGCCACCACGGTCTCGCCGGTGATGAAGGCTGCGTCGTCGGAGCACAGGAACGCGGCGAGCGCCGCGATGTTTTCGGGCTGACCGTGCTCGGGCCAGGGCTGCGGCGGCAGTACCGACTGGATCTTCTCGGGTCGGCCCCGGTGCAGCAGCGGCGTCATGATGGTGCCGGGCGCGACGCTGTTCATGCGGATGCGGTGCTGGGCCATCTCGACCGCCACGCTGCGCGTGAGGCTCACCACCGCGGCCTTGGCCGCGGAATAGGCGTGCGAACCCGCTCCGCCCTGCAGGCCGGCGATCGATGCGGTGGCCACCAGGGCCCCGCCCTCGCCGTGACAGCGGATGGCGGGCACGGCGTGCTTGATGCCCAGGAACACCCCGCGCACCAGCACGTGAAAGGTGTAGTCCCAGTCTTCGACCGACGTCTCGGCGATCGGCCCGAAGGCGCCGCCCACGCCGGCGTTCAGGAAGGCGTGGTCGAGGCGGCCGAAGTGGTCCAGCGCGGCCTGCACCATCGCGGCGTTGTCGGCCTCGCGCGTGACGTCGCCGCGTACGGCAACCGCCGAGTCGCGACCGTGCATGGCGGCAACCAGCGCGACGGTCTCGTCGGCGGCGGCGGCGTTGTAGTCGGCGACGACCACGCGTGCGCCTTCGGCGGCGAAGCGCTGCGCGGCGGCGCGACCGATGCCGCTGCCGGCACCAGTGACTAGGACGGATCGGCCGGGGAAGCGGCCAGGGTGGACGGCGGTCATCAGCGGTGGCTCCAGCAGTGGGCAGCGGCGAGCGGCAGCCGTGCGCGAGACCGCCATCTTGCCACCGGCCGGCCGCGATTCCGGAAGAACGGCAGACGCCACCGGGTGTAGCCTTGGGGGCATCGATCAACCATCCCAGGAGAGGCATCCATGGACGTCAAGGGCAAGGTCGCGGTGATCACCGGCGCGGCCAGCGGCATCGGCCGCGCAACCGCACTCAAGTTCCACGCCGAGGGCGCCGCCGGCGTCGTCGTCGCCGACGTCAACGAGGCCGCGCTGCAACCCGTCGCGCAGGCCGTGGGCGGCCTGGCCGTGCGCTGCGACGTCGGCCGCGAATCCGACATCCAGGCCCTGGTAGCCGCCGCCGAGCAGCGCTACGGGCGGGTCGACATCTATTTTTCCAACGCCGGCATCGGCAACAGCCGCGGGCTGGAGCCCGACGACGCCATGTGGGACAAGATGTGGCGCATCCACGGCATGGCCCACGTCTGGGCCGCGCGCGCGGTCGTCGACAAGATGATCGCCCGCGGCGAGGGCTACTTCCTGATCACCGCCTCGGCGGCCGGTCTGCTCAACATCGTCGAGTCGGCAGCCTACGGCGTGACCAAGCACGCGGCCGTGGCCATCGCCGAGTGGCTCGCGATCGCCTACGGGCGCAGCGGCCTGCATGTGTCCTGCCTGTGCCCGCAGGCGGTGCGCACGGGCATGGTGCCGGGCGACGGCGGTTCGGCGGGCGGCGACGGCATCCTGAGCGCCGAGGCCGTGGCCGACGAGATCGTCAAGGTGATGGCGCAGGAAACCTTCCTGGTCCTGCCGCACCCCGAGGTGATCGACTACCTGCGCGGCAAGACGGCCAACTACGATCGCTGGCTGGGCGGCATGCAGAAGCTCTACATGAAGACCGAATCGAAGCACAACCCATGAACGCCACCACGCAGGCGGCCGAGAGCGCCGCGCTGGGCGCCGCCGCCGGTGCGCCGGAGCGCCAGGGCGGGCACTTCGACGTGCTGATCGCCGGCGCCGGCATCTCCGGCATCGGCGGGGCCTACCACCTCACGAAGCAGCGCCCGGGCACCCGCTGGCTGGTGCTCGAAAGCCAGGCCACCTTCGGCGGCACCTGGAGCACCCACCGCTACCCGGGCATCCGCTCCGACAGCGATCTCTACACCTTCGGCTATCGCTTCAAGCCCTGGCTGGGCGCGCCAATCGCCACCGCCGACGAGATCCTGCGCTACCTCGGCGAGGTGATCGACGAGAACGGTCTGGCCGCGGGCATTCGCTACGGCCACCGCATCGACGCGGCCAGCTGGTCGAGCACCGAGCGCCGCTGGACGCTGCGGGTCACGCAGCTCGACACCGGCGAGCGCTGGGTGTTCACCGCGGGCTTTCTCTGGATGTGCCAGGGCTACTACCGGCACACCGAGGGCTACACGCCCGAGTGGCCCGGCATGGAGAGCTTCGAAGGCCGGATCGTGCATCCCCAGGTCTGGCCCGACGACCTCGAACTCGAGGGCAAGCGGGTGGTGGTGATCGGATCCGGCGCCACCGCGGCCACCCTGGTGCCCGCGATCGCCGGGCGCTGCGCGCACGTGACCATGCTGCAGCGCTCGCCCACCTACTTCGTCACCGGCCGCAACGCCAACGTGCTGGCCGACACGCTGCGCGAGATCGACATCGACCCGATGTGGATCCACGAGATCGTCCGCCGCAAGATCCTCTTCGACCAGGCCACGATCGCGAAACGCTCGTTCAGCGAGCCCGACAAGCTCAAGGCCGAACTGCTTGCCGGCGTGAAGGCCTTCCTGGGCGACAGCCCCGACGTCGAGCGCCACTTCACGCCGCGCTACCGGCCCTGGCACCAGCGCATCGCCTTCATCCCCGACGGCGACCTGTTCCGCGCGATCCGCGAGGGCAAGGCCTCGGTGGCCACCGACGAGATCGAGCGCTTCGACGCGCGCGGCATCGTGCTGAAGTCGGGCGCACGGCTAGACGCCGACGTCATCGTCACCGCCACCGGCTTTCACCTCAACGTGCTGGGCGACATCGCCTTCACGATCGACGGCGCGCCGCTCGACTTCGCCCAGACCGTGTCGTGGCGCGGCGCGATGTTCACTGGCGTGCCCAACCTCGCCTGGGTATTCGGCTACTTCCGCGCGAGCTGGACCCTGCGCGCCGACCTCATCGCCGACCTGGTGTGCCGGCTGCTCGGCCACATGCAGGACAAGGGCGCCTCGGTGGTGGTGCCGCAGCTGCGCCCCGAGGACGCCGGCATGGCGCTCAAGCCCTGGGTCGACCCCGAGAACTTCAACCCCGGGTACCTGATGCGCGGCCTGCACCTGCTGCCGCAACAGGGCGACCGCATGCCCTGGCTGCACACCCAGGACTACTGGAGCGAAAAGGACGAGCTGCCGGTGGCCGATCTCGACGACGGCGCGCTGCGCTACCGCTGAACCCGGCAGGCCACGGCGCGGCGGGGTTGTCGAGCCCGCCGCGGCCGCTCAACGGGATCTCACCACGGATAGAACGGCGGCATGTCGGTCGAGGCCTTCGCGGTGAAGACCGGCGCCCGCTTCTCGAGAAAGGCGCGCACGCCCTCGCGGCCGTCGCCGCGGCTGGTGTAGAACATCGCCAGCGAATCGGTGCGGTGCGCCTGCAGCGGCGAGTCGGCGCCGAGGTTGCGCAGCATCAGCTCGCGCATCAGCGCCACCGACACCGCCGAGCGCCCCTCCACGTAAGTGGCGGCCAGACGCTGCGCGGCGGCAAGCAGCTCGGCCGCCGGATGCACCGCGAGCGCGAGCCCCGACTCGCGCAGCTCCGGCGCCTCGACGATGCGCGCCGAATACACCCAGTCGAGCGCGCGCTGCAGGCCCACCAGCCGCGGCAAGAACCAGCTCGAGCAGGCCTCGGGCACGATGCCCAGACGGCCGAACACGAAACCCACCTTCGCGTTGTCGGCCACCAGCCGGATGTCCATCGCAAGCGTCATGGTGGCGCCGATGCCCACGGCCGCGCCGTGGATGGCCGCGATCACCGGCTTGCGGCAGGCGTGGATCGCGAGCGTGACCCGCCCGCCGGTGTCGCGCACGCCCTCGACGATGACCGGATCGTCGAGGCGCTCGTGCATGTCGCGCATCGTCGGCTCGAGCGACTCGTCCAGCCCGAAGACGTTGCCCTCGCGCGAGAGGTCCATGCCGGCGCAGAAGGCGCGGCCCTCGCCGGCCACCACGACCGCGCCCACCGCGTCGTCGTCGTTCACCCGCGTGAAGAAGTCAACCAGCTCGTTGGCCATCTCGACCGTGAAGGCGTTGAGCTTGTCGGGCCGGTTGAGCTTGAGGGTGAGCACGCGACCCTCGAGGGTGGCGGCGAGGGTCTGGTAGGCGTAGGGCATGGCAGGCTCCGGAAAGGGGCAGCAGCGCGGCTCGCCTGGCCTGGCAACACGGACGCGCGGCACGGGCTGGCGATGCGCAGGGCGCGCACAAGTGGAGCGTCATTGTCGCACCGGCGATTGACGCGCACGCGGGCTGCGCCCTACCGTGATGGCGCCCCTCCAAGGACAACACGATGCCTGCCCTACACGCCCTGTGCTGCGGTCGCCTCAGCTTCGATCGCACCGTGTTCTTTCCCGACGCCACCGCCGGCGAGCGCACCACGGTGCCGGTGCCGGGTTTTCTGGTCATCCACCCGAAGGGCAAGCTGCTGTTCGACACCGGGGTGGCCTGCGAGGCGGCGGCCGATCCGATGGGCGTGCTCGGCCGACGCCTGGCCACCACCTTCACGATGGCCGGGGCGGCCGACGAGAATGCGCCGGGGCAACTCGCCCACCTGGGGCTCGCGCCCGACGACATCGACTTCGTCGCCAACTCGCACCTGCACTTCGATCATTGCGGCTGCAACCGATGGTTTCCGAAGTCGCGCATCCTGGTGCAGCGCGCCGAGATGGAGGCTGCCCGCGCCCCGGGCAGCCGCTACGACGAGCGCCTCTGGAACCTGCCGCTGAACTGGGAGCTCATCGACGGCGAGCACGACGTCTTCGGCGACGGCAGCGTGCTGCTGGTGCCCACGCCGGGCCACACGCCCGGCCACCAGTCGCTGGTGGTGCAGGTGTCGCGCGACTCGCGCTACGTGCTCACCGCCGACGCCTGCTACTCGGCCGAGCACATGGCCCGCGAGCTGCTGCCCTCGGTGGTGTGGGACAGATCCCAGATGCTCGATTCGATGCGCCGCTTGCGCGCGATGGGCGAGCGCGCGGGCAGCCGCATCCTGTACGGGCACGACCCGCAGCAGTGGGCCGCGCTGGGCGCGGCGCGCCAGGCGCTGCGCTGAGCGGCGCGCCGCCGGCGGGTCCTGGCCGGGGCGGGCGAGGCGGCAACGCGGCCTCGCCTCATCCCGTCGCGCCGCCCTCAGGCGCGCTCGAAGATCGCGGCCACGCCCTGGCCGCCGCCCACGCACATGGTCTCCAGCCCGTAGCGCACCTGCCGGCGCTGCATCTCGTGCAGCAGCGAGGTCATGATGCGCGCGCCGGTGGCGGCGATGGGATGACCCAGCGAAATCCCCGAGCCGTTGACGTTGAGCCGCTCGGGGTCGTTCCAGCCCCAGCCCTTGAGCACCGCCAGCACCTGCGCGGCAAAGGCCTCGTTGAGCTCGACCAGGCCCATGTCGTCGAACGACAGCCCGGTCTTGCGCAAGAGCTTGCGCACCGCCGGCACCGGGCCGATGCCCATGCAGCCGGGCTCGCAGCCGGCCGCCGCCCAGCCGGTGAGGAAGGCGAGCGGTTTCAGGCCCAGCGCCTCGAGGCGGTCCTCGGCCACCACCAGGCAGGCGGCAGCCGCGTCGTTCTGCTGGCTGGCGTTGCCGGCCGTCACGGTGCCGTCCTTCATCACCGCGCGCAGCTTGCCCAGCGACTCGGCGGTGGTGTTGGCGCGGATGCCCTCGTCGCGGGCGAAGGCGACCGGATCGCCCTTGCGCTGCGGCACCAGCACCGGCACCACTTCGGCGGCGAAACGCCCTTCGGCCCAGGCGGCGGCGGCGCGCTGATGGCTGCGCGCCGAAAAGGCGTCGGCCTCGTCGCGCGGGATCGCGTACTGCTTCGCGAGGTTCTCGGCGGTCTCGATCATCCCCGAGATGCGGCCGAAGCGATGCTCGGGCTGCGAGCGCTCACGGCCGCGATCGAGGCGGTCGTAGAGCTGCACCGAGCCCGAGCGCGAGCCCCAGCGCATGCTGGTGGTGTAGTACTCGATGTTGCTCATGCTCTCGACGCCGCCGGCCATCACCACGTCGGCCGCGCCGCTCTGGATCATCATGGCCGCGGTCGCGATCGCCTGCAGTCCGCCACCGCAGCGCCGGTCGAGCTGCATGCCGGGCACCTCGATCGGAAAGCCCGCCTGCAGCGCGATCCAGCGGCCCACGCACGGCGTCTCGCTGTTGGCGTAGGACTGCGCGAAGACCATGTCCTCGATCAGCGCCGGGTCGATGCCGCTGCGCTCGACCACCGCGCGCGCCACGGTGGCGCCCAGGTGCTCGACCGTGGCGTCGCGATGGCCGCCGCCGAATGCGCCGATGCCGGTGCGCACCGGCGCGACGATCGCTGCTCTGCGTATCATGGAAGTCTCCTCGTGGTTGAGCGTGCGGAAAGCGCCGGATTGTAAGGGCGCGAGCAGCCCGACGCAGCGCCGCTCAAGCCTCGCCCGCGCTGCGCGGTCATCCAGTCCTTCGAGTACGGCTACGAGCTGTCCATCCGATCGCTGCGGCGCGTTCTGGTCGAGCGCGCCGAATCCGCGGGACGGGTAGCCGATCTCTCGTTCAATGACCTCCTTCGGACTGGCGCCGACGCCGGACTGCCGATCGACCTGATCCGATGGCGAGGGTGGCGCTGGAGGCTGCGATTGGACGGTGACCAGGTAGCGTCTTCGGGGATGCACCCCCTGGTTTCGCTGAGCGCTGCGGAGCTCGCCACCGCGCGCGGGTGCTTGCCGAGCGGATCGATCTGGCTCAGGCGCGCGCTGCCACACAGGGCAGGCGAACCTAGGCCGCGCCCTCGCCTGTCGCCGTGCCGCGCCGGCGCGCGAAGTCGACGAACCAGTCGATGCTGCCCGGGTTGGCCATCGAATCGCGATTGGCAACCTTCGCGGCCGGGTGGCCGAGCAGGATGCGCTTCACGGGCACTTCCATCTTCTTGCCGGAGATCGTGCGCGGCACCTCGGGAATCGCGAACACCTCGTTGGGCGCATGGCGCGCCGACAGTCGCGTGCGGATGGCCTCGAGCAGCGAGGCCTTGAGCGCCGCCGGCACTTCGGGCGCCGGCTCGCGCAGCACCACGAACAGCGCCATCCACGACTCGCGCCCCAAGTACTCGAGATCGATCACCAGCGAGTCGAGCACCGCGTCGAACTCCTCGACCACGCGGTAGAGCTCGCTGGTGCCCATGCGGATGCCGTGACGGTTGATCGTGGAGTCGGAACGCCCGTAGACGATGCCGGTGACCGACTCGGGTCGGGCGATCAGACGCAGCCAGTCGCCGTGACGCCAGACGTTGGGCGGCCCGGGGAAGGTCTCGAAATAACTTTCGAAGTAGCGCCTGCCGCCGGGGTCGTTCCAGAAGAACAGCGGCATCGAGGGCAGCGGCGTCTCGCAGACCAGTTCGCCCAGCTCGCCGATGCGCGGCTTGCCATCGTCACCGTAGGCTCGCAGGCCGATGCCCAGGCCGCGGCACTGCATCTCGCCGGCGCGCACTGGCAGGATGGGGCACGAGGTGAGGAAGGCCGACCCCGGATCGGTGCCGCCCGAGATCGATGCAAGCAGCAGATCGTCGCCGACGCTGCGGTAGATCCAGTGGTAGGCCTCCTCGGTCAGCGGCGAACCGGTGGCGCCGAGCGTGCGCATCGCCGACAGGTCGTGGCGCTCGCGCGGCACGATGCCGGCCTTCATGTTGAGCGCGATGAAGGCGGGGCTCACGCCGAAGAAGGTGATGCGCTCGCGCTCGGCGAGCTGCCACAGCGTGCCCAGATCGGGGTAGCCCGGGTTGCCGTCGAACTGGATGACCGTGCAACCGGTCATCAGCGTGGAGGCCCACAGGTTCCACATGATCCAGTTGGTCGACGAGTACCAGAAGAAGCGGTCGTCCTCGCCGACGTCGAGATGGCACAGGCACGACTTGAAGGTCTCGAGCACCGTGCCGCCGTGGCCGTGCACGATGGGCTTGGGCATGCCGGTGGTGCCCGAGGAGTAGACGATCCAGAGCGGATGACTGAAGGGCACCGGCTCGAAGTGCGGTGCGGCCGGGCGTGCGAGGGCCTGCGCCCACGCGGTGACGGGCACGCGCCGCCCGGACTGGCCATCGGGTTCGATGGCGGCTGGCGGCGCGTCGGACGCCAGCGCGGGCACGAGGATCACCGCGCGCAACGAGGGCAGCTGCGCGACGAGCTCGGCGATGGTTGCGCGCCGATCGAAATCGCGCCCGCCGTAGCGGTAGCCATCGACGGCGATGAGCACGGTGGGTTCGATCTGGCGGTAGCGGTCGAGCACGCTGGTGGCGCCCATGTCGGGCGAGCAGCCCGACCAGATCGCGCCCAGGCTGGTGGTGGCGAGCATCGCCTCCAGCGACTCGGGAATGTTGGGCAGATAGCCGACCACGCGATCGCCACGGGCCACGCCCAGGTCGCGCAGCGTGGCGGCGAGCGCCCCGGTATCGGCGGCCAGCCGTGCCCACGAGATCTCGGTGCGCGGCCGCAGCTCCGACTGGAAGACCACCGCGATGCGGGTGTGCGCATCGGGCCGGCGCGCGCGCTCGAGCATGTGCTCGGCGTAGTTGACGCAGGCCCCGGGAAACCACTGCGCATGCGGCATCTCGCGCTCGCCCAGCACGCGCTCGCAGGGCGCGTGCGAGACCACGCCGCAGAAGTCCCAGACCGCCGCCCAGAAACCCTCGAGGTCGTCGACCGACCACTGCCAGAGCGCCTCGTAGCCCTCGAAGCGGCGGCCGCGCTCGCGCTCGAGCCAGCGCATGAAGCGGGTGATGCCGGCGCGCTCGATGCGCGCGGCATCGGGGCGCCACAGGGGCTCGGGCGGGGCGTCAGGCGCCGTCGGGGATGTCGGATTCATCGGGATGGTCGTGGTCTTCGTCGTGAAGGATCAGCCAGGCGCGGCGTCCCTCGGTGGCGAGGCCCACCGTGGCGCCGTGCGGCAGGGTCAGCTTGGGACTGGCGTGGCCGGCCGGCAGGCCGGCGAGGATGGGGGTGCGGGTCAGGCCGCGCAGGCGTCGCAGCACGGCCGGCATGTCGAAGCCCGCGTCGCGGGCCACCAGCGCGTAGCGGTTGACGTGACCGATCATCACGGCCGCCTGGGCGTCGATCACGCCGGCCTGCAGCAGCTGGCCGAGCATGCGCTCGACCCGGTACGGATGCTCGCCCACCTCCTCGAGAAACAGGATGCCGCCGCGCACCTGCGGAAACCACGGCGTGCCGAGCAGGGCGCACACCAGGCTGAGGTTGCCGCCCCAGAGGGTGCCCCGCACCTCGACCCCGCTCGCGCCGGCGGCCGGAAAACCCAGCAGCTCGGCGCGCCCGGCGAGCGCATCGTGCAGCGATCCCACGGTGGTCTCGTCGGCCTGCGCACCGGGCGCGACCGCGAAGTCGTCGAGCAGGGCCGGGCCGCTGAGGGTGACCGCGCCGGCGCGCGCGAGCATCGCCAGCTGGAAGGCGGTGAAGTCGGAGTAGCCGATCCAGTGCTTGCCGGCCCGGGCCAGCGCGGGGAAGTCGAGGCGTGGCAGCAGGCGGGTGATGCCGTAGCCGCCGCGCGTGATCATGACCGCGCGCGCGGTCTGGGCGGCCGCGCGCGCGAAGGCTGCCGCCCGCTGAGCGTCGGTGCCGGCGAAACGCTGGTGCACGCGCAGCACGCCCGGATCGAGCACCGGCTCGAAACCCGCATCGCGCATGGCCGCCAGGCTGCGCTCGAGAGGCGCATCGGCGGGCACGGCGCTGGCCGGCGAGATCAGGTAGACCGGCACCGGGGCGGTTGCGCCGGCGCGGGGCGGCGGCGCCGGCGAGACGGCAGCGGGCGCGACAGGCTTGCGTGGCATCGCGGCAGTCTGCCACAGGGGTGCGGCGCGGGTACGATACCGCCACCCTCCCAACCTTCCGGAGTCGACATGACACGAATCGGCGACAGCCTTGCCGGCAAGCGGGTGCTCATCACCCTGGCCGGCGAGTTCATGGGCCCGGTGCTTTGCGAAACCTTCGCCGCCCACGGCGCCGTGGTCATCGCCGACACCCGGCCGATGGATGGCGGCGCCGCCGGCGAGGCCGCCGCGCGCGCGGCCGGTCACGTTGACGTGGTCATTGCCAACCTCGGCGTACCGGCTCCCAGCACGCCGGCCGACAAGGTGGCTGACGCCGAATTCCGCCACGTCTTCTCGCACATCGTCGATCCGCTGCCAGGGCTGGCCCGCGGGGCGCTGCCGCAGATGCTCGAGCGCCGGGCCGGCAAGATCGTCGTCATGGGCAGCGCCACCGCGCTGCGCGGCCAGAAGCGCACCTCCACCTACGCCGCGGCCCGCGGCGCCCAGGCGTCCTGGACCCGCGCGGTCGGCGTCGAGGTGGCGCCGAAGAACGTGCAGGTCAACCTGATCGCGCAGAATTTCGTCGAGAACCCGATGTACTACGGGCCCGAGGTGCAGGCGCTGCCCGCCTTCCAGGAGCGGCTCGCCCGCGAGGTTCCGGCCGCGCGCCTGGCCACGCCGCACGAAGACGCGCTGTTCGCGGTCTTCCTGGCGAGCAGCGAGGTCAACTTCTTCGCCGGCCAGGCGATCTCGTTCTCGGGCGGGTGGGCGCCATGAGCGCGACGCCACCGCGCATCCCCTACGTGCCGGCCGACCTCGCCGAGCCGGCCGGGGTGGTCGCGGCAATCCGCGCGCGCCGCGGCGGCGAACTGATCGCCCTCGATCGGATGCTGCTGCACAGCCCGCCGCTGGCCGCCGGCTGGAACACGTTCCTGGGCGCCGTGCGCACCGGCCTGACCGTCGATCGCCGGCTGCGCGAACTCGCGATGTGCGTGGTGGCGGTGATCAACGGCGCCGAGTACGAGTACGCGCAGCACGCGCCGCTGTATCTTGCCGCCGGGGCCAGCGCGGCGCAGGCGCAGGCACTGCGCGACCCCGATGCCGCGCTCGCCGACACGGCGCTGTTCGACGCGGGCGAGCGCGCCGCGCTCGCGGTTGCCATCGAGATGACGCGCCACGTGAAGGTTGCCGACGCAAGCTTCGCCGAGCTGCGTCGCCACCTCGATGAGCGCCAGACCGTCGAGTTCGTGGCGGTGGTGGCCGCCTACAACATGGTGTCGCGGTTCCTGGTGGCCACCGGCATCCACCCCGACTGACCGGATCTCAGCCTGGCAGGTACTCGAAGACCGTGACCACCCGCGTGACGCCCGAGATGCGGCTGACGATCTTGCTGGCGCGATCGGCCTCGGCACGCGTGACCAGACCCATCAGATAGACGACGCCCGATTCGGTGACGACCTTGAAGGCCTCGGACGGGAGGTCGCGCTCGCCGACGAAGGCCGCCCGGACCCGCGCCGTGATCGCCGCATCGCTCGAGATCGTGCCCAGGCTCGCGCGCGGTCCGATGACGATCTCGTTGTGCACGCTGCGCACGTTGGGCAGCGCGCCGATCATCTCCTGGGCGCGCGCCTTGCTCGCGGCATCGGGGGCCTGGCCCGTGAGCAGCACCTTGCGGTTGAAGCTGGTCGTCGAGATGCCCTTGGCGGCGGGCAGATTCTCGGAGATCAGGGTGGTGGCCTTGAGTTCGATGGCCTGGTCGTCGGTCTGCGCGCCCAGCGTTCGCCGATCGGCGACCGCCAGCGCGCCGGCCGTGATGCCGGTGATGGCCAGCGGCACGCAGCCCGAGGCGAGCAGGCCGACGGCCAGCAAGCCGGCCGCGGCCAGTGCCCGGCGTCGGGGGTGGAGGACGGAAAGCTGGGAGACGGTGAGTGCCATGGCGTTTCTCCGGGTGGGGCGTGCCGCGCGGCGTGACGCCTAGTCGTGCCCGGCTTCGCCGAGCAGCGCGACGTCGATGCCGTCGCACAGGCAATGAACGATCAGAAGATGCACTTCCTGGATGCGCGCGGTGCGATCGTGCGGCACGCAAAGGTGCACGTCGGGCTCCACCAGCATGCCGCCGATGCGCCCGCCGCCACGCCCGGTGAGCGCCACCACCGCGATCCCGCGTTCGTGGGCGGCCTGCACGGCCGCGGCCACGTTGGCGGAGTTCCCGCTGGTGGAGATGGCCACGAGGACATCGCCCGGCTGGCCGAGCGCGCGCACCTGACGGGCGAAGACGTCGTCGAACCGGTAGTCGTTGGCGACCGCGGTGAGGATGGAGGTATCGGTGGTGAGGGCGATCGCGGCGAGCTCGGGGCGCTCGCGCTCGAAGCGGCCCACCAGTTCGGCTGCCAGATGCTGAGCATCGCCCGCCGAGCCACCGTTGCCGCAGGCCATGATCTTGCGATCGGCGGCAAGCGCGGCGACCGCGAGTTCGATGGCCTGTTCGATGGGCCCGGCGAGGGCTTCGGCGCAGGCCAGCTTGAGGCGGGCGCTGTCTTCGAAGTGGGCGACGATGCGCGGAGCCAGAGTCATGAACGGATTATAGGCTCGACGTCGGGGAGGCCGGTCGCTTGAGCCGGCGCTCGCCAACGGGCAGACTGGCGGGCGAGCGGCCGGCTTGATCGCCAACCGGCCGGCTCGCGTCAGCGGGGCCGAATTGCCTGGCGATCACACTTCTTCGGACACCCGCGGCAGCGTCACGGCCGACGCGCCGCCGCGCCTGGCAACATGGCGGGAGCGTGATGCCCTGCTCGTCGGGCTTGCCCTGCTCGGGATCAGCTTCGCCGGCCAGCTGCTGCTCAACGAGCTGATCGACCTGCGCCCGTCCATGGGCGTGAATCTCATCGCCGTGCTGCTCGCGGCGGTGCTCGGCGGCCGGCGCGCCGGCCTGGCGGTCACGGCATCGGCCATCGCGACATCCGGCATCCTCGAGATCGTCAATCATCTCCCGGCGCTGCCCGGGGTGCTTCCGCCCGGCGCCCGGCTGCTCGCCCTGGGCCTGACGGGCGCGCTGGCCAGCGCGGTCGGCGGCTTCGTGCAGGCGCGCCACGATGCCCAGCGGCGCGACTGGGCTGCGCGCCTGGCCTCGGAGCAACGGCTGCGCGAGACCGAGGCGCGCCGATCCCTGCTGCTTTCGCTGCACGACGCCCTGCGTAGCCGGGAAGCGACAGGCCAGCCGCTGTCCGAGGCACTGCGCGTGCTTGTCGCAGGAGTCGGCGCCGCAGGCGCGGCCTACGCGGAACGCGACGAGGCCACGGGGCATGCGACGGCTCATCCCGACAGCATGGTCGGCGCGCTGCAGTTCGGCGGGCTGCGGCTGGAGGCCGATTTCGGCCTCGAGCGCCTAGGCCGGCGCACGAAGGGCCGTGCGCTGGTCTTCGAGGACCTGGCCGGCAGCGCGGACCTCGCCGAGTCCGAGAAGGCGGCCTGGGCCGGGGTATCCGTCGGCTCCGCGGTGATCGTTCCCGAGTTCGATCAGGAACGGCTGATGAGCTTGCTGCTCCTGATCCGCCGGACCGCCGGCCCATGGCTTGCCGAGGACCTGCTGCTGATCGAGGAGTCGGCTGCGCGCATCTCGGCCGCCGAGCACAGCGCGCGAGCCCAGGCCCTGGCCGCCGAGCGCTCCCGTCTGCTCGAGGAAAGCCGCAACCGCATGGCCCACGCCGAGCAGGCGGCCAGGGTGAGCGCATGGGCCATGGACCTGCACACCGGCGCGATCATCTGGCCCGAGCGCTCCCTGCCGCTTCTCGGCCTGTCGTCGCACGATGAACTGCGCAGCTGGGCCGGATGGCGCACGCTGCTCGATCCGGTCGATGTGACGCGGCTGACGGCGCAGTTCCGTGAGGCCGTCCGGCGCCGCGAGATGCTCGATGCCCGCTTCCGGATGCGCCTGCCCGACGGTTCGGCACGCTGGCTGCTCCTGCGCGCCGATGTCGTCACCGACGATCGCGGCAAGCCGGCGCAGCTCACCGGGCTGGTGATGGATGTCACCGACCAGGAGCGCTTGCGCGCGGCCAGCGCCTCGAAGAGCGCCTTCCTCGCGAACATGAGCCACGAGATCCGCACGCCGCTCAGCGTCATCGTCGGCCTGACCGACCGTCTGCGCCGCGACGCCCACGACGAGCGCGAGTCGCGCCTGCTCGATCAGCTGCGCGACACCGGCGAGCACCTGATGCAGGTCATCAACGATATTCTCGACCTGTCCAAGATCGAGGCCGGACAGCTGATCCTGAACAACACCCCGTTTTCCCTCGGCGAGGTCCTCGACCGCACCCTGCGACTGTTCGAGGACCAGGCTGCCGGCAAGGGCCTGGCCCTGACGCTCGATGCCGCGACCGAGACGCGCGCCCTGATGCTGCGCGGCGACGCCCTGCGGCTTTCCCAGGTGCTCATCAACCTGTGCAGCAACGCGATCAAGTTCACCGCGACGGGTGGCGTCGTGATCGGCGCCCTGGCGATGCCCGCGGAGGACGGGCAGGCAAGACTGCGGCTGTGGGTGGCCGACACCGGCATCGGGATCGAGCCGCACCTGCGCGATCAGCTGTTCGATCCCTTCTTCCAGGGGGATTCGAGCCCGTCAAGACGGACCGGCGGCACCGGGCTGGGCCTGGCGATCTCCAAACGCCTGGTCGACCAGATGAGCGGCAGGATCACGGTCGAATCCGAACCGAGCCTCGGCAGCCGATTTCAGATCGAGCTTGAACTGCCGCTCGAGCCGACCAGGCACGAAGCGTCTGGCGCCGCGGCCGCCGAGCCTGCCCCCGCGCGCGCCTCCAGTCTTGCGGGCCGCCGCATCCTGGTGGTCGAGGACCATCCCCTGACCCAGGAAATCCTGACCGAGATGCTGGAAGATCTGGGCTGCGACGTGATCCTCGCGAGCGACGGTCTGGAGGCTGTCGACCTCGCGGCGGCCGGACGCTACGACCTTATCCTGATGGATCTGCAGTTGCCCACCCTCGACGGGATGGGCGCGACACGCCTGATCCGGCTGCTGCCTCTGCATCAGCACACCCCGATCGTCGCGCTGTCGGCCAACGCCTTCCTCGAAGACCGCGTTCTGGCGCTCGAGGCCGGCATGAACGAGCATCTGGGCAAGCCCGTGACCCTCGAGGTGCTGGCCGGGGCGCTCGCGCGCTGGACCGGCCCACGCGAGCCCGTCATGCCCGCCGAATGCCCGCCCGACCCGGCCCTGCTTGCCGCCATCTCAGGCCTGCCCGGCGTGGCACCGCCGGCGTCGTGGCGCGGCTCGCAGCGCTCACTGCATGACTTCGGCCACGTCCTGCGGCATCTGGTGGAAAGCGTCACCGAAGATGCCGGACGCATCCGGGCGCACCTCGATGCCGGCGAGCACCAGCAGGCGTGCGAGCTGGCGCACCGGGCGGCCGGGGCCGCCAGCATGGTGGGCGCCGAGGGCATCGCCGAGGCGCTGGTGATGCTCGAGCGCAGCCTGCGCGAGCCGGACAACCCCGGGGCGCCTTCCGGGCTGCTCGACGCGGTGGAGCAGCGGGCGCGCAGCCTGGGCTCGGCGCTGGATTCGATGCGGGAAGCGCAAGGACCGACGCTCTAGAAGGCGCCTGGCAGCCAGTGCAGGCGGCTGCCCTCGATGGCAACGACGTCGAACCGCAGCGCGGGCCAGGGCCGGCCGGCGCACTGCTGCTGCAGCCACGCCTGCGCGGCGGCTCGCACACGCGCCTGCTTGCGCGGGTCGATGCTGGCGGCGGCCCCGCCGTAGCGCATGCTGGCGCGCTGACGCACCTCGACGAACACGCACAGCCCGCGGTCGGACATGATCAGGTCGATCTCGCCGCAGCGCAGCCGCACGTTGGCCGCCACCAGTTCGAGCCCCCGCGCGCGCAGATAATCGAGGGCTCGCGACTCGGCCAGGCTGCCGACGCGCTGTGCCGGCGAGACGGCAACATACGTGGAAGGCTTGGCCATGACGCCCGGATTGTATGTGGTGGCAACCCCGATCGGTCACCTGGAGGATCTAGGCCCGAGGGCTGCGCGCACCTTGCGCGAGGTCGACGTGGTGGCGGCCGAGGACACTCGCGTCACCCGCGTGCTGCTGCGCCACGCCGGCTCATCGGCAAGGCTGATCAGCGCGCGGGCACACAACGAGGCGCAAGCGGCCGACGAGATCGTCGCGCTGCTCGCGCAGGGGCGCGCGGTCGCGCTGGTAAGCGACGCGGGCACCCCGGCGATCAGCGACCCGGGAGCCCGGGTGGTGTCGGCGGTGCGCGCCGCCGGATACCCGGTGGTACCCGTCCCCGGGCCCAGCGCGCTGGCCGCGCTGCTGTCGGTGGCCGGTCTCGACGAGGGAGCGGTCCTCTTCGAGGGCTTTCTGCCGGCGCGGCAACGCGCCCGCCAGGAGCGGCTCGCCGTGCTTGCCGGGTCGATGGCCACGGCCGGCGCGGCGCTGGTGCTCTACGAGGCCCCGCACCGGATCGACGAGCTGCTGGCCGATCTCATCGCGTGTTTCGGGCCGGCGCGCCGCGTGATCGTGGGGCGCGAGCTGACCAAGGTCCATGAGGAGGTCGCAGCCCTCGCCCTGGGCGATGCGCCGGCCTGGCTGGACGCGCAGCCGCACCGGCGTCGCGGCGAGTTCGCGCTCGCGGTCGCGCGGGCCCCCGCGGCCGAGATCGCCGCCGAGCCGCTCCAGGCTGCCGAGATCGATCCGGAGACGCGGCGCCTGCTCTCCCTTTTGCTTGCCGAACTGCCGGCGGCGCGCGCCGCGCGCATCGCTCATGCCGTGAGCGGCGTGCCGCGCGAGGCGCTCTACGCGCTCGCCCTCACCCTGGACAAGCCGCGCTGAGCCGCGCGGCTGCGCTCAGGGGCCGACGGTGATCGGGATGGGCGCAAGGTCGGTAGCCTGCCGCACGCGCTCGGCAGCCGCCATGGCCTCGCCCCGGCTGCCGTACGGGCCAGCCAGAAGGCGCCAAAGACCGCTCGCCGGCTGCACCACCAGTCGGTCGGCGGGCAGACCGAGCGCCGCCGCGCCACGGTCGCGCGCGACTTGCGCGCGCTCGGCCTGCGAGAACGCGCCCATCTGCAGCCAGATGCCCGGGACGAGCGCCGCTGGCGCCTGGCGATCGACGCTCTGGGTCTCGAGGGCGAGCGGCTGCGGCCGCGCCGGATCCGACGCCGCCGCGCCGCCTGCCGGGGCGACCGCCACCTGCACGACCTGAACCGGCGCCGCCGGGCCCGCCTGAGCGGGCACGTCAGACTCGCGGTTGCGGGCGAAGGCGATCGGATCGTGGATCAGCACGACCTCGACTTCGGCGCTGCCTGCCTGCACGTAGCCCAGCCGCGATGCGGCGGTCCAGGACAGATCGATGACCCGGCCATGGAGGAAAGGCCCGCGATCGTTGACACGCACGACCACCTGCCGGCCGTTGCGCAGATGCGTGACCTGCGCGTAGCTCGGAATCGGCAGCGTGGGATGCGCGGCAGTCATCGCGTACATGTCGTAGGGCTCGCCGCTGGACGTGCGCTGGCCGTGGTA
>JBILUW010000391.1:0-2721 GCA_044370795.1 Burkholderiaceae bacterium
GGCCGGAAGCTCATGCCGGTGGCCGCGCGGATGCGGTCGTTGCGCAGGATGCAGCCGGCCCAGATCGCGCGCATCTCGGCCTCGCGCTCGCGGATGCGCTCCGGGAAGTCGTCGCTGACCGCGGGCGTGAGGTGGCCGAGCTCGGGCAGCAGGCGGTCGATGTCGGCGCAGATCTGCTCGACCGGCCGGGTGTCGGTGGACCAGGCGATGTAGCGCTCGCCGTTGGCCACGCGCGGGCTCTCGAGCAGGCCGATGTGGGCGTCGGCGTCGTCGCGCACGTCGACGGTCATCCACGGCCGATACACGCCGTTCTGGCGGCACTCGCCAAGCAGCATGCGATTGATCAGGCTCTGCCAGGGGCCCATGTCCTTCTGATGGGCCGACTGGATGGGGCCGACGTTGTCGCCGGGGCAGCAGACGATGGCGTCCCAGCGGCCGCTGCGCTCGGCGGCCTGCGTGAAGAGCCGCTCGATGGAGAGCTTGCCCATCGAGTAGCCCTGGCCGCGCTCGGGCGTGCGCTTGGGGTTGCTCTCGTCGGGGTAGCGGTCTTCGTCGAAGACCGGCCGGCGCACCAGCTCCTGCAGATCCATCTCGGAGATGATGGCCGCCACGCTCGAGGTGACCACCACGCGGCGCACGCTGGCCGCGCGCTCGATGCTGTCGATGAGGTCGCGCGTGACCTGGGCGATGCGTTCCTGGTCGGCGTAGCCGCTGACGTGCGAGATGTGGGCCACGGCGTCGGCGCCGGCGAAGGCGGCATCGAAGCTGCCCGGCTGGTCGAGGTCGGCGGCGTGCAGCGTGAGGCGGCGCGAGGCGTAGCCCGGCATGGCCTTGAGGAAGCCCGTGCGGGTGGGGTCGGCGGTGTTGCGCACGCAGGCGCGCACCCGGTAGCCGCGCTCGAGCAGGCGGCGCACCACCCAGCCGCCGACGAAACCGGCGGCGCCGGTGACCGCGACCACACCCCCGGAGGGTACTGGGGCCATCGTGAGTCTCCTGGGTGTTGTGGGGCGCCGGGAGGGCCGGACGTCGGACGAATCCGGCGGGGCCCAGGGTGCGGTCGAGTGTAAGCGATCGATCCGCGGCCACGCCGCGCCGGGGCGCGGCGGTCATCCCGAAAAGTAGGCGAAAAGTACGGATTGACAACGGTTGTCAGGATTCGGACGATGCCCGGATGAGCCGCCACACCATGAGCTTCGCCCTGCCCGAGTCCATGCGCGCCTACATCGATGAGCGCGTGGCCACCGGCCACTACGGCAACACCAGCGAATACATCCGCGACCTGATCCGGCGCGATCAGGAAGAGCAGACCCGCAAGCGACTGCGCGCCCTGATCGAGGAAGGGCTGGCGTCGGGGCCGGGCCGCCGGCGCACCCGGGCTGATGAGAAGCGGCTGCAGGCGATCGCGCGCGGCGAGGCCGATTGAAGCCGGCGCTGCTGCGGCCGCAGGCCCTGCGCGATCAGCAAGGCGAGGTCCGGTACTACCGTGAGGAAGGCGGCCCGCGCCTGGCGCTGCAAGTGGCTAGAGCCACCCAGGAAGCGCTGGACCGGATCGAGAGCCATCCCGCCATCGGCTCGCCCGCCCTGGGCCGGCTGCTGGACATCCCGGGGTTGAGAACCTGGCGCCTCAGCGACTTTCCGCTGCTGTGGTGCTACGTGGAGCGCGCCGACCATGTCGATGTGATCCGGCTGCTGGGGCAGCGACAGGATCTCGCCGCCGTGCTCGGCAAGGCCTTCGACGAGGGCGCCTAGGCGTCCTATCGCACGCCCGCAAGCAGGCTCTCGTACGGAATCCGCAGCCCGTCGTGAAGCCGCTTGACCATGCGCAGGCTCAAGCCGCGCTTGCGATTGAGCACTTCCGACACCCGGCCGCTCTGGCCGATGTAGGGCTCGAGGTCGCGCGGGGTCAGGCCCTCCTGCTCCATGCGGAACTTGATCGCCTCTACCGGGTCAGCCGGACCGAAGTCGTAGTGCCTGTTCTCGTAGGCTTCGATCAGCGTGACGAGCACGTCACGCTCGTCCGCCTGCGAAGTGCCCTCTTCGGCCTGGAAGATCTTTTCCAGCCGCTTGAAAGCGCGCTTCAGGTCATCGTCGTTGCGGATCGGCTTGATACTCATGGAAAGCTTGTTGCCACCGACGTTGAACACCACACGGTTGTTGCCGCAGATGCTCGCGCTGGCGTAATGATCCTTGATGTCCTGGGGCGTGCGCCACGTTTTTCGGGAGATTTGTGACGCCAGGTTCGTGGCGCTCCTCGGGCGCGAAGACCGCCCGCTCCGCTCAGATCGACCCCTTCCCCAGATCGAGATGCCCGCGGGCGACGTTCACGCGCAGCGTGTCGGTCTCGCCTTCGGCCAGGCGCAGCGCGCGCAGGCGGCGAAACTGCGCCTCGAGCGGATGGCCGGTCACCAGCGCCTCGCCGCCGAGCAGCTGGATGGCCGCGTCGGCGATCTGGCCTGCGATCTCGCTGGCCAGCACCTTGGCGGCGATGGTCTCGTTGACGGCGTCGTGGCCGGCGTCGGCCAGGCGCGCCGCGCGGTACAGCGCCGAGCGCGCGGCGTAGGCGCGGATGCGCAGGTCGCCGTAGCGCAGGCGGATGCGCTCGGAGTTGGCCAGCACCAGGCCGCTGCGGCGCGGGCGGCGCAGCTCCTCGGCCAGCAGGCCGATGATCCAGCCGGCGCTGCCCACGCAGTCGGCGGCCACCGAGCGGCGCATCGCGCTGAT
>JBILUW010000328.1:0-3851 GCA_044370795.1 Burkholderiaceae bacterium
CGGCGTGCTGGCTGCCGTCCATCGAACCGAAGTGCCGGGTGATCGACACGCCGGGCGCGTCGGTGTCGATGATCACCATCGACGGGCCCTGCCCTTCGACATCGACCAGCGCGGCCAGGAAGTCGGCATGCGCGCCGCCGGTCACGTACGACTTGCTGCCCGTGACCACCAGGCTGTCGCCATCGACCGCGGCCCAGGTGGGCCGGGGCGCATCGACCGATTCGGTGAAGGCAAAGCCCGCGCGCTTGTCGCCCGCCAGCGCCGGCAGCAGATGGCTGGTGCGCAGCGGCTCGGCCACGCCGGCAAGCACGCCGGCGCCGGCGCCGAGCACGCCCGGCAGGTGCAGCGTGTTGTGCAGGGCGAGGGTTTCGCGCACCACCAGCAGCGTGAGCTCGGGCGTGTCGTCGTGCTGAGTGAGGTGGTAGATGCCGGCGGCCTTGGCGGCGGCGCGCACCCGGGCCGAGCGCTCGGCGGGGCCGAGCGCGGCATCGTCGCGCAGCGCGGCGAGCTCGCCGCTGGCCAGGGCGGCCACGCGATCGCGCAGGGCCGTGAGTTCGGGGGAGAGGAATTCGGGCATGCAACCTCGCAGCGCGGGCACGCCCCGGCCCGGGCGGGCCGGCGGCGAGCGCGCAGTCTTGCGGGCGGCGGGGTGCCCGTCAATGCGGCGAGGCGCGGTGCCGGACCGGGCGCGGCCGCCGCCCGGTAGCCGAGGTCCGAATTCGCGCGGCCGCGCCCGCAGGCGCACAACTGGCTCGCGGCAGGCCCGCCCGCCGGTCGGGCCGCCGCGCCCGAGGGGCTGCCGATCAGCGGCCGAAGACCGTCCGGTTGTTCTTGACGGCGATGGTCTGGAAGTAGGGCGTGAACCGCTCCTCGCTGAAGCCCATCGCGGCCAGAAGCTTGCCGAACATGGCCTGCTCCTGGGGCGCGGCCGTGCCATCGGAGAGCAGCGAGTCGCAGGCGTTGACCAGCAGGCACAGGCGCTGCGCGTCATCGAGGACGGCGGGCACATCCTGCAGGTACTGGTCGAAGGACACCGCGCGGATGTACTTGAGCCCGTCCTCGAGCAGCGCGCGATCGCCGCCCACGACACTTTGCAGCTGGCCGATCTCCTCCTCGCCGATCTGGCCGTCGGAGGCCATCATGTAGAGCAGACCGGCGGCCAGCGCGACGCGCGGATTGAGTTTCGGCGCTGCGCTCTTGAACATGTCGAACAGACCCATCTCGGACTCCTGAAGTGAACGAAGGAAACGACCGGGCCGAAGGGTAGCGAAGCGCGGGCCCGGGCGCCGAATCTCCCCATTGTCGACCGGGCTCGTGGCCGAACCATGACGGCGCGGGCGAGGTCCGGATTCGCGGCGCCGCGTCCGCATGCGCGGCGCCGGTGCCCTACCGTGCAGCGCACCGCCTGCAAGGAGACGCGCCATGAAGGTCGCTCAAGCCATCGCCCGGGCCATGAAGGCCGAGGGCATCGACATGCTCTTCGCCTACCCGGTCAATCCGCTGATCGAGGCGGCAGCCGCCGAGGACATCCGCACGATCATCGTGCGCCAGGAGCGCGTGGGCCTGCACATGGCCGATGCCTATTCGCGGGTGTCGTCGGGTGACCGGATCGGCGTGTTCTGCATGCAGCACGGGCCCGGCGCCGAGAACGCCTTTGGCGGCGTGGCGCAGGCCTACTCCGAGTCGGTGCCCATCCTGGTGGTGCCGGCGGGCTATGCGCGGCGCCTGGCGCATCACTACCCCAACTTCAACTCGGTGCAGAACATGCGCCACATCACCAAGTGGGCCGAGCCGCTCACGATGGGCAAGGCCGCGCCCGAGGTGCTGCGCCGCGCGTTCTCGCAGCTGCGCAACGGCCGGCCCGGGCCGGTGCTGATCGAGGTGCCGGTGGATGTGTTCGGCGAGGAGGTGCCCGACGACTGGGTGCATGTGCCGGCGCTGCGCGCGCGCACCGGGCCCGACCCGGCCGATGTGGCCAGGGCCGCGGCGGTGCTCGCTGCCGCGCAGCGCCCGGTGATCTACGCCGGCCAGGGCGTGCACTACGCGAAGGCCTGGCCGCAGCTGCGCGCGCTGGCCGAGGCCTGGAACATTCCGGTGACGACCTCGATCGAAGGCAAGAGCGCCTTCCCGGAAGACCATCCGCTGTCGCTGGGCAGCGGCGGGCGCGCCAACCCGCGGCCGGTGAAGGCCTTCCTGGCCGAGGCCGATGTGATCCTGGGCGTGGGCTGCAGCTTCGCGCAGACGCCGTTCGGCGTGACCATGCCCGAGGGCAAGACCGTCATTCATGCCACGCTCGACCCGATGGACCTGAACAAGGACCTGCCGGTGCAGCATGCCCTGATCGGCGACGCGGCGCTCGCGCTGGACGCGCTGATCGCCGCGATGGCCGGCATGGACCGCGCCCCGGCGCAGGCGCGCGCCGACGTGCCGGCGCGCATCGCCGCGCTCAAGGCCGAGTGGCTGGCCGAGTGGCTGCCGCGCCTGAACGCGCAGACCACGCCGATCAACCCCTACCGCGTGGTGTGGGAGCTCGACCGGCTGGTGGACAAGGCGCGCACGATCATCACCCACGACGCCGGCAGCCCGCGCGACCAGACCACGCCCTTCTGGAGCGCCACCGCGCCGCTCAGCTACCTGGGCTGGGGCAAGAGCACGCAGCTCGGCTACGGCCTGGGCCTGGCGATGGGCGCCAAGCTGGCGCGGCCCGACTGCCTGTGCATCAACGTGTGGGGCGATGCCGCCATCGGCTTCACCGGCATGGACTTCGAGACCGCGGTGCGCGAGCGCATCCCGATCCTGTCGATCCTGTTCAACAACTTCTCGATGGCGATCGAGATCCCGATCATGCCGGTCTCGCAGGCCAAGTACGGCGCCACCGACATCAGCGGCCACTACGCCGACATGGCGCGCGCCTTCGGCGGCTATGGAGAGCGCGTCACCGATCCGGCCGACATCGTGGCGGCCCTGAAGCGCGGGATCGAGGCGACGCAGCGCGGCCAGCCCGCGCTGCTGGAGTTCATCACGACCAAGGAGATCGAGATCTCGAAGGGGTGAGGAGCGGCCGCATCACGCCTCGCCTTCGGGGCCCAGCCGCTCCCGATCGGCGGTGTCCCCGTGAGGGGATGCACCGCGCGGGATCAGGCCGCGAACATCGCCTGCAGCGTCTGTCGCGTGAGCGCCAGGGTGGACGGCCGCAGCGCACCAAGGCGCTTGACCAGGCGCGCACGATCGAGCGTCCGGATCTGGTCCAGCACGATCAGACCCTGCTTGCCCTGGAAGGTCAGCGTGACGCGAAAGCCCGCGGGCCGCGAGCCGGTGGTCATCGGTGCGACGATGACGGTACGCAGATGGTCGTTCATCTCGTTCGGCGAAATCACGACGCAGGGACGCGCCTTGCGGATTTCGGCACCGACCGTCGGGTCCAGCTGAGCAAGCCAGATGTCGCCGGCCTTCATCACCAGACCAGCGTATCGTCGCCCTCGTTGCCCAGTTCGGGCCAGATGAGGGCGTCACCCCCATCCTCGGCGACCCGGCGAGCGTCCTCGGCCCAGCCGTCGCGGGGATTGCGCCGCAGTGGCCGGATCTCGATCACGCCATCTCGCACCACGAGATCGACGGATCCTTCGAGCCCGAGCTGGGCCAGGATCGGCTTGGGAATCAGCACCCCCTGCGAGTTGCCCATCCTGCGGATCGCGACTTCCATGCTGTCACCATCGTCTGGTATTACGTAAGCACAATGGTAGCACGTCGCCAGACCATGAAACACCGACCTCCAGCCTAGGCCCTGCGCCAGATCGGCCCGCGCCGGCGCACCGGCGCGAGCAGTTCCCGGTCGCCCGCGACGACCTGGT
>JBILUW010000226.1:0-6562 GCA_044370795.1 Burkholderiaceae bacterium
ACGGGCTGGCCAGTCTGGTCGAGGCCAGCCACCGGCGCGAGGCGCGCTCCCGCGCGGCCCAGGCGCTGGGCGCGACCGAGCCCCGTCCGCCCGCCGGCTGACGCCAGGCCTGCGTGCCGCCCCCGGCTCGCAGGCTGACCCCGCGCGCGCACCCCGGCCGACTCAGCGCCCGGAAATCAACACCGCGCACGGATGCGCCGCATGGACAGCCCGCGGAGGGGCTGTCACCATCGCCGCGACCCGCCGGCCGGTGCGGCCGCTCGCCGTGCGGTTGCAACCCGCGGGCACCCAACCCGCGATGAACGACAGCCTGCGCCCCGTCCCCGCCAACAGCATCGACCGCGACACCTTCCGGTCGATGTGCGAACAGTTCGCGCAGCGCGAGATCGGGCCGCGCTGGGAGCAGGCCGACCGCACCCGCGTGTTCCCGCGCGACTTCCTCGTCGCGGCGGCCCGCGCCGGCCTGATCGGGATCACCGCCGACGAGGCGATCGGCGGGGCGGGCCTGGGCTGCTACGAGGAGGCCATCGCGATGGAGGAGATGTCGCGGGTCAATCCCAACCTCGCGGTCGCGGTGCTCGTGCAGAACGTCGCCGGCTCCATCCTCTACGAGCATGGCGACGCCGGGCAGCGCGAGATCGCGCGCCGCGTGATCGCCGGCGAGTGCATGGTCGCCATCACCGTCACCGAGCCCGAGGCGGGCAACGATGTCGCGAGCCTGAAGACCACCGCGGTGCGCGATGGCGACGACTGGATCCTCGACGGCATGAAGTCGTTCATCACGCTGGGCGGCGACGCCGACGTGCTGGTCACGCTGGCGCGGGTCGACGCCTCGGCCGGCCGTCACGGCATGGCGTTCTTCGCGGTCGACCGGGCCAGCCCGGGCGTCACCGCCACGCGCATCGAGACGCACGTCAACCGGCCCGCCCCCACCTACCGCATCAACTTCGATCGCGTGCGCGTGCCCGGCTCGCGACGGGTGGCGGCGGGGTTCCGCGAGATCATGGCGGGCTTCAACCGCGAGCGCGTGATGGTCGCGGCGCGCTGGCTGGGCCACATGCGGCACGCGCTCGAGTGGGCGCGCGACTACGCGAGCGTGCGCCAGCAGTTCGGCCGGCCGATCGGCGCCAACCAGTCGATCGCCTTCCAGCTCGCGCAGGCCCACGTCGACATCGAGGCCACGCGCCACCTCACCTACCACGCGGCGCAGCGCTGGGACAGCGGCGTGCCCATTCGCGACCTGATCCTCGACGTGTCCTCGGCCAAGCTGTTCGCCACGCAGGCCGTGGTGCGCGTGACCCAGACCGCGCTGCATGTCGGCGGCGGCTGGGGCCTGACCGAGGAGCTGCCGGCGATGCGCCTGGCGCTCGATGCGCTGGTCGCGCCGGTCACCGTCGGCAGCTGGGAGATCCAGCTGCGCGCAATCGCCCGCGAGATGGGCCTGCCCTGCGACTGAGCGCAGCGCCCGCCACCCGCCGCACGCGGCTTCCCAGGACACCCCCGATGGCTCTCGACTTCAGCTTCTCCCCCGAGCACGAGGCCGTGCGCGAAACCATCCGCCGCTTCGCCCGCGAACGGATGGCGCCGCTGGTGACGCAGGCCGAGGAAACCGAAACCTTCCCGCGCGAGCTCTTCGCCCAGTGGGGCGAGATCGGTCTGCTGGGCGTGCGCTATCCGCAGGCCGATGGTGGCAGCGGCATGGACAAGATCGCCGACTGCATCATCCGCGAAGAGATGAGCTACGTCTGCCAGGCCTTCGCCTCGAGCTGGTCGGCGCACACCCACCTCGGCATCTGGCCGATCTGGCGCGCCGGCACGCAGGCGCAGAAGGAGCGCTACTTCAGGCCGGCGCTGGCCGGCGCGAAGATCGCCGCCTTCGGCCTGAGCGAGCCCGACGGCGGCTCGAACATCCGCGCGCTGCGCACCCGCGCCGAGAAGTTCGATGGCGGCTGGCGCCTGAATGGCAGCAAGCTCTACATCACCAATGCCCCGATCGCCGACTTCATGCTGGTGGCGGCGCGCACCGGCGCCGAACTGAACGCCGAATCAATCAGCCTGTTCATCGTCGAGCTGCCCCATCCCGGCTTCGACATCGGCAAGCTGAAAAAGGAGAGCATCCGCGCCTCCGAGACCGGCCTGATCCACATCGCCGACGCCTTCGTGCCCGACGACGCGCTGCTCGGCGGGCGCACCGGCACCTATCCCGTCATCCTCGATTCGCTCAGCGAGAACCGGGTGGGCGTGGCGGCCAACGCCCTGGGCATGGCGCGGGCGGCGTTCGATGCTGCGCACCGCTACGCGCAGGAGCGCCTGGTCGGCGGCCGCCGGGTGGGCGACTACCAGGCGATCGCCCACAAGCTCGCCGACATGGCGGCCGACATCGAGGCGGCGCGCTGGCTGGTCTACCACGGCGCCTGGAAGGTCGATCGCAACGAGCTCGACCCGGCGCTCGCGGCCAAGGTGAAGCTGGTGGCAAGCGAGACCGCGGTGCGGGTCAGCGAGTCGGCAATCCGCATCCTCGGAGGCGCAGGCATCATGCGCGAGTACCCGGTGGGCCGCATCCACCGCGACGCGCTGCTCTACGTGATCGGCGAGGGCACGAGCGAGATCCAGCGCAACATCATCGCCCGCGACCTCGGCTTCAAGCCCTGAGTCGCAGCAAGGTCCGCCCACCGCAGGAGACCCGGATGACCGCTCCCCGCGACCCCCCGCTGCATCGCATCCCCACCCGCGACGGCCTGGTCTTCGATGCCTGGCTCGACGGCCCCACCGACGGCGCGCTGGTGCTGATGCTGCACGGCTATCCGCAGTCGCGGCACAGCTGGCGCGAGCAGGTGCCGGCGCTGGCGGCGGCCGGCTACCGGGCGCTCGCCCCCGACCAGCGCGGCTACTCGCCCGGCGCGCGCCCCGATCCGGCCCTGCTCGAGAACTACGCGTACGCGCGCCTGATCCAGGACGCCGTCGACCTCGCCGACGCCTGTGCCGGCCCGGCAGCGCGTTTCCATCTGGTCGGCCACGACTGGGGCGGACAAGTCGCCTGGGGTGTGGCCGACCGCCATCCCGAGCGGCTGGCCTCGCTGACCATCCTGTCGCGCCCCCACCCCACGGCCTTCGCGCAGGCGCTGAACGATCCGTCGGGCGACCAGCGCCACCGGTCACGGCACCACCGGGCATTCCTCGATGCCCAGACCGGACCGCTGCTGCTCGCCGACGGCGCCCGGCGGCTGCGCGCGCGGCTGGCCGAGGCGGGCGTGCCGCCGGGCGCGATCGAAGGCTATCTGTCGGTGCTCGGATCGGCCCCGGCGCTGGAGGGCGCGCTCGCCTGGTACCGGGCCAACGTGGGGCTGCGCGCCGAGCTCGGCCGCATCCGCGTGCCCACGCTCTATGTCTGGGGCGACGCCGACCAGACCGTGGGTCGGGCCGCCGCCGAGGGCACACCGGGTTGCGTGCAGGCCGACTGCGGGTTCGAGGTGCTGCCGGGGGTGGGTCACTTCGCCACCGACGAGTGCCCCGCACGGATCAACGAGCTGCTGCTCGCGCACCTGGCCGCCCACCCGGTCTGAGGCGCCGGGACCGCCGACGCCGCCCAGCGGGCCCGCCGACCACGCCCGCGCCCTGCGCCGTGGAACGGGTCGGCGGCTTCAGCCGCCCGCGCCGCTCTCGGCTTCGAGCGCCCGACGCAGCACGGCCTTGTTGATCTTCTCGAGCGTCGAACGCGGCAGCTCGTCGACCACGCGAATCTCGCGCGGCCGCTTGAAGCCGGCAAGGGCCGCGCCGCAGGCCGCCTCGATCGCCGCCGGCAGACCCGCCGCATGCGCGGGCTCGGCGCGCACGAAGGCCACCGGCACCTCGTCGAGCATGGGATGGCGCCGGCCGACGACCGCGACCTCGACCACGCCGGGCACCGTCATGATCACCCGCTCGATCTCGGAGGCCGCGACGTTCTCGCCGCCCACCTTGAGCATGTCCTTGGATCGGTCGGCGAAGTAGAGCCAGCCGTCTTCTCCCAGCGTGACGCGGTCGCCGGTGATGAACCAGCCGTCGTCGGTGAAGGACTCGGCGGTCGCCTTGGGGTTGTTCAGGTACTCGGCGAACAGCGAGAGCCCGCGCACGCCCTTCACCTGAAAGTCGCCGGTCTCGCCGGGCTCGGCCTCGCGGCCGTCGACGAGGATGCGAATGCCGTACTCGGGCGCGGGCAGACCCATCGACAGCGACGCATTGGGGAGATCGACCAGCCCCACCGTACCGTGGGTGATGGTTTCGGTCATGCCCCACCAGCCCAGGGTCTTGACGCGGAAATGCGCGTCGAAAGGCGGCTCGCACACCCCGGTGCCCCAGAGGCGGTAGCGGTGGGCGGGCACCTCCTGGTCCATCAGCGCGCGCGGGATGAAGCCGATCACCGAGGCCCACGTGCAGCCCTCCTCGAGCGACACCTGCCAGAAGCGGCTGGCCGAGAAGCGCGGGTTCACGACCGCGGTGGCTCCGGCCCACATCGCAGCCAGCATCGAGTAGGCCTGCGCGTTGGTGTGGAACAACGGCAGGGTCACCATGTGCACGTCGTCGGCGCGCAGCGACTCATGCGTGGCGTTGATCCGCGCACCCCACAGCGCGTTCGCGTGGGTCCAGAGCACGCCCTTGGGCCGCGACGTGGTGCCCGAGGTGTACTGCACGCTGAATGGCGCGAGCGGATCGTGCTGGCGTGGCGGCAACCCCGAAGGGTCGGCGTCGATGGCATCGAATGCGTCGGCCGCGGCCGGCGCGGCCGCGCCGGCGTCATCGCCATTGTCGGTGGTGGTCACGGCCAGCCAGCGCAGATCGCGGCACGCCCCGCTCACCAGCGAGGCGAAGCGCGGCTGCGTGATCCCGGCGACCACACCCGCATGGTCGGCGAAATAGGCGAGCTCTTCGGCGCTCGAGCGCGCGTTGGTCGTGACCGCGACCGCACCCATCCAGGCGCAGCCGAACCAGGCGAGCACCGCCTCGGGGCAGTTGTCGAGGTGCACGAGCACGCGGTCGCCGGCGCGCACGCCGCGCGCGTGCAGCCCGGCAGCAAAGCGCGCGACGTGCCGCGCGAACTGCGCGTAGGTCCAGACTCGGCGCGGCCCCTCGAACGGTCGCCATACCAGGTAGGGGTGATCGGCGCGCAGGCGCGCCTGGGCCTGGATCAGGCTGCGGATGTCCTGCCCGGCGAAGGGCTGGAAGTGACGGGAGGCGTAGTCGGCCATGGGCTCCTCGGGCTGCGGTCGCGCGCTGCGCGGACTGCGACCGATTCTAGCCCTGGCTGGAACTCGGGCAAGGCGGCTGCGCGGGTCCGGGGTCCGCTTCGCCGACGATACGATCAGGTGGCCGCGGCCGGCGCGAGGGTTGCGGCAGCGGGCTGCTGGGATGGCGCACTCCGGCGGTCGGACTTGTCGGCGTACATCGCCTCGTCGGCAACGCGCATCAGCGCCTCGGCATCGTCCCCGTCCAGCGGCCAGATCGCCCGGCCCACGCTGGCAGCTATCGCCGGCACGTCGGAAGCGATATCCCTCGGTCGGTCGAGCACCTGCCGCATGCGCAAGACCACGAGATCGGCGACATCGCGGGACGTGATGTTGACCAGCAGCACCGCGAACTCGTCACCGCCCATGCGCGCGGCAAGATCGGCGCGACGCATGAACCCTGTCAGGCGGGCGGCCACCTCGCGCAGCATGCAGTCGCCGGCCTCGTGTCCGAAGCGGTCGTTGACCCGCTTGAAGCCATCGAGATCGAGCATGACCAGCGCGAAGCACTCGCCGGTGCGCCGGCAGCGCGCGATCTCGCGCTGCAGGGCCTCGTCGAAGTAGCGACGGTTCGCCAGCCCGGTCAGGGGATCCTCGCAGGCGAGCTTGGCGAGCGCCGCCTGCGAGCGCGTGTAGCAGAACACGCTGGCGAAGTAGGTCCAGCCCAGCGTGAAGACTATCCCCGCCAGCATCAGCGGCATGATGATCGGGTGCCGGGCGAGGTCCACGCCGTCGGGCGCGTTGCAGGCGATCCACCACCGGGTCATGAACACCCCGGCCATCATCAGCGGAAAGACCGATGCCACCGCCCGGATGCGCCGCTCGAACGCGGGCGCGCCGGCCAGCAAGGTAACCGCGTTGGCGAGCAGGATCGTCGCTGCGACGGCGTCGTGGAACAGATAGCGGCGGGCGGCGTCCTCGCGGTTGATGATCGACATCACCAGGAACACCAGCACGAGCCCCGCCCACCAGCGCAGGCGCCGAGACGACGTGCGCCCGGTGAAGCGCAGGTTGCCCTCCAGGAGCAGCAGCATGCCGGTGAGGCTGGAGGTGTTGTTCATCGCGACCGCGACGCCCGGCGGCAACTGGAACGCCTGCAGCACCGGCACAGCCGCGTAGGTCAGCAGCGACAGCGATGTCGCGAGCATCCAGAACAGCGGCCCCTCCTGGGCCTTGTTGATGCGCCAGATGCTGAAGGCGACGGCGGCGGGCACGAAGGCCACGACCATCGTCACCACATCGAGCGTATTGCGGTCGAGTTGATGAAGCATCGCACACGAATTGCTGAGGTCAACGACCAC
>JBILUW010000227.1:0-6558 GCA_044370795.1 Burkholderiaceae bacterium
TTTCGCTAGACTGCGGCGGTTCCCGATCCATCGCGTCCGAGGGCATCATGGCTGGCGAGCACGATCGCGCAGTATCCCACCGTCAGACGGCGCCCGCGCCGGCCAGCGCCTGGTTCGTCCGATGGATGGTCTGTCTGGGGCCGTCGGCGTCGGTGCTCGATCTGGCCTGCGGGCGCGGGCGGCATGCCGCGGCGGCGATCGCCCGCGGTGCGCGCGTCGTCTGCGCCGATCGCGATCCGCTCGCCCTGGCCGGGCTGCCCGAGGGCGCGCACGCAGTGTGCGTCGACCTCGAAGCCGATCCGTGGCCGGCGCAGCTCGATCCGCCCGGCGGCTTCGATGCGATCGTGGTCGCCAACTACCTGTTCAGGCCCCGCCTCGACCTGCTGCCCTCGCGCCTGGCCGCGGGCGGGCTGCTGCTCTACGAGACCTTCGGTGCCGGCAACGCCCGTTACGGTCGTCCGGCCAACCCGGATTTCCTGCTGCGCCCGGGCGAACTCTTCATGCTGTGCCAGCGCCACGGCCTGATGGTGCTCGCCTACGAGAGCGGCTATGTCCCGCGTGCCGGCGGCGGTGCGATCGTGCAGCGGATCGCGGCCGTGCGCCCGCCTTTCGAGCCCGAGCGTTTCCCGCTCGAGGCCGGCGGTTCCGCGGCCGATGCAGTCGGCTAGAATCGCGTTTTCGGCCCTCGCGCCGTCCTCAGGACCCGCCCCATGATCACCGGAAGCATCGTTGCCATCGTTTCCCCGATGCACGAGGACGGCAGCCTCGACATGGCGGCTTACCGGCGGCTCATCGACTGGCACGTGGCCGAGGGCACGGCCGCCATCGTCGCGGTCGGCACCACCGGCGAGTCGCCCACGGTCGATGTCGATGAACACCATGACCTGATCCGGGTCGCGGTCGAGCAGGCTGCCGGGCGCGTGCCCGTGATTGCCGGCGCCGGCGCCAATTCCACCCGCGAGGCCATCGAGCTCACCCGTTACTCGGCCAGCGTCGGGGCGGCGGCCACCCTGCAGGTGACCCCCTACTACAACCGGCCCACCCAGGAGGGCCTGTACCGGCACTTCCGGGCGATCGCCGAGGCGGTCGACCTTCCCCAGATCCTCTACAACGTGCCTGGCCGCACCGGATCCGATCTGGCCAACGACACCGTGCTGCGGCTGGCGCAGATTCCCGGCATCGTCGGTCTGAAGGACGCCACGGGCGATCTGCCGCGCGGCGCCGAACTGGCTGCCCGCATGCCCGCGGGCTTCGGCCTTTACAGCGGCAACGACGACTCCGCGCTTGCCCTCATGGCCGTCGGCGGGCATGGCGTCATCTCGGTCACCGCCAACGTCGCGCCCGGCCCCATGGCGAAGCTGTGCGCGGCCGCGCTGGCCGGCGACTATGCTGGTGCGCGCGCCATCAACCGCCAGCTCATCCCGCTGCACATGAAGCTGTTCGTCGAAGCCAACCCCATCCCGGTGAAGTGGGCGCTGCAGCAGATGGGCCGCATCGGTGGCGGCATCCGGCTGCCACTCACGCCCCTGTCGCAGACCCAGCAGGCCGTGGTCCGCAAGGCGCTCGCCGACAGCGGGGTGCTGGCATGAGCGCGGCCTGCCGTTTGCTGACCATCGGCCTGGCCGCGCTGCTCGCGGCCGGCTGCTCGGCCATCGACTCCATCAACAACGCCAGCCGCATCGACTACAAGTCGACCGGCAAGCTGCCGCCCCTCGAAATTCCCCCCGAACTCGTGTCGCCGCGCGGCAACGAGCGCTTTGCGATTCCCGAGCGGACCCAGGCCCAGACCCTGTCCGGGTTCCAGACGGCCCGTGCCGCCGATCGCGTCACCTCCTCCGACACCTCCCGCGTGCTGCCCGCTGCCGAAGGCGTGCGCATGGCGCGCAACGGTTCGCAGCGCTGGCTGGTCGTCGAGATGCCGCCCGAGCGGGTCTACCCGCTGGTGCGCGAGTTCTGGCAGGAGTCGGGCTTCCTGATCGGCGCTGAGCAACCCTCGGCCGGCATCCTCGAGACCGACTGGGCCGAGAACCGCGCCAAGGTGCCGCAGGACATCATCCGGTCCACGATCGGGCGGGTGTTCGACAATCTCTATTCCACCGGCGAGCGCGACAAGTTCCGCACCCGCCTCGAGAGCTCCGAGGCGGGTCGCACCGAGGTCTACATCACCCACCGCGGGCTGGCCGAGATCTACACCGATCGCGACCGCAGCCGCACCGTGTGGTCGCCGCGGCCGGCCGACCCCGAACTCGAGGCCGAGTTCCTCGCCAAGCTGATGGTCAAGCTCGGCGTCGACCAGCAGCGGGCACGCGCTCAGGTCGCGTCGGTCGCGTCGGTCGCGGCGTCGGCTGCGCCCGCCGGCGCAGGCACGGCGGCCGAGGCTCCGAGAGCCCGTCGCATGGCTTCAGGCGAAGGCGAGATCGTTGTCGTGGCCGAGCCCTTCGATCGGGCCTGGCGGCGGGTGGGCCTTGCCCTCGATCGTGGCGGCTTCACCGTCGAGGATCGCGACCGCTCGCAGGGCGTCTACGACGTGCGCTACATCGACCCCGAGGTCGACGCGAAGTCGTCCGACAAGCCGGGGTTGTTCGCGCGCGTGTTCAAGACCGACAAGCGGCCGACCTCCGCGCAGTCGTACCGCATCCGCGTGCGAGCCCAGGGCGAGGAAACCGCAGTCTCGGTCCTGCAGCGCGACGGCCAGCCGCTGCGCTCCGACGCCGATCGCCAGACCGGCGGCAAGATCGTCGGCCTGCTGCACGAGCAGTTGCGCTAGCCCCATCCTGTCTGCCGCCCGTGCGTTTTGCCAGCCTGGGCAGCGGCAGCGAGGGCAACGGCCTCGTCGTCGAGGCCGGCCGGCAGGGCGCGCCGATGCGCGTGCTCATCGACTGCGGCTTCGGTCTGGCCCAGGTGCGCCGGCGATTGGCCCGACTGGGTCTGGCACCCACCGATCTGCATGCGATTTTCGTCACCCACGAGCACAGCGATCATCTCGGAGGCGCAGTGCGCCTGGCTCGCGCGGCCGGGGCGCAGTTGTTCATGACCCGCGGCACGGCGGCTGCCGGCCTGCGCGAGTTGCCCGAAGGCCTGCCTTTGCAGTTGATCGAAGCGGACCGTCCCATCGAGCTCGAGGGCTTGCGGGTGGATCCCGTGCCGGTGCCGCACGACGCCCGCGAGCCGGTGCAGTTCGTCATCGAAGACTCGCGCTCGCGGCTGGGGGTGCTCACCGATCTGGGCCAGTCGACTCCGCACCTGGTGCGCCGCATGACCGGGCTGCACGCGCTGGTGCTCGAGTGCAACCACGACGCAGCCATGCTGCGCGACGGCCCGTATCCGTGGTCGCTCAAGCGGCGCATCGCCGGGCCCTATGGCCATCTCGAGAACGCCGCCGCGGCCGCGCTACTGGCGCAACTCGATCAGCGATGCCTGGGCACTGTCGTCGCGGCGCACCTCAGTCGCAGCAACAATCGACCCGATCTCGCGCGGCGGGCGCTGTCGGCGGTCTGGGCGGGGGCCAACGAGCAAGACGTTCTGGTGGCCGACCAGGATCAGGGCCTGGGCTGGACCGAAGTCTGATCCGCTGCCGACCCACTGCGTGGCGTGGCGCCGCGTGGCCGTGTGGCGCGCAGCGGGCCGGGAATAAAAAAAGCCGGCCAGCGGCCGGCTTCGCGTGCGACAGGAAGGATTACTTCTTGTCGTCTTTCTTGGCGGCGTCGGCGGCACCCTGAGCGGCATCCTTGGCAGCATCGGTAGGAGCGGCGTCGGACTTGGCCGGCTCGGCGGGGGCCGGGGCGGGCGCGGGCGCAGCTGCCGGCGCGGGAGCGGGAGCGGGAGCCGGCGTTTCCTTCTTGCCGCAGGCGGCAACGGCGACGGCGATCAGCGAGGCAATGAGGAGCGACTTGTTCATGGTGGTGTCCTTTGCTGGAGGGATGGACGATCGTGAGGATCGGGACTCGACACCTGCGGCGGCTGGATATCCGGCAGGCTTGCTACCCGGACACCCTCGAGCGAGGCTGTGATCCTTTTCGCGTTTTCCGCCTTCGGCTAGCCTCCGAGTATAGCACTCCAGCACCCGCGTGCTCGTTGCTGGTGCGTGTTGATGCTGCGTCGCAACAAACCGGTTTGTCGTCGATCAGAGCCCAAGCGTGGTGGCTGGCAGACAGTCGGTCGATTCGTCCCAGGCTGCCGCCAGCCGGTCGGCATGGGGTTCGGCGGCCGACGGCATGGCGATCCGCAGCCGGCCCGTCAGCGCGTCGGGGTGAGGCTTGCGCACCAGGTGCTGCCGATCAACGACCAGCGTCGATTCCTCGAGCCGCAGGTGGGCGGGTAGCTGTCGCAGGGCGCAGCGCCCGGCGGCCGCGCGGTGCAGCGTCAGGAAGCGGTCGGCGCGCGTGGCGAGCCAGCCGGGATCGGTGACCAGCAAGCGCACGCGGACGCCTCGCGCCAGTGCCGCTGTCAGCGCGCGTGCCCCGTTGGTGCGGGCCAGCGGCCAGTCCGAGAAATCGGGGTCGAGCATCAGCACCTCGTGGCGCGCGAGATCGAGGACAGCCACGACTGCCTCGGCGAACGCCTCGCGGCCGGTGAATGGCTGATCCTGGGGTTCCTTCACGATCGCGCCGCCAGGTTGCCACCCTGCGCCTGCCGCGCCGGGGCCCGGCGGTTGCCGAGACGCGTGCTCATGGGACGAAGCGCGCACTCGGCCGCGCCAGATAGAACCACTCGCGACCGGGCAGGGCGTTGGGATTGGGGAACACCACATAGCCATCGACGGGCGCGGCGATGACTTCGCCGCTGGCGCGCCGGCCGATCGGCTCGCCCGCAGCGACCCGATCGAAGGAGCGCCACGTGCGCACGAAGGCATCGGTCGGGTCGCGCCGATCGTGCACCTCGTGCAGCTCGATCACTTCCTTGGGGCCGCTGCTGGCCGGCGCGGGAGCATCGACGAGGCCCAGGTGCGCGAGCGCGCGCCGGATCGCCTGGTAAGCCACCTCGGGTGCGGCCGGGTCGGCGTGATTGCCGCACTCGAGGGTGACGGCCCAGCCACCGCGCGCGCGCATGTACTCGGTGGTACCCACGCCGTAGGCCACGCTGTCATTGATGGCCGTGCCGGTGGCGCCGCGCGCGCGGCGGGCCGCGACGCCCGCCGCGAAGGCCGGCATCCAGCCGTGCACGATGCGGCGAGGCCCCAGCACCGAGGCGAGTGCCTGCTCGGGGGCGGCATGCGCGAACGGCTCGAGCTCGTCGTGGTTGTCGGAAGGACCGACGAAGACGAAGGGCTCGCCCTGCGAGGCGAACGAGTGGAGGTCGAGCAGGACGTCGTGGGCCGCGAGCAGCGGCGCCAGGTGATTGGCGATGCGGTCTTCGGCCGTTTCGGGCGAGACGACTTCGCGAAAATCGCGGTTCAGGTTGCGATCGCCCTCGCGGCGGCCCAGCGCGTGCGCGACCGGGTTGGCGACCGGCACCAGCGTGAGCGCGCCGCGCACGATCGACAGCTGCCCGGCGGCGATCTCGCCGGCGACGCGGCGGATGGCGGCTACGCCGCAGGTTTCGTTGCCGTGCACGGCGCCCAGGACGATCAGCCGGGGGCCGCGCACGAGTGAGCGGTACTGGAGGATCTCGAGGCAGTTCATGGGCGCCGATTGTAAGTCGGCCGCAGCGCGGCCAGGGTGAGCGAGCCGGCGACCAGTCCCCAGAAGGCCGAGCTCACGCCGGCGACGGTCAGGCCCGAGCCCGTGACGAGAAAAGCGACCAGCGCGGGTTCGCGATCGCTTTCGCTGGCCATCGCCTGCGCGAGGCTCGCGCCGATGGTGGCGAGCAGGGCGATGCCGGCCAGCCCGACGATCAGCTCGCGCGGCATGGCGGCGAACAGCGCCGCGATGGTTGCGCCGCCCAGCCCGACCAGCCCGTAGAACGCGCCGGCGGCCACCGCGGCGGTGTAGCGGCGGCCGGGATCGGGATGCGCGCCCGGCCCGGCGCACAGCGCCGCCGTGATGGCGGCGAGGTTCAGCGCGAAGGCGCCGAACGGAGCCAGCGCCAGGTTGACCACGCCGATCCAGCCCAGCGCCGGCGACACCGGCGTGGCGTAGCCGTTGGCGCGGATGACCGCCGCGCCCGGCATGTTCTGCGAGGCCATCGTCACGAACAGCAGCGGGATCGCGACCCCGACCGTGGCGGCCAGCGTGAAGCGCGGTGGGGTCCACACCGGCGTGGCCCATTGCCAGCCGATGGCCGCGGTGTCGAGGCCGCCCTGGGCGATCGCCGCGCCCAGCCCGGCGACCAGCACGATCAGGATCGCGTAGCGCGGCGCCCAGCGCCGCCCGGCCAGCCAGGCGAGCGCCATGATGGCCACCAGGCCCGAGGGCGCGGTGAGCGCGCCGAAGGCCTCGAGGCCGAAGCGCAGCAGCACGCCCGCCAGCATGCCCGCGGCGATCGAGACCGGGATGCGCCGCACCAGCTGCTCGAAGGCGCCCGAAAAACCGATCAGGGCGGTGAGCGCCGCGGCCACGATGAAGGCGCCGGTGGCTTCGGCCAGACCGACCCCGCCGCCGGTGCCGATCAGCAGCGCCG
>JBILUW010000034.1:0-21424 GCA_044370795.1 Burkholderiaceae bacterium
ACCGCAGCTCGGCGCTGCCGCGCCGCCTGATGCTGGTGCTCACCGTCGTCGACGGTGACGCCAGCGTTGCCCGTCTGCGCCATGAACTCGTCGACTTCCCCGGTCTCGAGGAGGCGCTCGAGATTCTTCGCAGCAAGGCGCTCGTCGAGCGTGTGGGCTGCGCCCCCTGGGTGTCGCGCCCCGGCACGGCAGCAGGAGGCTCGGGCGGGCGCGGGTAGAATCGGCGCACCCTTCTGTCGCGGCGCGGGTTGCGCGCCCGCCCACCGCAGACATGTCCACCCTGCTGTGCATCGCTCACGTCCTGGGCGGTCTCCTGGCTCTCTTCTCGGCGGCCTACGCCTTGCCGCTGGCCTGGGCGCTGGTGGTCGACGATGGCACGGCGAGCAGTTTCGCGGTGTCGGGCGCGGCCACGCTGGGGGCAGGCACCTTGCTCTACATGGCCGGCCGTCGCCACCGGCGGGAACTTCAGCAGCGTGACGGCGTGCTCGCCGTCACGCTGGGCTGGCTGCTGATGGCTGTGGCGGCCACCGGGCCGCTGCTGCTCGAGGTTCCGGGCCTGAGCTTCACCGACGCCATGTTCGAGACGATGTCGGGGCTCACCACCACCGGCGCGAGCGTGCTCAGCGGGCTCGAGACGCTGCCGCCTGCCATCAACCTCTGGCGCCATGCCCTCAACTGGTTCGGCGGCATGGGCCTGATCGTGCTCGCGGTTGCCATCCTGCCCATGCTCGGCGTGGGCGGCATGCAGCTGTTCAAGGCCGAGACGCCTGGTCCGATCAAGGAATCGAAGCTCACGCCGCGCATCACCCAGACGGCGAAGTATCTGTGGCTGATCTACGCGGTGCTCACCGCGCTGTGCATCGGCGCGCTGCGGCTGGCCGGCCTCGACTGGCTCGATGCCGTATGCCATGCCTTCTCGGCGGTCGCGCTGGGCGGGTTTTCCACTCGCGACGCGAGCATCTCGGCCTTCGATTCACCGATCGTCGAGGGGGTGCTCGCCGTCTTCATGATCATTTCGGTGCTCAACTTCAGCACCCATTTCGTGGCGCTGCGCCAGCGCTCGCTGCGGGTGTACGTGCGCGACTCCGAGGTCTTCGCGGTCTGGGGCCTGATGGTCTTCAGCGTGCTGTTGCTGGGCGTCTATCTCGCCAGTCATGGCGCCTACGACTCGTTCGCCGAGTCGTTTCGCCACGCCGCATTCTACGTCGTGTCGCTGGCCACCTCCACCGGCTACATGGGTGAGGACTACGACCGCTGGCCGGTGTTCGCCGCGAGCTGGCTGCTGCTGCTGGGCATCGTCGGTTCCTCGTCGGGATCCACCGGCGGCGGCATCAAGATGATCCGGGTGCTGATCCTGCTGCGCCACGCCGGCAACGAGCTCGTGCGCCTGATGCATCCGCGCGCGGTCACGCCGATGCGCCTGTCGGGGCAGATCGTCGATGCGCGGGTGGTGGGGGCCGTCATGGGATTCATGCTGCTGTGGGGCCTGTCGCTGGTCGTGGTCTCGATGCTGCTGATGGCCACCGGCCTCGATGCGATGACCGCCATCTCGGCGGCCATCGCCTGCCTGAACAACATCGGTCCGGGGCTCTCGATGGTCGGGCCGGCGCAGAACTACGCGCCGCTCAACGATTTCCAGACCTGGTTGTGCAGCTTCGCGATGCTGGCCGGCCGGCTCGAGCTGCTCACGGTGTTCGTGCTCTTCACCCCGGCGTACTGGCGGCGATGAGCGGGCGCGCGCTGCGACGGGGTGCGCCGCGGCCGGGCTGGGCCGCGGGCCTGGCCGGCGGACCCGAGGTGCCGGCAGCAGCCGCATCCGCACCGCGCCTGTCCGTGACACTGCTCGCCGGCGATGGCGCCGCCGGCGCGCTCGAGCGCTGGCTGCGCGAGCGGCCTCACGGGGAGCGCTGGGCGGTGGTCCGCGATTCCTCGGCGCCGGCCGCGCCTGTGGCGAGTGCCGGCGATCCCGACCTTGCGATCGCCGACTTTGCCGGTGCCTGCGCCTGCTGTCTGGGGTCGAGCGCCTTCGCGCTCTTTCTGACCAGGCTGCTGCGCGGCGGGCCTTACCACCGGCTGCTGGTCGCGCTGCCCGCCAGCGCCGAGCCGGCGGCCGTCGTCGATGGCCTGCTCGGCGGCTCGCTTGCCCCGGCCCTGGGCGCCGTCGAGCTTGCTGCCGTCGGCGCTGTTCCCGCTGCCCGGTCCGAGGCGATGGACGCGCTGCTGGCGGCCGATGTCACCTGGGCGCAGGCGGTGGCAGCCCTGGCCCGCGCCCGCGATCCGCATCCATGGCGCTGGGCTGCGCCCGCGGGGCCGCGCGCGGCCTGGGCGTGGGACCAGCACACGGTGTTCGATCGCCGGCGCATCGAGGCGGCGCTGGCGGCGCTGGCTGCCGACCCGGACGTGGTGGCTCTGCGCGCGGCCGTGCGCACGGCGCGCGAATGGTATGCCTGCGACCCGGCCGGGCAGCCGGCCTGGCGGGTCGAGCCCACGCGCCGCGAGTCGCGCATCGAGTGCGCGGTGCGCGAGGGCGCGGCCGATCGCCTCGACGGCCTGGGCGCGCGCTGGGCCGAATCGCTGCATGCCGTCGACGGCCGGCGCCCGAGCCCGAGCGCGGCTCGCGTGCGAATCGCGCGGTCCCGGAACCCTGGCGGCCGCGCGCCGCTGCCGGGCGGCGAGGGCTTCGGTTAGGCTCGATGGCTCCAGGCCGAGGCAACCGGGAGGAGTCCATGTTGAAGACGCGTTTCACCGAGATGTTCGGCATCGAGCATCCGATCGTGCAGGGCGGCATGCAGTGGGTCGGGCGCGCGGAGCTGGTGGCCGCGGTGGCCAACGCCGGCGCGCTGGGCTTCATCACCGCCCTCACGCAGCCCACGCCCGACGATCTGCGCCGCGAGATCGCCCGCTGCCGCGAGATGACCGACAAGCCCTTCGGCGTCAATCTCACCATCCTGCCGGCGCTCAAGCCGCCGCCCTACGCCGAGTACCGCCAGGCCATCGTCGAGTCGGGCGTGCGCATCGTCGAGACCGCCGGCAACAACCCGCAGGAGCACATCGCCGAGCTCAAGAAGCACGGCGTGAAGGTGATCCACAAGTGCACCTCGGTGCGCCATGCCCTGAAGGCCGAGCGCATCGGCGCCGACGCCATCTCCATCGACGGCTTCGAGTGCGCCGGCCACCCCGGCGAGGACGACACCCCGGGGCTGGTGCTCATCCCGGCGGCCGCCGATCAGGTCAAGATCCCCATGATCGCCTCGGGTGGCTTTGGCGACGCGCGCGGGCTGGTGGCGGCGCTTTCCCTCGGAGCCGAGGGCATCAACATGGGCACGCGCTTCATGTGCACCGTGGAGAGCCCCATCCACCAGCGCATCAAGGAGCAGATCGTCGCCAACGACGAGCGCGCCACCGAGCTGATCTTCCGCACGCTGCGCAACACCTCGCGGGTGGCGAGCAACGCCGTGAGCCGCGAGGTGGTCACCATCGAACGCAAGGGCGGCGCCACCATCGACGACCTCAAGCACCTGGTGGCTGGCCAGCGCGGTCGCGTGGTCTACGAGACCGGCGACCCGGAGTACGGCATCTGGTCGGCGGGCATGGTGCAGGGCCTGATCCACGACATCCCCACCTGCGCCGAGCTGGTCTCGCGCATCGTGCGCGAGGCCGAGGCCATCATCGCGCAGCGTCTGGGGCGGATGTCCGGGCTCGTGGCGGCCTGAGGGCTGCGCCCCCCGCGGCCCTGGCGCCCGCCACCTGCCGGAGCAACCCATGCCCTTTGCCGAGCTCTCCGAGGTCCGGCTCGAGTACTTCGAGCACGGCGGCGGCCCCGAGACCGTCGTGATGGTCCACGGCTTCCAGTCGTCGGGCCGCATCTGGCACGCCACTCAGCGGGCGCTGCCCCCGGAGCGTTACCGCAGCATCGCGGTCAACAACCGCGGCGCCGGCGCATCGGGCGCGCCGCCCGACGAAGCCGACTTCACCGTCCGGAAGTTCGCCACCGACCTGCACGAGCTCGTCGAGCAGCTCGCGCTGCCCCGCTTCACGCTGGTGGGCCACTCGATGGGTGGAGCCACGGTTGCGCAGTACGCGGTCGATCACCCGCAGCGCATCGCCGGCCTGGTGCTGCTCGACCCGGCGAGCCCGCAGGGCGCGCCGCTCGAAGGCGCCGCGCTCGAGCGTTTTCTCGACCAGCGCCTGGCCGCGCGCGAGGCCCAGCTCGCGCGCAACCGCGAAGACGAGATCCTCGACGGCGCGATCGACGCGCACGATCCCGCGCAGATCCGCCAGCTGCTGCTCGACATCCGCAACGCGCCGGCGCGCCGGCTGCGCGGCTCGCTGCGCTCGATGCTGCAGCTGCGCCTGGGCGAGCGCGTGCGCACCCTGCCCATGCCGGTGCTGCTGGCCGCCGGCGATCGCGACGCGGTGATACCGCTGGCCGACATGCTGGCCAGCTGGGCGATGTACCCGCCGGGCAGCGGCCTGCACGTGTGGCACGGCGTGGGCCACTCGCCCAACCTCGACTGCCCGCGCGAGCTCGCGGCGCTGCTTGCGCGCTTCATCGAGGGGCCGGTGAGCGCCGCGCGCGCGAAGGCGGCATCGTGAGCGCGCCGCGCCGGGTCGATGAGGCGGCCGCGCGCGAGGCCTTCGAGGCCGCGCTCGCCGGCCACGAGCAGGCCTTCGGCCGCTTCTTCCTGGCGAAGCTGTTCGGCATGGAGATCAGCTTTCCCGACGACACCTGCCGGGTGGCGCTCACGCCGCGCGACTTCATGTTCAACCCGCAGGGCTGGCTGCATGGCGGGGTGGTTGCCACCGTGATGGACATCTCGATGGGCCACCTGCTCGCGCACACCGTGGGGCCGGGCACCACGCTCGAAATGAAGACCCAGTACCTGAAGGCCGTGGGCACCGAGCCGCTGGTGTGCACCGGCCGCTACCTGCGGCGCGGCCGTGGCGTGTGCTATCTGGCCTCGGAGCTGGTCGACGCCAAGGGCGAACTCGCCGCCTTCGCCACCTCCACCTGGAAGGTGCTCAAGCCTTCGGCGTGAGGCCGATCGGGCGGCCGACCGCGAAGGCGTTCGCCGCCGCGCCTCTGGCCGGCCGGGCCCGGAGCTGCCGGCCGCGGCTAGAGCTGCTCCCAGGGCAGGCCGTCGAAGCGCCAGCCGTTGAGTTCGCCCCGGTGGTGGCGGTCGTTGAGCGAGCCCTCGAAGCCGTGAAGAACGTTGATCACCTGGCTGAAGCCGGCCGCCTCGAGGGCGCGGCCGGCGTGCACCGAGCGGTTGCCGCTGCGGCAGATGATGACCACCGGGCGGTCGACCGACTGGCCGACCAGTTTGCGCACTTCGCTCACGAAGTGGGGGTTCACGTCCCAGTCGGGCGCCTCGGCCCACGCCACGTGGACGGAGCCCGCCGGATGGCCGACGAACAGGTATTCGGCCTCGCTGCGACAGTCGACGAAGACCGCGTCGGGCTGATTGGCGAGCAGCTCGAAAGCTGCACGGGGTGTGAGATCGATCATGATGGGCCGGGGCGTCGGGGCAGCTCAGGCGGGCTGCCCGTTCAGGAAGGGCACCACGGCGTCGAGCCAGCGGCGTGGCCGCTCGGAGTGGCCGAAGTGCGCGGTGGGCAGCTCGAGATAACGGGCGCCGGGAACGGCCTCGGCGATCTCGCGGCCGCGCGCTGCCGGCGTGGACGGGTCGAAGGTGCCGGCGATGACCAGCGTGGGCGTGGCGATGCGCGCGAGCCCCTCGGCGATGGCCATGTCGCGGATGGCCGCGCAGCAGCCGGCGTAACCGTCGGGATCGATGGCCAGCAGCGTGCTGCGCACGGTGGCCGCGTGCACCGTGCTCCGCGCCAGATAGCCCGCCGTGAAGAAGCGGCCGAGGATGGTGTCGACGATCGCCGGCATGCCCTGGCTGCGAATCAGGCGGATGCGCTCATCGAAGGTGGCGGGGTCCACGCGCGCGGCGGTGTTCGAGAGCACGATGCGGTCGAGCCGCTGCGGGGCGTGCTGCGCGAGCCACATCCCGATCATGCCGCCGATCGACAGCCCGGCGTAGTGGAAGCGCTTCCAGCCGGCCGCGTCGGCGCAGGCGAGCACGTCGCGCCCCAACTGCGCGAGCTGGTAATCGCCCGCGGGCACGTCGGAGGCACCGTGGCCGCGCTTGTCGATGCGCAGCACGTGGAACTCGCGCTCGAGCCCGGCAAGCACCGGGTTCCACATCGCATGGTCGGAGCCGAGTGAGCTCACCATCACGAGGGGCGGCCGATCGGGTCGGCCGTCGAGGCGCCAGTAGATCCGGGCGCCGTCGGAGGACAGGGCGAAGGGCATGAGCGGTCTCCGGGGCACGCACGGCGTGCCCGAGCCGTCATCTTAGGCCATGCGGTCGCTGATCAGTCTCAGTCGTGAGCGCTCGGTCGCCCGGCGCTCGCCAGCGACCTCGTCCCCGTGCCTGGCCGCGGCCACGAAACCCGCGCGCACCACCGGCTCGATCTGGTCGATCGGACCAGGTCGGCCGAACAGGTAGCCCTGCATCTCGTCGCAGCGGAAGTCACGCAGCATCCGCGCCTGCTCCTCGGTCTCCACGCCCTCGGCGACCACCTTCAGCCCGAGGCTGTGAGCCAGCGCGATGGTGGCCTGGGCGATCGCCCGGTCGTTGGCGTCGTCGACCAGATCGCGCACGAAGGAGCGGTCGATCTTCAGGTGGTCGATCGGGAACAGCTTCAGGTACGACAGCGACGAATAGCCGGTTCCGAAGTCGTCGATCGCCAGCAGCAGGCCCAGCCGCTTCAGGCCGGTGAGGGTCTGGATCGCCTCGCTCGGGTTTTCCATCGCTGCCGATTCGGTGATCTCCAGCTCGAGGCAGCCCGCCGGCATCCGGTGGCGGGTCAGGATGCGCTCGACGCTTTCGAGGAACTCGTGGTTGCGCAGCTGCGCCGGCGACAGGTTCATCGAGACCCGGGGTACCGGGCCGCCGTCGTCGAGCCACAGACGAAGCTGCCGGCAGACCTGGTCGAGCACCCACTCGCCCAGGGGCACGATCAGCCCGATCTCCTCGGCGATGGGAATGAAGCGATCGGGTTCGATCGGCCCTTCGCCGGGCAGCGTCCAGCGCAGCAGCGCCTCGACGCCCACCGGCGTGCCATCGCTGGCAACCTGCAGCTGATAGTGGAGGTTGAATGCGTCGTCGCGCAGCGCATCGCGCATCCGCTGCTCCAGCGCGATGCGGTCCATCGCCTGCCGGTTCATCTGCGGCAGGAAGTACCGGTACGTGTTGCGGCCCGCCGCTTTCGCGTGGTACATGGCCGCGTCGGCGTGCTTGAGCAGCGACCCGCCGTCCTTGCCGTCGTCCGGAAAAGTGGCGATCCCGATCGAGGGCGTCGCGGCGAGGTCGTAGCGCTCGAGGCGGATCGGGTCGCGCAGGGCGGCGAGTACCCGCAAGGCCACGCCGGTGGCCTCCTCGGCCCGCTCGATGCGATTGAGCAGCAGCACGAACTCGTCGCCGCCGAGGCGCGCCAGCAGGTCGTTGCTGCGGCAGACCGCGCTTAGGCGCCGGCCGACCTCGATCAGCAGCTGATCGCCGGTGCTGTGGCCTAGGGTGTCGTTGATCGACTTGAATCGGTCGAGGTCGATGAACAGCACGGCCAGTCGCGTGCCCATCCGGGTGGCGTCGCGCAGCGCGTCCTCGAGCCGCTCCTCGAAGACCGCGCGGTTGGGCAGGTCGGTCAGCGCATCACGCTGCGCCAGGCGCAGCACCCGCTCCTCGGCCTCCTTGCGGTCGGAGATGTCGCGCAGGGTGGCCAGCGTGGCCGGACGGCCCTCGGCCCGGATTACCGCCGTACGCAGCTCGGCGATGCGCCCGGTGCGCCGGCCGCTGCGCAGTCGCACCTCGCGTGCCCGCAGCGGGGCGCGCAGCGCGGGCAGGATCGGCCGCGGGTCCGACGTGGTCTCGACCTCGATCGGCTCGTTGTCGCCGATCCAGGCATCGAAGGCGCTGCCGATCGCCTGCGCGCGATCCTCGAGGTCGAGCAGTGCGACCGCGGCGGCGTTCAGGTCGGCGATCAGGCCGTCGCGCACCACGAACACCGCGTCGGGATAGAGCGAGAACAGGTCGCTGTAGCTCTGCTCGCGCTCGCGCAGCGTCCGTTCGACGCGGGCCCGCTCGGCGATCTCGTCGCGCAGCCGGCGGTTGGCGGCATGAAGGTCGTCGGCGCGCTGCTCCTGTTCCTGCCACAACGAGATCATCCGCGCGCTCGAGCGGCCGACCAGGCCGCGCACCGTGAGCAGCCCGCCCGCGAGCAGCGCTGCGAGCCAGACGAGCGCCGTCGGCTGCGCCAGGTGGTCGAGCCCGGTCGCGCCGTGGCCCAGCCAGGCGAGCTGGCTGGCGGTGAACACCGTCTGCAGCGCGACCAGCATCGTGTCGAGCCAGGCCGGGGAGCGGCCCAGCGCGAGGAAGAGCGCGATGCTCAGGCCGTAGATCAACCACTGGACAGGGTCGATCGGCAGCCCTTCGAGAAACCGCTGCATGCTGGCGATCGAGAACAGCAGGGTGGCGAATCCGAACAGGATCGTCGCCGACGACTGCAGCACGTCCTGTCGGATCCTGGAGATCGCCTGCTGTTGCGAGGAGCCCGTCGCCGGGGCCGTGGGATGGTCGGTCATACGCTCGTTGACGGAACGCAGCCGCCGGGCTTGAGCGAGATATCGCCTTGGGCCGCTCTGCGGCGCGTGCCGGCGCACGAACGGCCGGCCGCTCCGGTTGCCCAGCCCCCCGGCTGCCGGGCGCCTCAGCGGTCGCGGGCGCAGCGAAAGCCGATGTAGACCACCGTGGTGCCGGCCGGCTTGCCCTGCAGGTGCTCGGCGCGCATCTGGGCAGCGCCATACCACCAGGAGCCGCCGCGGGTGCGGCGCTCGCCCTCGCCCGTGGCACCGGGCGGCTCGTCCACCCACTCCCAGGCGTTGGCGCCCATGTCGTGCAGGCCGTTGACGCCGGCCGCGGTGGCGCCGGCCCGGGCGTGGCCGTGGCCGCGCAGCAGCGTGGCGCCGTGGCGCACCGCGCGGGCCTGGGCGCCGGGGCACTCGCCCAGGCACTGGGCGGGGGCCGGCGACTCGCCGGTGGGGTAGGGGTAGGTGCGGCCGCGCTCGAAGGGCGCGGGCGGCGAGGCGCGGGTCTCGGTGTAGGCGGCGCGCACCCATTCCCGGTCGGTGGGCAGACGCCCGCCGGCCCAGCGGCAGAAGGCCTGCGCCTCGTGGAAGTCGACGTGCACCGCCGGCTCGTCGTCGGCACCGGGGCTGCCGTAGGGCGCAGCCCAGTGCCAGCCGGGCTTGCGGGCCCAGCCGGCTTCGTAGACCTCGCCGCCGCCGGCGCGCTCGGCGCGGGTGACAAGACGGGTGGCCCCGACGAAGCGGCGGAACTGGCCGATGGTGGTTTCGGTGCGGGCGATCTGCCAGCCGTCGATGGGCTGCCAGTCGATGCCGGCAGGGTTGGCCGCGCTGGCGGCGTTGGTGGCGCTGGCCGGGTTGGCCGGGTTGGCGGCCGGGCTCGGGCCGGCGCTCGCCGGCGCGCCCGCCGCGTGAACGGCCGGCCCGGCGCCCGCCATCAGCACGGCCGCGAGCAGCAGGGTGATGCGCCGGGATGCCCGGGCGAGCTTTGCTATCGTTGCGGGCATGAACATCGTGATCATCGGCGGCGGCATCGGCGGGCTTGCGCTCGCGCTGATGCTACAGGCGCGCGGCATCGTCGCGCGGGTTTACGAATCGGCCAGCGAGGTCAAGCCGCTGGGTGTGGGCATCAACGTGCAGCCCAGCGCGGTGGTGGAGCTGGCCGCACTCGGCCTGCTGCCCAGGCTCGATGCCACCGGCATCCGAACCCGCGAGGTCTGCTACTTCAACCGGCACGGCCAGAAGGTGTGGTCCGAGCCGCGCGGCATGGCCGCCGGCTACCGGGTGCCGCAGTTCTCCATCCACCGCGGCGAGCTGCAGATGCTGCTGCTGCAGGCCACCGTCGAGCGTCTGGGCGCGCAGGCGGTGCGCGCCGGCTGCGAGGCGGTCTCGGTCGATCCTTCGGCCGGCACCGTGCGCCTGCGCGAGCGCGCCACCGGCCGCGAGTTTACCGAGCAGGCCGACGCCATCATCTCGGCCGACGGCATCCACTCGGTGGTGCGCCGCCAGTTCTACCCGCACGAGGGCCCGCCGCAGTTCTCCGGCTGCGTGCTGTGGCGCGCCACCACGGTGGGCAAGCCCTTCCTCACCGGCGCCAGCATGGTGATGGCCGGCCACCGCGACCAGAAGCTGGTCACCTACCCGATCTCGCGGCGCCACGCCGACCGCGGCGAGTCGCTCATCAACTGGATCGCCGAGCTGCGCGTGCCCGGCGACCAGGCCCCGCCCAAGCAGGACTGGAACCGCGAGGTGGCCCTCGAGGTCTTCGCCTCGCAGTTCGACAGCTGGGTCTGGGACTGGCTCGATGTGCCGGCGCTGTTTCGCGGCGCGCAGGTGATCTTCGAGTTCCCGATGGTCGATCGCGACCCGCTGCCGCGCTGGACGCACGACCGCGTCACGCTGCTGGGCGATGCCGCGCACCCGATGTACCCCATCGGCTCGAACGGCGCCACGCAGTCCATCCTGGACGCCCGCGTGCTGAGCGAGCAGATCGCCGGCACCGACGTGGCCGGGCTGCCGGCGGCGCTCGAGCGCTACGAGGCCGAGCGGCTGCCCAAGACCGCGCGCATCGTGATGGCCAACCGCGCGCAGGGCCCCGACTACGTGATGGACGTCTTCGAGCAGCGCGCCCCCGACGGCTTCGCGCGGGTGGAGGACGTGGCCACCCACGAGGAGCTGGTCGAGATCGCCGCCGGCTACAAGAAGATCGTCGGGCTCGACATGGAGACGGTCAACGCGCGCGCCCAGGTCGTGCTGCCGCAGGGCGCGTGAGCGAGGCCGAGGTCCTGCGGCTGCTGGCCACCTTCTTCCTGGGTGGCTTCTTCAGCATGATCACCATCATCAACCCGCCCTCGGCGCTGCCGGTGTTCACGGCGCTCTCGGCGGGCATGAGCCCGCAGGGGCAGCGCAGCCTCGCGGCGCGCACCAGCGGCTATGCGCTGGCCATCCTGGTGGTGAGCCTCTTCGCGGGCGGGGTGGTGCTCAACCTCTTCGGGGTGTCGCTGCCGGCGCTGCGGGTGGCCGGCGGCATCTGCGTGGTGCTGCTGGGCCACGGCATGCTCTTCGGCCACGGCCCGGGTTCGGCCAGTGCCGGCACCGCGCACGCCAACCCCGCGTTCTTTCCGCTGGCGCTGCCCACCATCACCGGGCCGGGCACGATCGCGGTGGTGATCGGCATCTCCACCGAGATCCGCGAGCAGAAGACGATGCTTGCCGAGGCGATCGCCTATGGCGCCACGCTGGGCGCCATGCTGGCCACCGCGCTGATCATCTGGCTGGTGCTGCGCAGCGCTCAGGTGGTGTCGGCCCGGCTGGGCCCGGGCGGCATCGAGGTGCTCACCCGGTTGATGGGATTCCTGCTGCTGTGCGTGGGCGTGCAGTTCATCGCCTCGGGGGTGCGCAGTTTTCTGGCGGGGGGGTGAGGAGCAGCGGCCCCCGGCCCCGCCTGACCATGCACAAGGGAGAGCTCGTGGATACGCTGATCGATCTGCTCTACCAGGGGCGCAAGGGCTGGCATGAAGCGCTCGTGCGCAAGGCCTTCAGCGACGCCCTGCGCGAGCGCTACGTCAAGATCACCGCCGACCTCGAATCGAAAAGCAACGGCGAGCGCCGATTCCAGCTCCGCGTGAACGGCCAGATCGATGCCGGGGCGACGCCCTTTGCCGCTCTGGTGGCGCCCGAGCAGCCGGCGAGCGGCCCGTATGGCGGCATGAGCCTGGTGGTCTTCCCAGCGGATGAGGCCGATCCTGGGGAGGAGCCCTTGCCATGCCTGATCGGCATGGTGGTCGGCACTCACGGGCTGGCGCCCGATGACCTGATCCTCGGCAAGCCCGGCCATGCGCGCAAGTGCACCGCCATCGCGCAGTGGCAGCGCGCCCAGGGCGTGATGCGATTCGCGTGGGCCAAACAGGATCCGACTCGCACTGATCTGCGCCTGCCCGATGTGATCCGCAAGCGCCTCACCGGCTGGCAGGGCGCCCTTGAGCAGTACGGGCATTGTCTCTATCTGATCCTCGAGCCGCCCCGGGTGGCGCCTTCGGGCGGTGAGCGGGAGGCATTGCGCGAGGCCGTCACCGCGCTGTGCGACCTGTTCTTCGACGAGCGCGGCATTGATCAGAAAGCCGCGCACCGGCAGGGCGCGCAGCGCCTGCGCGATCGTTGGCTCGACCACCTGCTGCCCGACGCGGACGACGCGCAGATCGTCGATCTGCTCGCTGCGCGGCGCTTCGTCGTGCTCGAAGGCCCGCCGGGCACCGGCAAGACCCGGCTGGCCTATCAGGTGCTGCGGACGCGCTACGGCGAGCGCGGCCGGGTGATCCAGTTCCACCCCGGCACCACCTACGAGTCCTTCGTCGGCGGCCTTGGTCCGCGCAGCGGGCCTCAGGGCAGTCTGGTCTTCGAGCCCGTGCCCGGCCACCTGATGCAGGCCTGCGAGGCGGCGCGCGCCGATCCGGACCATCGGCATCTCCTCGTCATCGACGAGATCAACCGCGCGGATCTCTCCAAGGTTCTGGGCGAGGCCATCCTCCTGTTCGAAGCGGGCGAGTCCGAGCGAACGGTCGGCCTGGCCCAAGCGTTTCCGGGCGTCGGAAGCGCGCTCAGCCTGCCGCCCAATCTGGATGTGCTCGGCACGATGAACAGCGCCGACCGAAGCATCGCGATCCTCGACATCGCGGTGCGCAGGCGTTTCGCCTTCGTGCCGCTCTACCCGCAACGCTCGGTCGTCGAGCGCCACGGCGGGCCGAGGATGCAGGAGGTCTTCACATCCTTGCTGCGCCTTTTCATCGAGCACGCCGGATCGGAGGCGGTGTCGCTGATGCCCGGCCATTCCTATTTTCTCGCCTCCGACGAGCGGGCCGACGCCGCGCTGCAGACGCAGTTGCGCCCGCTGCTCGAGGAGTACCTGGCACAGGGCTATGTGGCGGGCTTCGCCAGCGAGGTCAGGGCCTTCATCGACACGCTCCCGGTTTCCCGCTGACGGCGCCACGCCATGTCCGCATCACGCCCATCGTCCGACGGCCCTGCCAAGCGTCGGCGTGGCGCCGCGGCGGCCGGGTCGTCGGCTGCGGGCATCACCCTCAGGCCCTGGACGGCGCACAAGCCGCTGACTCGTGAGCGGATCGGTCAGCCGACCCAGGTGCTGCAGGATTGCGTCGAGCGCTTCGTGCCGGCGGTCGACTGGCTGGGCGGCGGCGGACGCGATCCTGAGGCCGCCGCCGAGCGGCAGGCCGACGCGCTGTTGTCGGCCAACGCCGGCATGCTGCGCGAGATGCGGGTCGAGGCGAACGTGCAGCGCCGCGCTGGGCGCGCCGGCATCTGCTTTCGGCCGTCCACCCGCATCGGTGCGGTGCCGCTGCGCTCGCCGGTGTCGGGGCGACCCGACCACGGGCTGGTGATCGAACCGCGCATCAGCTGGCGATCCGCGGGAGACCTGTTCTGCGGCACGGGCTTTCGCGTCGTGCCCGAACTGCTGCCCTTGCCCGACATGCCGCAGTCCGAGCGTCGGGTGCCGCCCTGGGTGCTGAGCAGCGTCGTGGTCGAGCGCCTCGAGCGCATGCTCGACACGCTGCGCCGGCGCTTCGTGACGCAGGAGGCCGATGTTCGCGCGCCGAAGGGTACGGTCCTCTGGGATCAGTACGCGCGAACGCGGCTGCCCGTCGGGCGAGCGCTCGAGGTGCCGTGCCGCTATCCCGACCTGCGCGAGGATGCCGACCTTCGCGCAGCGATCGCGTGGACGGCACGGCGTCATCGCGACGCCCTGGCCAGCCAGCTCGATGCCGGTGCGGTGGTGCGCGCACTGATGTCGCGTTTCGATCGCATCGTGCAGCGGCTTTCGGGGGTGGTCGCGCGCATGCCGCCTGCGAGTCTGCGTCGCGCCTGGCAAAGCCAGCCGCTGGCCGCGGGCGTGTTCCGGGACGGCCTTCGCGCCATCGACTGGACGGTCGAGGAGCGTGGCCTTGCCGGCCTGACGGAACTCTCGGGTCTGGCCTGGCGCCTTGACATGGAGGTCTTCTTCGAGTCTTGGGTGGAGGCGGTTGCGGAGCATGTCGCACGCCGGCATGGTGCGGTCCTGAGCCGCGGGCGCCGCAACGAAACCCGTGTGCCGCTGTCGTGGAAGCCGCCTTCGCTGGGGTCCCAGCAGTCGCTCTTGCCCGACCTGGTCATCCAGCGGCCGGGCCTGGCTCTGGTGATCGACGCGAAGTACAAACGGCACGCCACCCAGATCGAGAGCCTCGGCTGGCAGGGCGTGGACGAGCGTATTCGCGAGGAGCATCGCAACGACCTCCTGCAGGCCCTGGCCTATTCCACCTTGTTCGACGCCCCGCGGGTGGTGTCGTGCCTGGCCTATCCGGCGGCGCCCGTCCACTGGGAGGCCTTGCGGGAAGCAGGCCGGAGCGTGGCGCGCACGACCGTGCCCGCCCGCGGCCGGCAGGTCGAGCTGATCCTGATGTCGGTGCCCCTGTCGGGCCAGGCGGCCGAGGCGGGCCAGGACATCGAAGCCATCCTGCGAGGGTGATCAGCCCCCGACCGGGTACTTATGTCTGCAATCACAACCACAAAGCCTCTTGTGACTGGGATTGCATGCTTGACAGGCTTCTGATTCGGCGTCAAATTGTCTGTAATCACAGTCTTTATGTGCATTGAGACTGGAATTGCAGGCATGAAGCGTAACGAACACCCCCTGATGACCCCTGAGCGCCTGGACGAAGCTCGCCAGCTTGGCGAGAAGCTGGCGCGCCTGCGCATGGCCCGGCGGATTCGGCAAGCCGACGCCGCCACGCGTGCCGGGCTCTCCCGCTCCACGGCCGTGCTGCTGGAGAAGGGGGACCTCAGCCGCACCCAGGCTCAGATCCTGCGATATCTGGAGGCGATTGCGCCCGGCGTCAGCCTCCTGTCGCTGTTGAAGGAAGACGACCCCTCGCTGCAGGCCTTGGCCGCGCGCGAGACCACCCGGCGTGTCCGCGCGCTGAGCACGACCGAGCTGGAGCGCCTGGATTTCTGATGGCGCGCAGGCAGTCCGAGGTCTACGTCTTCAGTCATGTCGGGCAAGCCGACGGGCATCGGTTCGTGCCCTCGGGCATCCTGCGGCTGACCGAGACGGGTGGCGCGAACGTGCGCAACCGCGAGCTTGCCAGTGAGTTCGCCTATGGCACCGGGTATCTCGAGCGCAGGGAGTCGTTCGAGCCGGACCCAGTGAGTCTGGCCTTTGGAGATCGGCAAGGCATCAGAGGCAAGGCGCTCTTTCCGGTCAATGGGCTGGCCGAGTTCGGCGGCATTCGCGATGCCGCCCCCGACGCCTGGGGGCGCCGGGTCATCGAGGCGCGCCTGGGGGCGCCGGCCAACAGCCTGCTGGAGGTGGAGTACCTGCTGCACGCCGGCGGCGACCGCGTGGGTGCGCTGGACGTGCGGCAGGCGCGCACGAGCCCCGATTCGCCGTCGGCCAGCGACATGCACTCGCTGCCCTATGTGCTGCAGGCCGCCGAGGCCGTCGAGAACGGGGCGCCCGTACCGGCCAGCCTCGAGACCTTCCTGGGTGCCGGGCCGTCGGCGGGCGGAGCGCGGCCCAAGGCCGCGGTGCGCGACGACGACGGCGCGCTGTGGCTCGCCAAGTTTCCCGCCAGGGGCGACACCTTCGACGTGGCGCGGGCCGAGGCCTGCACCCTGGCGTTGGCGCGCCGCTGCGGTCTGACCGTGCCCGAGGTGCGCCACCTGGATCTGGGCGGCCGATCGGTGATGCTCATCCGGCGCTTTGACCGCTACTGGGTCCACGCAGGCCAGCGTCTGCCCGAGGGAGCGCTGCACGACACCCGACCCGGCGATAGTCGCATCGAAGCACGCCTGCCCTTCGTCAGCGGTCTCACCCTGGTCGCCTGCAGCGAGCTCGAGTCGCCCGACAAGACCTATGCGGACCTGGGCCGAGCGGTGCGCAGGTTCGTCCATCCCGCCGCCGTGCGAGCCAGCGCCGAGGAGCTGTTTGCGCGCATGGTGCTCAACATCTTCGTGACCAACGACGACGACCATTTGCGCAACCACGGCTTCGTGCGCGACCCGCGGCTCGGCGGCTGGGTGCTCAGCCCCCTTTACGACGTCGTGCCACGACCCGTCATCGCCAGCGAGCGCCGGCTGCATCTGGGCGTCGGGGAGCAGGGCAAGCTCGCCACGCTGGACAACGCCTTGAGCCACCACGCCGCTTTCGTGCCGGAGCGGCCGGCAGCGGTTGCCATCATGCGCCGGGTCTGGGGTGAGGTGCGGCAATGGAAAACCTGCTTCGAGGAACACGGTGCCGATGGCCGGCTCATCGACCAGCTCACCCGCGCGTTCCGCGACATCAGCGACATTGCCTCGCCCGAGCTCGAAGATGAAATCCGCAGGGGCAGGCCGTCGAAGGTGTGAGGCTCGGGCCGATCGTCCGGATGGCTCAGGCTGTCGATGAGCGCGTCCTCGAGCAGGCGCGCAAGGCGGCCCAGGCGATGGGCAAGAGCCTCGACCAGGCGGTTCGCGACTATCTGGAGCAACTCGCAGGGCAGGCGCAACGCGATGCCGTGATCGAGGAACTCCGCAGCCTCGCACTCGAGGGCCGAAGCCCTGAGCCCGGCTGGCGCTTCGATCGCGACGAGATCTACGCCCCGCGCGCAGAGCGCCGCCGTGGCGCGTAGGTCCCCGACACCAACCTTCTGGTCTACACCCACGCCGCCGCTGATCGCCGCCGCAGGTTGCAGTTGTTCGCGACGCTTGAAGTGGTCCAGATCGATGTCGAGATGATTCTTGGCGCGCCCGTCGATGCTCGAGCGCCTCCTCGTGGACCTGGGGCGGGGTGCCCGCCTGTCACGCCTCGCCAGATCTTTCTTCGAGCAGGGCATTTTTCAAAGGTGACGGCAGGGCAAGGACCCCCAAGGCTCATCTGTTGAGCCCAGGGGTCCCGAGAATTCGATCCCTTCCCAAGCAAGTCCCGGCAAAGCCGTCCGCCATTCATGCCGATCACCGAAGTCTCCGCCTCGCAGCGCCTCCAGGATCCCTACGCGAAGTGCGGGGTGGTCTTTGTCGAATGGCCCGATGGAACCTCGACTCGCGGTTCCTGCGCCGTCGTGGGCCGCAACGACATCCTCACCGCAGCCCATGTCGTCTACAACCCCGACCGAGGCGGATGGGCGAGCGGCCTGTCGTTCTACTTCGGAGCCGACTTCAACGCGTCGGCCGGCCGCTTCGATTCCTACGCCTACAGCTACTCGCTGAATGCCGATTACCGCTGGACGGCACGGGCCTACGTGGCCCAGGCCTTCGCCGACGGCGATAACGCCCGGATGACCGACGCCGAGACGCAGTACGACGTTGCGATCGTCGGTGTATCCCGGCCCGTGGGCGATGTCACCGGATGGTTCGGACTCGACTGGGGACGCAACCAGACGCAGTGGGTGACGCAGGTGGGCTACCCCGGAAGCGGGACCGGGATGATGAGCGGTCCTGTCAATGTGTCGCGCAGCAACCTCTGGGAGGTCTACACCGCAACCACCGACAGGATGGGGCCGGGTAGTTCCGGCGGGCCTCTGTTTACTCCCGATGGCTATGTGATCGGCGTGAAGAGCGGCGGGTTGGGAAACAACTCGACCTGGGCCGACTTCGGATTCCTGAGCAACTTCATCCTCGAGACCATGCGCGAGAACGACGCCTTGCTCGCGCCCACCCCGACGTATGCCCTCCAGGCCAGTGCGTTGTCGGTCAATGAAGGCGCCAGCGCAGCGTTCACGCTGAGCACCACCAACGTCGCCGCAGGGACTGCCGTACCCTACACGGTATCCGGTGTTTCCCCTGCCGATGTGGTGGGTGGCGCGCTTCAGGGCACGGCGATCATCGGCGCCAATGGGCGCGCAAGCATCTCGGTCGCTATCGCTGCCGACGGGATTCGAGAGGGCGCCGAAACCATGACGATCTCAGCGGGCGGTGCGTCGGCTTCCATCGTCATCAACGACACCAGTGTGCCCGTGGTGACGGTACCGACCTCATTCGCCCTGGTTCGATCCGCCCCCTGGATCTACGACATCCGTCCGCTGCAAGGCGGGGTTCGGCCGACCAGTTCGCCCGACCTGTTTCTCGCCAAGTTCGGCGGAGCGTGGTCGCCGGAAATGCAGATCAACACCGAGCGGCTGCTGGCCTGGTACCACGCGCAGGGCGTGCTGCGTGAGTTCTCCGCCAGCGTGCTGCTCGCCGTGGTCGACTTCGGACTCACCACAGCCGATCGCGGCGCCATGATCGATGTGCTCGGTCTGATCGCCGATGCCGACATGAGAACGGGAACGCCCGTGCTCGATGGGATCTTCTCTGTGCCGGTCACGCGAATCGGCGTACCGATGGCGGATCTCGTCTAGGGCCTGAAGCATCAGGGCTGCCCACCGTCAGCCATTTCGCGGCGCGAGCAGGTCCCGGCCGCTCAGCTCAGTCATTCGAAAGATGATCCATCATGCACCGGATCTCATGCGCGGTTGGTGCCGTGCTGTTTGCGATGGCATTCGACGCGCAGGCTTTCTTCTTCATCGTGCCGATTCCCAATCTCGCCAAGCCGCCCCAGCTGCAGAGCCTGATCGACGCCCTCGAGAAATCCAGTGATACCAAGGCTGTTGCCTACGTGTCGGAGGACAAGTTGTTTGCTCGCAAGGTCTGGGTGTGGGGGCACTTCGCCGGTCAGGCCACCCAGGAGGATGCCAACGATCGGGCCCTGCGTACCTGCGAGGCCAGCCTTGCACGAGCCAAAGGGCAGACTGCCGGCGGGCAGCCGCTGTACAGCTTCGGCGACAAGCGTTGCGAGCTCTACGAATTCGTGAACAAGACGGTCAATGCGCCGGCTGCTCCGATCGCGTCGCGGCCTGCCCCTGGCACGCAGACGCCATCATCCGTCTTGCCCGCGCCTTCAGCGCCGTCCGAGTCCGCGATGCCAGCTGCTGCCGTCGTGCCGGCGCCGCCTCCGGCCTCGGTCTCTGCGGTGCCGGCTGCACCGGCACCGTTACCGACGACGGCACCGGCGCCCGCGGCGTCGCAGACCGCTGCCGGTGCACCGCCGATCGAAGCCAGGCTGAGACAGCTTCAAGGGCTTTTCGACCAGAAGCTGATCACCCGGGAAGAGTACGAAAGGAAGCGCAAGGAACTGCTTGACGCGCTGTGAGCAGGTTCTCGCCTCACCCCCGCCCCTTCAGCACCGGCAGCTCCACGAAGGCCCCCGGCCGTTTCTCGGCATTGGCCTTGATCGCCTCCTGGATCTCCTGCTTCTGCAGCATGCTGGCGTTCCAGATGCCGATGTAGTCCAGGCCGTCGGCGGTGCTGTGGTCGCGGGCGTAGTTGATCATGCGCTTGGTGCCATAGACCGCCAGCGGCGCCTTCGAGGCGATCTCGCGGGCAATCGCCATCACCTCGGCGAGCATGGTGGGCTGATCGGCGAACACCCGGTTCACCAGGCCGCAGGCCTGCGCCTCGCGCGCCGGCATCCGGCGGCCGGTGTAGGCCATCTCGCGCACGATGCCCTCCGGGATGAGCTTCACCAGCCGCGGGAAGGTGCCCACGTCGGCGGTCATGCCGATGTTGATCTCGAACACCGTGATGAAGGCGTCCTCGGTGGCGTAGCGCATGTCGCAGGCCGTCACCAGATCCACGCCGCCGCCGATGCAGCCGCCCTGGATGGCCGCCAGCACCGGCAGCCGGCAGCGCTCCAGCACATTGAAGCTGCGCTGCATGTGCAGCACGTGCTCGTAGAAGCGCGCGCCGTGCTGCAGTTGCGCCGCGCGCTCGGCATCGGGGCCCGGGGCGATGCTTGCGTCCGCAAACATCGACGTGTCCAGGCCCGACGAGAAGTGCGGGCCGGTCGAGGAGATCACGATCACCCGTGCGCGGGCGTTGTGGTCGATGTCCTCGACGATCGCCGGCAGCTCGTCCCAGAAGGCGCGGATCATGTTGTTGCGCTTCTCGGGGCGGTTCAGGCGGATGTGGGCGATGTGGTCGGCGATCGAGACGTCGAAGCACTGATAGCTCATGGCGGTTCCTGCGGGCGGTAAGGTGAAGGGGGCGTGGCGGCCGCGGGCCCGCGCGCGGGCCCGGACGAGAGCCCCGGTGCGGGCTCGGGTGCGGCGCTCAGCGGCCCTGGAAGTCGGGGGCGCGCTTCTCGGCGAAGGCGCGCATGCCTTCCTTGACGTCCTGCGTCTGCAGCAGCGGCAGCAGCTGCAGGTACACATGGTGCACGTGCTCGGGGAAGGGCTCGTTCAGGCCCATGCGCATCAGCCGCTTGGCCGCCTGCACCGCCAGCGGCGCGTTGCCGGCGATCTCGAGCGCGATCTCGCGGGCACGGGCCAGCGACTGGCCGTCGTCGACCACCTCGTTGGCCAGGCCCCAGGCCAGGCTCTCCTCGGCATTGAGCGTGCGGCCGGTGAAGATGAGCTGCGCGGCCTTGGCCCAGCCGATCATGCGCGGCAGGTACCAGGTGCTGCCCGACTCCGGCAGCACGCCGCGCTTGCAGAAGGCCGCGGCCATCTTGGCCGAGCGCGCCATGATGCGGATGTCGCAGCCGATGGCCAGATCCATGCCGTAGCCGGCCGCCCCGCCGTTCACCGCGCACACCACCGGCTTTTCCATCGCGTGCAGCACGGTGGGCGGCGTGGTCTTGAGGTCGAGCGTGGTGCGCGGCGGCTCGTCGGTGCGCAGCATGCCGCGGCCCTGGGCCTGGCCGATCACATCCAGCCCTGCGCAGAAGGCGCGGCCCGCGCCGGTGAGGATCACGCAGCGCACGCCCGGGTCGTCGTCGGCCTGCAGCAGTCGTCGGCCGAGCTGCTCGAGCATCGTCCGCGAGATGGTGTTCATGCGCTGCGGCGCATTGAGCGTGATGGTCGCGATGCGGTCGGCGACCTCGTAGAGCACTTCCTGGGGGGCGTCGGCGGTGTCGGTCATCGTGGGCCTGCGTGGCGTGTCGGTGAGGCGATGGTACCGAAAGGCGGCCGACGCAGCCTGCCAGGCATTGCCGCGCCGGCGCGGGCCCGGCATCGACTCGAGCAACGCGGGACGCGCCCCTATCGGCGCCACGGCGCCGCCGCCGCCTCCACCCCCGCGGGCAGCGCTGCCGCGCCCATGCGAAACACGATCCCCTCCGGATCCTCGAGCACCGCCTGCCAGTGGCCGTAGTAGGTGGGGTAGGGGCCCTTCACGATGTGCCCGCCCAGGGCGGCTGCTCGCGCGCACGCGTCGTCCACCTGCGCGGGCGTATCGACCATGAAGGTGGGGTAGGTGGTTATCGGCGCC
>JBILUW010000228.1:0-6520 GCA_044370795.1 Burkholderiaceae bacterium
CGCGCCGCCGACGAGCCGCCACGGCCGGCGATCATCGGCGTGTCCACTGCCTGCGGGCACAGCACCGACACCCGGATGCCGGCCTCGCCGTGCTGGATCGACAGCCACTCGGCCAGGGCGATCGCGGCGTGCTTGCTCACCGCGTAGGTGGCCGAGGGCAGCGAGGTGAGCAGGCCCGCGGCCGACGCGGTGTTGACCAGATAGCCGCCGCCGCGCCGCTTCATGCCCGGCATCACGGCGCGGGCCGCATAGACGTGGGCCATGACATGGACCTGCCAGTTCAGCGTCCATTGCCCCTCGGGGGCGTTCTCGTCGCCGTCGCGGATGATGCCGGCGTTCGAGCAGAAGACATCCACGCCGCCGAAGCGCTGCTCGGCCGCGGCCACCAGAGCCTGCACCTGCGCCTCCAGGGCAACGTCGGTGGGCACCGCCAGGCAGGGCACGGCCGCGCCGGCGCCGGCCTGGCCGCCGGCCAGCGATCGCGCCAGTTCGTCGAGCGCCGCGGCCTGCGTCGGCAGGTCGGCCAGCACCAGGCCGCGCGGGCGCTCGCGCGCGAAGCGCAGGGCCAGCGACCGGCCGATGCCGCTGGCCGCGCCGGTGATGATGATGGTCTTGTCGTGCAGCTGCATGGCGGTCTCCGGTGGGAAGGCGGCTCGCTCAGCCGGCGGCCGTGGGTGCGGTTGGCGCGGCGCCGCTCCCGAGCGGCTCGGCGATGAGCGCGGCGAGGTTCGCGTGGAAACGCCGCAGGTTCTGCTCGAAGCGACCGAGCGCGAAGCGCTGGTTGGCGCCGGCGCCGATCACGCTCTGGATCTGCTCCGAGATGTGCAGGTCCTCGGCGCTGAACACGCTGCCGTCGATGAGGTCGAACGAACGCTCCCAGTGAGCGCGCTCCTTGTCGCTGCGCGGCGCGTGCGGCGTGAACAGGCTGTGCACGAACAGCAGCTCGCCTGGCGCTGTCGGGAACATCCCGAGGTGGCTGGTGAAGTCGGGGTGGTAGATGAGCAGGCTGTTGGGGAAGATGGCGTGGGTGAGGGTGGCGTGGCAGCGCACGTCCCACTGGCTCTCGGGCAGGTCCTGCGCCTGGGCAAGCGGCTCGCGGCCCACCAGGATGCGGGTGTGCAGGCCCTCGCCCCCGGAGGTGAAGCGCGAGCCCGGGAAGTAGCCGGCGATCGACCCGGAGTGCAGCCGGCGGATGTGATAGACCTCCTGGAAGGCGTCCATCACCAGCTTCCAGTTGCAGGCCCGCCGCTGCACGCGCTGCCGGAAGAAGTGGTGCCCCTCCAGACCCAGCGAGGCGAGGTCGCGGTCGATGTCGCCCAGGAAGCCGGACACATCGATGTCGGTGGCCTGCGGGTCGAGCACCGCCCACACGAAGCCGTGGCGCACCGCGCTGGGCAGCCGGCGCAGGCCGCGCTCGGCCCGCTGCAGGCACGGAAAGCCTTCGCCGCCCGGGATCCCGCGCAGCGCGCCGTCGAGCTCGTAGGTCCAGGCGTGATACGGGCACGACAGGCTGGCCTGCCGGGACACCGTCTCCTGGGTCTCGAGCAGGCGCGCGCCGCGATGGCGGCAGACATTGAGCAGCACCCGGATCTCGCCGCCGCGGTCGCGCACGATCAGCAGCGGCAGCCCGAGCAGATCGCGGGCGATCATGGTGCCCGGCTCGGGCAGCTGATCGGCGCGGCCCAGGCACAGCGGCATCCGGCGGAACACCCGCTCCACCTCCCGGCGGTGGATGTCGGGGTCGTGGTAGACGGCGCAGTCGATCTCGCTGTCGGTGGCGTCCCAGTCGGCGCCTTCCGGCTGGTCGCGTTCGGCCAGCAGGCGTCGGAACAGCGCGATCAGCGGCGGATTCAGATCCATCCCGGTCTCCTTTAGGCAAGCCTAGCAGCGCCGCCTGGCGCAGGGCGGGCGCCCGATCTCGCTTTCCTGCCCCGTGGTCATCGTCGGGACGCCGACGCCGGCGGCGTAGAATCGGAACCCGCGATGCCTTACGCCGATCCCGACCTGCGCAACACCACCCTGCCCAACGGGCTGCGGGTGGCGACCGCGGCCATGCCCGGATTTCGCACCGTGGCGCTGGGCGCCTGGCTGCGCGTGGGCTCGCGCGACGAGCCGGCGGCCCTCAACGGCCTGTCGCACTTCTACGAGCACATGGCCTTCAAGGGCACGGCGCAGCGCGATGCACGCGCCATCACGCTCGAGATCGAGCGGCTGGGCGGCAGCATCAACGCCTACACCGCCAAGGACCACACCGCCTGTGAGGCGCTGATGCTGTCGCCCCATGCCGACACGGCGCTGGCGGTGATGGCCGACGTGCTCGGCCGTTCGGTCTTCCCGCCCGACGAGATCGAGCGCGAGCGCCAGGTCATCCTCCAGGAACTCGGCGACGCGGCCGACGACCCCGAGTCGGTCGCCCAGGACGCCTTCGACGCGCTCGCCTTCCCGCGCCAGGCGCTGGGCCGGCCCATCCTCGGCCGGCCGCGCAACGTGCGCCGCATCGCCCGCGACGATCTGCTCGCCCACCAGGCGCGCCACTGCACCGGCGCCGGCATGGTCATCACTGCCGCGGGCGGTGTCGACCACGACGCCTTCGTCGAGCGGGTCGCCCATCACTTCGGCGGGCTGCCCGCCGGGCAGCCGCTGGCGCGCGATCGGGCCCGCTGGGGAGGCGGCTACCGCCACCTCGACGACGACACCGAGCAGACCTCGGTGGTGCTCGGCTGGCCGGTACCCGGCCGCGACGATCCGGCGCATGCCATCCACGAACTGCTCGCCGAGCTGCTCGGCGGCGGCATGTCCTCGCCCCTGTTCCAGTCGGTGCGCGAGCAGCGCGGCCTGGCCTACCAGATCGACGCCTGGACCGACACCCTCGACGATGCCGGGGTGCTCCAGGTCACCGCCGGCGTGTCGCCGCGCAACCTCGGCGAGCTGCTGCAGGTGGTGCTCGACACCCTCGTCGAGGCGGCCGCGCGCCTGGACGCCGACGACGTCGAGCGCAGCCGCAACCAGCAGGCGATGCGCCTGGCCCGCAGCCTCGAGCGGCCGGCCTCCTTCGCCGAGTGGCTGGGGCGCGACCTGCTGGCGCACGGGCGCGTGGTGCCGCCGTCCGAGCGGCTCGCGCAGCTGCAGGCCATCGACGAGGCGGCGCTGCGCCGGGCCCTCGCCGGCATGCTCGAGAGCCGGCCCACGCTCGCGCTCGCCGGCCGGTTGGGTCGGGTCGATCCGGATGCGATGCTGCGCGTCGCGCTCGGCGGCGTCAGCGCGGCCTGAAGCGCATCGGCATCTTCCGCGGCCCCTGGAAGCCCAGCGGGATGCTCCAGCCGACCTCGCCGTCGAGCTCGAGCGCCGTCAGCCGCTGGCTGAGGCAGCGCAGGCCTTCCTGAAGTTCGGCGCGGGCGATGTGCAGGCCCAGGCAGGTGTGGCGGCCGCCGCCGAAGCTCATGTGCAGCATCCGCTGCGGCCGGCGCGTGATGTCGAAACGGTCGGGATCGGGGAAGAGTTCCGGGTCGCGATTGACGGCGGCCACCGCGAGCACGACCTGGGTGTCGCGCGGCACCCTCAGTCCGTTGATCTCGATGTCCTCGTTGGCGATGCGCTCGAGCGTCGGCGCCACCGGCGCGAAACGCAGGATCTCCTCGGCCGCGGTGGGCAGCAGCGCGGGATCGGCCGCGAGCATCTCCCACTGCTCGGGGTGCTGCGCGAACAGGTAGAGCCCGGATCCCAGCGACGAGAAGGTGGTCTCGAGTCCGGGCACGATCAGCGCCGCGGCGGTATGGATCACCTCGGCGCGGGTCAGCCGGTCACCCTCGGATTCGGCGCGCAGCAGGCCGCTGATGACGTCATCGCCGTCGTGGCCGGCGCGACCCTCGACCAGGCGTGCCATGTAGGCGTCCATCGCCTCGTGCGCGGCGAGCGCGGCCGGCACCGCGGGCGGCCCGCCGTACATCCAGCGGGTCCAGTCGAGCGCGGTCTGCGCGAAGAAGGGGATGTCCTCCTGTGGCACGCCGAGGATGCCGCAGATCACCGGCATCGGGTAACGCTCGAGGACGTCGCCGACCGCGTCCATGCGGCCGGCGGGCAGCACGGCGTCGATCAGGCCGTCCATGATGGCGCGCATCCGCGGGCGATGGCGATCGGCGACCTGCGGCGAGAGCGCGACCATCGCCAGCCGGCGCAGCCGCTGGTGGTCGGGACCTTCCATGCTCAGGAAGGCCTGGCGGCGTCGCTCGACGAAGCGGCGGTCGATCGCCGGGTTGCGCTCGACCTGCGCGAAGTTCCACTGCGTGAAGCGAGGATCGCGCAGCACCGCCATGCAGTCCTCGTGGCGCAGCAGCAGCATCGCGTCGCCCAGGTGCATCACGCGCTCGCCGTCGGCCGACGCGGTGCGTTCCCAGTGCGGCCCGTCGCCGCGCCGCACGTAGGACGAGCGGCCGCTGCCGGGGGCGAGCGTGGCGGTGCCCGCGGCCATGGCCTCAGGCCCCCGGCACGGTGGTCGACTGCCAGGAGGCGAGCTGCCAGCGGCCGTCGCGCTTCACCCAGACCTGCAGGAAACGGGTGACGAAGATCTTCTCGCCGGCCTTCACCACGACGTGGATGCGCACGTCGCCGTCGGCCACCACCACGTCGCCGTAGTCGCGGAAGGCGCGGCGCAGCAGCGTCATCTCGCGATAGTCGTAGAAGCCGGTGGTGGCGCGCTCGATGTAGGTGGCCTTGTCTTCGGCGGTGGCGCTGCTGTGCACGTAGAGCAGGTCGTCGGCGAAGATCTCGCGCAGGGTGGCGGCGTCCTTGGCCAGCGTGGCCTGCACGCGGCGCGCGTCGGCGGCTTCGATGGCGGCGATCGAGGTGGGGTTCATCGGGTCGGTCTCCTGGGAGCGGGATCGGTCGCCGGATAGTAGACCGCCGGGCGCGTATGCGCATCGGGCGCGGGTCCGCCCGCGGCCGCGCGAGCGTCGCGCCGCGGGTTTCCGCGACCGGTGCGATCAGCCGCCGGGCGCCGCCGCCACCGCCCGCAGCGCGCCGGGCAACACCCGCACCCGCCAGCTGCGCGCGTGGCCGGCCGGCTCGCCGTCGCCGGCCAGCGGCACCGGATGCTCGCTGTCGACGATGAGCTCCTGGCAGGGCATGCAGCGCACCTGCGCGTGCGTGAGGTGGCGCGCCGCCATCAGCCGCGGCAGCATGGCGAGTGCGCCGAGGCGCCCGAATCGGCCGGCGACCAGCGCGTCGAGCTGGCCGTCGTCGGGCCGGGCCTTTGGCGCGGCCGGCAGCCCCGCCCCGTAGGTGGCGGTGTTGAGCACCGACGCGAACAGCGTTGGCCCCGTGTGCACGACGCGCCCGTCCAGCCGCACCCGCAGCCGCCAGGTTCGCAGCGCCGCCAATTCGCCCAAGGTTGCCCACAGGTAGCGTGGCTGTCCGCCCAGCCAGACCGGCGCACGCAGGGCGCGCATGCCGACGGCCGCGTCGAACCCGGCGGCCAGGCTGCTGGCGAAGAGCAGGCGCCGCCCCGCGAAGGCGCACTCGCCGAGGTCGACGGCTCGCGTGCGCCCCTGCAGCGCGAGCGCGAGCGCGCCGTCCCAGCGCAGGCCGGCCACGCCGAGCGCGCGGGCGGTGTCGTTGCCGCTGCCCGCAGGCACCAGCCCCAGCTCGCAGGCGCCGTCGACCAGCGCCGGCAGCAGCCGGTGCACGGTGCCATCGCCGCCGATCAGCACGATGCGCCCGCCCCGCGGGCTGCGCTCGATGAGCTCGATCGCCTCGTCGGGATGCCGAGGCGCCTCGAGCCGGGCGCCCGGCCAGTGCACCCGCAGCCAGGCCGCGATCGGCCCGTGCAGCCGAGCCGCGCGCCCGCCGGCGGCGCGCGGGTTGAGCAGCACCAGGCTCACATGCTGCGGCGGTACTGGCCCCCGACCTCGAACAGGGCCTCGGTGATCTGGCCGAGCGAGCAGCAGCGCACGGCGTCCATCAGCACCTCGAAGACGTTGCCGTTGTCGATCACGGTGCGCTTCAGGCGCGCGAGCATCGCCGGTGCCTCGTGCGCGTGGCGCGCGTGGAAGTCGGCCAGGCGGGCGAGCTGCGAGCGCTTTTCCTCCTCGGTGGAGCGCGCGAGCTCGAGCTTCTCGGGGATGGGGTCGCCCTTGGGGTTGCGGAAGGTGTTCACGCCGATGATGGGCAGCTCGCCGGTGTGCTTGAGCATCTCGTAGTGCATGCTCTCGTCCTGGATGCGGCCGCGCTGGTAGCCGGTTTCCATGGCGCCGAGCACCCCGCCGCGCTCGGCGATGCGCTCGAACTCGGCGAGCACCGCCTCCTCGACCAGCTCGGTGAGCTCCTCGACGATGAAGCTGCCCTGCAGCGGGTTCTCGTTCTTGGCCAGCCCCCACTCGCGGTTGATGATCAGCTGGATGGCCATCGCGCGGCGCACGCTGTCTTCGGTGGGCGTGGTGATCGCCTCGTCGAAAGCGTTGGTGTGCAGGCTGTTGGCGTTGTCGTAGGTGGCGATCAGCGCCTGCAGCGTGGTGCGGATGTCGTT
>JBILUW010000278.1:0-5014 GCA_044370795.1 Burkholderiaceae bacterium
GCTGGCGGCGGACACCACCACCGTCTCGCCGGCCTTGGGCGCGATGATCTGGGTGAGTCCGTACCAGGCGGTCACGCCGGGCATGCCCACGCACCCGAGGTAGGCCGACAGCGGGATGCTTGCGGTCTCGACCTTGCTCAGTCCCGTACCGTCGGAAATCGCGTAGCGCTGCCAGCCGAGGCGACCGACCACCTGGTCGCCGACGGCGAAGCCGGGGTGGCGCGAGGCGATCACCTCGCCGGCGGTGCCGCCGCCCATGACCTCGTCGAGGGGCTGCGGCGCGACGTACGAGCGCACGTCGTCCATGCGCCCGCGCATGTAGGGATCGAGCGAGAGCCAGTCGTTGCGCACCAGCAGCTGGCCGGCGGCAGGTTCGGGCACGGGCGCCTGCTCGAGGCGGAAATTGTCGGGCACGACCTGGCCGCGCGGGCGGCTGGCCAGCACGATGCGCTGGTTCACGAGACTCATGGTGATCGGCTCCTTGGAGCGCGTGCGCCGGCCGCCTCAGCCTGCGGCCGGGGCGGCGCTTGCGCGCGGCAGGATGAACTTGAAGGTTCCGGAGGCCCGGGCAACGACACGCCCGCGCTCGTCGCGCACCTCGCCCTCGCAGAACGCCATCGAGGCGCTGTGCTGCAGGCAGGTGCCGTGGGCGGTGAGCGAGCCGCCGGTGCCCGGCTTCAGGAAAGTGGCCTTCATCTCGTGGGTGCCCACGCGGGGGTCGGAGTGGCCGTCGGCGCGCCGGCGGGCGCGCGCCGCCCGCGCCATGCACACGTCGAGGATGGTCATGACCACCCCGCCGTGGGCGACCTGGCGCGAGTTGCAGAACTCGGGTCGAAGATCGAGGGTGACCTCGCCACCCTCATCGAGATCGGCGATGCTGCCGCCGAGGTGCTGCAGGAAAGGCGGGCCGGGCGGCTGCATCGCCATCGGTCGGTCAGTAGACTTCGAACAGGCCGGCCGCGCCCATGCCGCCGCCGACGCACATCGTGACCACCGCGTGGCGCGCGCCGCGCCGGCGACCTTCGATGAGCGCGTGCCCGGTCAGGCGCTGGCCGCTCAGGCCGTACGGATGGCCGATGGCGATCGCACCGCCATTGACGTTGAGGCGCTCGTCGGGGATGCCCAGGCGCTCGCGGCAGTACAGCACCTGCACTGCGAAGGCCTCGTTGAGCTCCCACAGGTCGATGTCCTCGACCTTCAGGCCGGCGCGCGCCAGCAGCTTGGGCACCGCGAAGACCGGGCCGATGCCCATCTCGTCGGGCTCGCAACCCGCCACCGCGAAGCCGCGGAAGGCGCCCAGCGGCTTGAGACCGCGCTTTTCGGCAAGCGAACGCTCCATGACCACGACCGCGCCGGCGCCGTCGGAGAACTGGCTGGCGTTGCCGGCCGCGATGACGCCGCCCGGCAGCGCCGGCCGGATCTGCGACACCGCCTCGTAGGTGGTGCCCTCGCGGCGGCCCTCGTCGTCGGCGAGCGTGACCTCGCGCGAGACGATGGCGCTGGTGTGCTTGTCGACCGTGGCCATGGTCACGGTGATGGGCGCGATCTCGTCCTTGAACAGGCCCGCGGCGGCCGCCGCGCAGGCGCGCTGCTGGCTGCGCGCCCCGTATTCGTCCTGGCGCTGCCGCGAGACGTCGTAGCGCTTGGCCACCTGCTCGGCGGTCTGGAGCATCGACCAGTAGATCTCGGGCTTGCGCGCCTTGAGCGCCGGGTCCTCGCCCATGTGGCGATTGGCCTGGTTCTGCACGCACGAGATCGACTCGACGCCGCCGGCGACGTAGACGTCGCCCTCGCCGGCGATGATCCGCTGCGCGGCCATCGCGATGGTCTGCAGGCCCGACGAGCAGAAGCGGTTGACGGTGACACCCGAGACCGTGACCGGGCAGCCGGCCATCAGGGCGATCTGGCGGGCGATGTTGCCGCCGGTGGCGCCCTCGGGGGTGGCGCATCCCATCAGGACATCCTCGACCTCGCCGGCTTCGATGCCGGCGCGCTCGATGGCGGCGCGCACGACGTGCCCGCCCATCGTGGCGCCGTGGGTCATGTTGAGCGCGCCACGCCAGGACTTGGCCAGGCCGGTGCGCGCGGTGGAGACGATGACTGCTTCACGCATGGTTCGATCCTTTCAGGTGGTCGGCCGCGATCAGCCGTTGAAGCCCTTGCCCTCGGCGGCCAGCCGCGCGAGCAGCGGCGCCGGGGTCCAGAACGCGGTGTCGCCGTGCCCCAGCGCGGCATAGCCCTGCATGCGCTTGACCACGTTGTACAGGCCGCAGACGTCGGCGTAGAGCATGGGGCCGCCAACGTGGGCCGGAAAGCCGTAGCCGGTCAGGTAGATCATGTCGATGTCGGAGGCCCGCAGCGCGATGCCCTCCTCCAGGATCTTGGCGCCCTCGTTGACCAGCGCGAAGATCAGGCGGTGAACGATCTCGTCGTCGCTGATGCGCCGCGGCGTGATGCCGAGTTCGGCGCGGTGGTCGGCGATGAGCTTCTCGATCACGGGGTCGGGGATGGCGTCGCGCTTGCCGGCCTCGTAGCGGTAGTAGCCGGCGCCGGTCTTCTGGCCGAAGCGGCCGAGTTCGCAGACCTTGTCGGGAATCTTCGGGTACTGCATGTCGGGTCGCTCGGCGTAGCGGCGCTTGCGGATGTACCAGCCCACGTCGTTGCCGGCGAGATCGGCCATCCGGAACGGGCCCATCGCGAAGCCGAAGCGCTCGATGGCGCGGTCTACCTGCTGCGGCGTGGCGCCCTCCTCGAGCATGTAGGCGGCCTGGCGGCTGTACTGCTCGATCATGCGGTTGCCGATGAACCCGTCGCACACGCCCGAGACCACGCCGAGCTTGCCGATCTTCTTGGACAGCGCCATGGTCGTGGCGAGCACGTCCTTGGCGGTCTTGGCGCCGCGCACGATCTCGAGCAGCCGCATCACGTTGGCCGGGCTGAAGAAGTGCGTGCCGATGACGTCCTGCGGGCGCTTCGTGAAGGCGGCGATCTGGTCGACGTCGAGCGTGGAGGTGTTGCTGGCCAGGATGGCGCCGGGCTTCATCACCGCGTCGAGCTGGCGGAACACGGCTTCCTTGACCGGCATGTCCTCGAACACCGCCTCGATCACGATGTCGGCGTCGGCGATGTCCTGGTAGCTCAGCGTGGGCGTGATCAGACCCATGCGCTTTTCCACGTCCTCGGGCTTGATGCGCCCCTTGCGGGCGGTGTTCTCGTAGTTGCGGCGAATGGTGGCGATGCCGCGATCGAGCGGTTCCTGCTTGACCTCGAGCAGGCGCACCGGGATGCCGGCGTTGGCGAAGTTCATCGCGATGCCCCCACCCATGGTGCCCGCGCCGATCACGGCGGCGCTGCGGATGGGGCGCAGCGGGGTGTCGTCGGGGATGTCGGGGATCTTGGCGGCGGCGCGCTCGCCGAAGAAGATGTGGCGCAGCGCCTTCGACTCGGGGGTATCGACCAGCTCGGCGAAGGCACGGCGCTCGAACTTCAGGCCTTCGTCGAAAGGCAGGCTGGCGGCCGCGGCCACGGCCTCGGCGCACTTGCGCGGCGCCGGATAACGGGGGGCCACGGTGCCGATGGTGGCGAGCGCGAACTGCACGTAGGGTTGCGCGTTCGGATAGTCGACCGCCAGGTCGCGCACGCGCGGCAGGCCACGCTTGCCCTCGACTGCAGCCCGTGCGAAGGCGATGGCCCCGGCGAGCAGGTCGCCCTCGACGATCTGGTCGAACAGGCGGGTGCCCTTGAACTTCTCGGAGGCGATCGCCTGGCCCGTGACGATCATGTTCATCGCCATCTCGAAAGGCACCACGCGCGGCAGGCGCTGGGTGCCGCCGGCGCCGGGCAGCAGGCCGAGCTTGACCTCGGGCAGCGCGATCTGGGCGCCGGGCGCGGCCACCCGGAAATGGCAGGCGAGCGCCAGCTCCAGCCCGCCACCCATGGCCACCGAGTGGATGGCCGCGACCACCGGCTTGGCGGCGCTCTCGATCATGGCGATGATCGTGCCCAGGTTGGGCTCGGCGAAGGTCTTGGGGGTGTTGAACTCGCGGATGTCGGCGCCGCCCGAGAAGGCCTTGCCGCCGCCGGTGAGCACGACCGCGCGCACCGCGGCGTCGGCCATCGCGCGCTCGAGGCCATCGACGATGCCTCGGCGCAGTTCGAGCCCCAGTCCGTTGACCGGGGGATTGTTCATGGTGATGACGGCGACGTCGCCGTCGACGCGGTAGGAAGCCTGGCTCACGTTGTCTCCATGCATGGTTTGGGCCGGATCGCGGATCCGGCTGCGCGATGATGCCAGAGGCGCGCGAGCGGCCCCTGCCGCGTGCGCGCCGCTTGCGGCCGCTCAGGCCGTGGGCAAGCGGTAGTCGCGAAACTGCTCGCGCAATTTCGTCTTGAGGATCTTGCCGGTTGCCCCCAGCGGGATGGCATCGACGAACTGGACGTCGTCGGGCATCCACCACTTGGCGATCTTGCCCTCGTAGAAGGCGAGCAGCTCGTCCTTCGTGAGCTGCGCGCCGGGCTTGCGCGCGACGATCAGCAGCGGCCGCTCGTCCCACTTGGGATGGGCCACGCCGATGACCGCCGCGTTGGCCACCGCCGGATGGGCAATCGCCAGATTCTCAAGGTCGATCGAGCTGATCCATTCGCCGCCGGACTTGATCACGTCCTTGCTGCGGTCGGTGATCTGCATGTAGCCCTCGGCATCGATGGTGGCCACGTCGCCGGTGGGGAACCAGCCGTGGCCCTGCTCGTCGTACAGCAGCGGGTCGCCGCCTTCGCCGCGGTAGTACTCGCGCAGCACCCAGGGCCCGCGCACGAGCAGATTGCCGTAGGTCTTGCCGTCCCAGGGCAGCTCGATGCCGTCGTCGCCGACGATCTTCATGTCGATGCCGAAGATGGCCGTGCCCTGCTTCTCGAGGATGCGCTGGCGGGCGTCCTCGGGCACGGCCTGATGGCGCGCCTTCAGCCGCGACAGCGTGCCCAGCGGCGAGAGCTCGGTCATGCCCCAGGCGTGAAC
>JBILUW010000104.1:0-12140 GCA_044370795.1 Burkholderiaceae bacterium
CCCGGGCGGCGCGTTCTCGATGGCCTCGGCGAACAGCCGCCCGAGCACGCCGGTAGTGTGCGCGGCCAGCGCCAGCGTGCCGGCGAAGGGGCCCAGACCGGCGGCGATCAGCAGCAGCGCGGCCCACACCAGCTCGGGCACGGAGCGCAGCGCGTTGAGCAGCAGCCGGGTTGCGCCGCGCCCGCGCGCCGCGTCGGCCTCGTGCAGGCGGCTGGCGGGTAGCGCGAGCGCCAGCCCGGCCAGCGCGGCCAGCAGCGTGCCGAGCGCCGACATCGCCAGCGTCTCCCAGGTGCCCATCCAGACCTTGAGCAGGAAGGCGGTGGCCAGGTCGGGCGGAAAGAACTCCGCGACGAAGCGGCCCATGCTGCGCAGCGCCTCGAGCGAGAAGAACTGGGCCCACTGCAGGCCGAGCGTGGCGAAGCTGACGGCGGCGAGCAGCAGCGCGCCCGCGGCGGCGATCGCGCCGGCGTTCCAGCGATGCCCGGGGCCAGCCCGCGTCGGCGCGCGCCGCAGGCTGGCGCTCACGGCGTCGGCGAGCGCGACCAGCGCGACGAAGACCGCGAGCATCGTCAGCACCTCGCCGCCGTGGAACATCTTCATCGAATTGTCGAGCTGCTGGCCGAGCCCGCCGGCGCCGACGAAGCCCAGCACCACCGAGCTGCGGATCGCGCACTCCCAGCGGTAGACGGTGTAGCTGGTGAGCTCGGCAGCGTTCTGCGGCAGCAGCCCGTACAGAAAGGCCTGCAGGCGCGAGCTGCCGTTGCGCAGCAGCGTCTGGGTGGCGTGGGTGTCGCCGCTCTCGAGGATCTCGGCGTAGACCTTGCCGAGCATCCCGCCGTAGGTGAGCGCGATGGCCAGCACGCCGGCCGTTGGCCCCAGGCCGACCACCCGCACGAAGACCAGCGCCCAGACCAGCTCGGGCACGCTGCGCAGCACGACGAGCACGGCGCGCACCAGCTGGCGCAGCGCGAAGGGCAGCCGTGCCATCCGCCCGGGCAGCGCCGACACCGACAGCACCGAGGTGGCAAGCAGCGTCAGCGGCACGGCGATCAGCAGGGCCAGGGCCATGCCGGCGGTGGCGATCGCCACCGTGCGCCAGGTCTCGCGCGCCACCATCAGGAGGAAGTCGGGGGCGTGCGCCGGCGGCAGGAAGCTCGCGAGGAAGTCGCCGGTGACCTTCAGGTTGCGCGCCTCGAACAGCTCCCAGGGCTTGAACTCGGTGGCCACGAGCAGCGGCCAGAGCAGGACCAGCGCCACGCCGGTCCAGGCGATGCGGCCGACCCAGGCGGGGTCGCGCAGCGCCGGATGCGCGGAGGCTGGCGAGGCCGTCACGGGCTCAGCGGCAGTGCATCGGCGCTGGCGCGCCGCTCGAGTCGGGCGGCGGCATCGCCGCGCCGGCGGCCTGTGGCGCGACGAGCTCGTGCTCGAACTGCGCATAGAGCTGGGCGAGGCGCTCGCGCGTGACCTGCGCGGCCGGCAGATCGAAGGCGACGCGGCCATCGCGCAGCCCGACGATGCGCGGGAAGTGGGCCAGCGCCATCTCGACCTGGTGGAGGGTGGCCACCAGAGTGACGCCGCGGGCCTGGGCCTCGTCGACCAGGGTGCTCAGGGCCTGCCGCGCCCGGGTGGGATCGAGCGCCGACAGCGGCTCGTCGACGAGCCAGAGGCGCGCCGGCGCGAGCAGCGCGCGCGCCAGGCCCACCCGCTGGCGCTCGCCGCCCGACAGGCGATCGACCCGCTCGAAGAGCTTGTCGGCCAGATCGAAGCGGGCCAGCGCCGCGTGCGCCGCCGGGATGTCGGTCGGATGCACGAGGCTGCGCACGCTGGCGAGCAGGCTCATCGCCGGCAGGCGTCCGGCGAGCACCGCAGTGACCACCCGCTGGCGCGGCGGCAGTGGCGGCACCTGGGGCGCAAGGAAGAGCTGCCCGCGCAGCCGCTGCAGCGCGCGCCTGGGCAGCGTCCAGGGGTCGGTGTCGTCCAGCCGCAGGCCGCCGGCCGACGGCGCCAGCGCGCAGGCCAGCAGCTGCATCATGGTGGTCTTGCCGGCGCCCGATGGGCCGATCACGGCCAGCCGCTCGCCGGCGGCCACCGCGAGCGCGGCCTCGCGCAGGGCCGGTGCGGCGCCGGCGCGCGCGGCCGGATGGCGAGCGCTGGCTGCGATCAGCTCGAGCTTCACCCGCGCCCCCGCTGCCCGCGGTCGGGCACGTGCGAAACGTTGCGAGCGCAACGATCGCTGGCGATGCCAGTCGGCCGCCCGGACGGCCCCGCGCCCATCAGATCAGGCCCGCGCTGCGGCCGGCGGCCTCCAGGCCCTTGTAGTTCTCGGGCGAGGTCGGGATGTAGCGGGTGGCACGGTTCAGCTGCAGGATCTCTCGGCCCTCGGCGGTGGCCGGGTCGATGTCGAGCAGCGCCTTCTGCACGCGCTGGCGCAGCTCGGCCGGGGAGTCGACGTGCATCGACCAGTTGTAGTTGAAGTAGGTGGGCGTGGTGTGGAAGACGTCGACGGCCTTGGTGTCGACCCGGTTCTCGGTGACGAACTTGCGCCACACGGTGATGTCGAGCGCTGCCGCGTCGACCTTGCCGCTGACCACCGAGGCGATGGTCGCGTCGTGCGCCCCGCTGTAGGCCACGCGCCGGAAGTCCTTTTCGGGCGTGAGGCCGGCCTGCAGCAGGAAAAAGCGCGGCATCAGGTGGCCCGACGTGCTGCTTTGCGAACCGAAGCTGACCAGCCGGCCCTTCAGGTCGGCGAGGCTCCTGATGCCGGAGTCGGTCTTGGCGATGAACACCGACTGGAACTTCGTGTCTTCCTCGCGCTGCGCGATCGGAACGATCTTGCCGCCGGAGCGCAGTTGCGCCTGCACGTGGGTGAAGCCGCCGAACCAGACCAGATCGACCTTGCGATTGACCAGCGCCTCGACCGCCGCCGGGTAGTCGCTGACCGGGGTGAACTCCACCTTCATGCCGAGCCGCTTCTCGAGGTAGGCCACGATGGGGCCGAACTTGCGCACCTGCTCGGTGGCGGCCTCCTCGGGAATGGTGGTCACGCGCAGCACCGTCTGGGCCTGCAGGGCGGCGGCCGCCGCGAACAGCGCCACCCCGGCCAGGGCCTTGAGGAAGCGCAGGAAGACGATCTGGGACATCGGAAATCTCCTGTCGGGTTGCGACGACGGCGAAGCGGGTAAAGTAGGTGACGCGCGCCTTGCCGGATCCTGATGAGCCCCCCGACACCCACCGCCCCACTTCCGGTGAAGCCGCTGCGTTTCATCGAGACCGGCAGCCTCGATGAGGGCGCGCTCGCTGCCGAGGCTGCGCGCGGCCTGCTCGCGCCACACGCGTCGGTGGGGCCGAAGTTTTTCTACGACGCGCTGGGGTCCCGGCTTTTCGAGGCGATCACGGAGCTCGAAGAGTACTACCTCACCCGCACCGAGGCCGCGGTTTTCTCGCGGCACGGCGTGGAGATGGCCGGCGCGCTGCGCGGCAGCCTCGGCGAGCGCCTCACCATGGTCGATCTGGGCGCCGGCAACTGCGCCAAGGCGGCGGCGCTCTTCGAGGTGGTCGCGCCCGCGCGCTACGTGGCGGTCGATATCGCGCTCGATCATCTGCGCGCCGTGCTGCCGCCTCTGGCCCAGGCCCATCCCGGCATCGCCTTCACCGCCGTGATTCAGGACTTCGCCACCAGGCTCGCCTTGCCACCCGAGATCCTCGGCGATGAGCCTGCGCTGGTCTTCTACCCCGGCTCGAGCATCGGCAACTTCACGCCCGGCGAGGCGCTGCGCCTGCTGCGCGAGGCGTGCGCCATCGCCGAGGGGGGCGCCCTGCTGATCGGCGTCGATCTGGTCAAGGACCCGGCCGTGCTCGAGCGCGCCTACGACGACCCGCTGGGCGTGACCGCGGCCTTCAACCTCAACCTGCTGCGCCACCTCAACCGCCTGCTCGGCGCCGACTTCGACCTGCGCCAATGGCAGCACGTGGCCTTCTACGAGCCGCGGGCGGCGCGCATCGAGATGCACCTGGAGGCCCGCGAGGCGCTGCGCGTGCGCTGGCCGGGCGCGCAGCGCGCCTTCGCCGCCGGCGAGCGCATCCACACCGAGAACAGCTGCAAGTGGACGATCGCGGGCTTCGAGGCGCTGCTCGCGCAGGCCGGGTTCGGCGCCGTACGCCACTGGTCCGACGAGGCCGGCTGGTTCGCCGTCTTTCTGGCGATGGGGCCGGCCGCCGGGCGCCCGCGTGGCGCCTAGAAGAGCACCGTCAGCGCCAGCCAGCCGTCGGGCAGCAGCGCATTGACCCGCGCCTCGAGCCACTTGTCGCCACCGGTCAGGATGAGCAGGCCCATGCCGCCGAGCAGCAGCGCGAAGCCGGTCTTGAGGCCCGCAATGCGCGCCATGATCCAGCCGCGCGCCCGCGTGAAGCCGGCCCGCGAGGCGTAGGCCACCGCCACCAGCGGGATCGCAGCGCCCACGCCGAACACGCCCAGGATCAGCCCGCCGCGGGCTACGCCGCCCTCGCTGGCCACCAGCGTGAGTGCCGAGGCGAGCAGCGGGCCCGAGCACGGGCTCCAGACCAGGCCCAGCACGGCGCCCAGCAGCAGCGCGCTGCCCAGCGATCCGCCCGACAGGCGGGCGCTGACGCTGCCGGCGCCCGAGGCCAGCGGCGTCATCCACTGCGTGAAGCGCTCGCTCCAGGCCGGCACCAGCATCACGGCAGCCAGCGTAACGAGCAGCAGCCCGCCGAAGACCCGGACGTGGTCGCTGTCGATGCCCAGGGCGGGGCCAAGCGCGCCCACGATCATGCCGATGAGGGCGAACGAGGCGGCCATGCCCACGCCCAGCGCGACGGGCGCCAGCCGACTGGCCTGCAGGGCGCCGCCGAGCACCAGCGGCAGCAGCGGGAACACGCAGGGACTCAGCGTGGTGAGACTGCCCGCGGCCAGGCTCAGGCCCAGCTGCGGCAAGGTGACGGACATCGGGTGGCTCCGGGGCGCGCGGTGGTGGCGGGCGTGGCGTCAGAGCGCCGTGCGCAGCGCCGCGCGCAGCTTGGCGGGATCGGTCTCGCCGCCGACGCGCGCCTTCTCGGCGCTGCCACGAAAGACCACCAGCGTCGACTGGCTGCGCACGTTGAGGTTGCGGCGCAGATCCTTTTCGCGGTCGTAGTCGGCAACCAGCAGCACCATGTCGAGCCCGCCCTCGGTCTTCAGCTGCGAGAACGCCTTGTCCTGCTGCTTGCAGGTGCCGCACCAGTCGGCGTGAAAGAGCACGGCCACCGGGCGGCCGGCCGCCTGGGCGGCGGTCAGCGCCTGCGCGGTGTAGGGCTCGATGGTGAGCGCCTGCGCCAGCGAGCTCAGGCCGGCGAGAACGAGGGCCAGGATGGGGAGCAGGATGCGCGCAACAGGGGTCATGAAAGGCTCCGTGCCGTCGGGGGTTGAGGCAGCCCGCCGACTGGCGGGTACTGGCGAGCAGCGGATACTGGTGGTCAATTCGCGGCGCACTGCCCGCAGGTTACAGTGCGCCGGCGCCGGCGGCGCTCAACCCCCCGGGGGGCAGCTGCGAAACCCGGCCGGCACGTCGTTGCGTTCGGCAGGGAAGAAGTTGCGGTAGCGCGCATGCCGCATCCGGGGCTGGGTCAGGAACGACGCGCCGCGCAGCACCGGGCGGCCGTCGAACCAGGGCGCCGAGTAGTGGCGGTACGGATGCGCGACGAAGCCCGGAAATGGGGCGAAGGGGCTGTCGGTCCACTCCCAGACGTCGCCCCACCGGAAGCCCGGGCCGGCGCTGAGCGCGGCGCGTTCCCACTCGGCCTCGGTGGGCAATCGCCTGCCGGCCCAGCGGCACCACGCCCGCGCCTCGTGGCGGCTGAGGTGGCAGGCCGGCTCGGTTGCATCGAGCGTCATCCATTGCCCGTGGCGCCACTGCTGCCATGCGCCGGTTTCCTGCCGCAGGTAGCGGGGGGCGCGCGCGCCGGTGGCGGCCTTCCAGGCCAGCCCGTCGGCATCCCACCATCGGGCCGTCCGATAGCCGCCGTCGGCGACGAAGGGCAGGTATTCGGCCCAGCGCACCACCTGCGCGTCGATGACGGTGGCCGTCGTGTTCACGGTGGTGGCCGGCACCTCGTTGTCGAAGACGAAACCGCCGTCGTCCGGATGGCCCAGACGCCAGCTGCCCGTGGCGAGCGGGCAGGCAGCCGGCGGCTCGGGCAGGCGGGGAGCCTGCCAGCGGGGGTCGATGATCGGGATGCCGAGATGGCGGGCCATGTAGAGGGCCGCCTCGTGGTGCATGTCTTCGTGCAGCAGGGCCAGGCGATAGCAGTAGAGCGTCTCGTCGCCATCGTCGGGTTCGGCCGCGAGCTGCGCCAGCGTGGCCTCGAGCTGGCGCGCGAGCCGAGCGCGGGTGGCGGCGATGTCGGGCAGGGGCAGCGACCAGCGGCTCGCGTGCGCGATCCGGCTGGAGTCGTAGAGCGCATCGGCGTCGGGCGGGTCGGCCGGGCCGCGTGGCGCCGCGGGGTTGGCGTGCCGACCTGCGCGGCGCTGCGGATTGCGCGTCGTCCACCACGCCTGGAACCAGCCGATGTGGCCAAGCTCCCACGCCGGCGGATTGAGCTGCGGGATCTGGGGCACCCGCAGCTCGGGCAGGGCCGCCTCCCAGGCATCGAGCGTGGCCAGCGTGTCGGCGCGGCTGGCCAGCAGCATCTCGGACAGCCCCGCGCGGCCGGCCGTGCGCGCCCACGCGGCCGATTCCGGCGTTAGGCTTGCATCATGCATTCGGGTTCCATCGTCATCGTCACGCCCGCGCTGGCCGAGGCCAACAACGGCAACTGGCAGACCGCCCGGCGCTGGGCGCGTCTGCTCGGCGCAGCTTACCGCGTGCGGCTGGCCCGCGGTTGGGATGGCGGCCCAGCCGATCTGATGATCGCGCTGCACGCGCGCCGATCGGCGCCCGCGATCGCCGCCTGGAAGCGCGCGCGGCCGACGGCCCCGCTGATCGTGGTGCTGACCGGCACCGACCTCTATCGCGACATCGCCACCGACCCCGACGCCCGGGCCTCGCTGGGCCTGGCCGACGCCCTGATCGTGCTCAACGAGCGCGGCCTCCTGCGGCTTGACGCCGCCGAGCGGGCGAAAGGCCACGTGGTGCTGCAGTCGTGCGGCGCGCGCCAGCCGCTGCCGCATACCGGGCGGCACCTGCGCGCGCTGATGGTCGGGCACCTGCGCGACGAGAAGGATCCGCTCACCTACCTGCACGCGGCGCGGCGCCTGGCCGGCCGCGACGACATCGTCTTCGATCACATCGGTGCCGCGCTCGATCCCGAACTCGGCGCGCAGGCGGCCGCGCTCGCCGCGAGCCATCCGCGCTACCGGTGGCTGGGCCCGCTGCCGCACGAGGCCGCGCGCCGGCGCGTCCAGGGCGCGCACGTGCTGGTGCACGCCAGCCGGATGGAGGGTGGCGCCCACGTCGTCATCGAGGCGCTGCGCAGCGGCACGCCGGTGCTCGCCTCGCGCATCGACGGCAACCTGGGGCTGCTCGGCGACGACTGGCCCGCGACTTTCGAGGTGGGCGATGACGCGGCGCTCGCCCGCCTGCTCGAGCGCGCCCGCGACGAGCCGGCCATGCTCGAGGACCTGCGCCGCCGCGCTGCCTTGCGGGCGCCGCGCTTCGAGCCCGCGGCCGAGCAGGCCGCCCTGCTCGCCATCGTCGGCCGCCTGCTGGCCTAGCGCCAGGCGGGACCGCGGCGCGGCCACTTCCCGGAATCCGCTGGCCGGGTGGCCCGATCCGGCGGGATACCATCGCCCGATGTCCGCGCCCCCCGCATCGTCAGTTCAGCCGCCGCCTCTGGAGGGCGGCGCGCGCGCGCTCGGCACGCTGGTGCTGTCGCTGGCCACGTTCATGAACGTGCTCGATGCCTCGATCGCCAACGTGTCGCTGCCGGCCATCTCCGGCGACCTCGGGTCGAGCGTGCACCAGGGGACGCGGCTGATCACCGGGTTTGCCATCGCCAACGCGATCTCGGTGCCGCTCACCGGCTGGCTGGCGGCGCGTTTCGGGCAGGTGCGCCTGTTCGTCGCCAGCACGCTGCTGTTCACGGCCGCCTCGTGGCTGTGCGCGCTCGCCACGTCGATGGAGTGGCTGATCGCCTTCCGGGTGCTGCAGGGGCTGGTGGCCGGGCCGATGATGCCGCTGTCGCAGACCCTGCTGCTCGGCAGCCACCCGCCCGAGCGGGCCGGGCGGGCGCTGGGCATCTGGTCGATGACGGTGCTGCTCGCGCCGATCTGCGGGCCGCTGCTGGGCGGCTGGATCACCGACAACCTGCGCTGGGAATGGATCTTCTACATCAACATCCCGGTGGGCATCTTCTGTGCCCTCATGACCTGGTCGATCTACCGCAAGCGCGAGACGGCCGTGAGCCGCACGCCGGTCGACGTGGTGGGCCTCTCGCTGCTCGTCGTGTGGGTGGCGGCGCTGCAGATCATGCTCGACACCGGCCGCGACGAGGACTGGTTCGAGTCGCGCGAGATCGTCACGCTGGCGGTGGTTGCGGCGGTCGGCTTCCTGTTCTTCGTGGCCTGGGAGCTCACCGATCGCCATCCGGTGGTCGACCTGAAGCTGTTTGCCAACCGCAACTTCGCCTGCGGCGTGATCGCGCTTTCGGGCGGCTTTGCGCTGTTCTCGGGCAACGTGGTGCTGCTGCCGCTGTGGCTGCAGCAGGCGATGGGCTATACCTCCACCTGGGCAGGCCTGGTGCTGGCGCCCGTGGGGGTGATCGCCGTGATGTTCTCGCCGGTGGCCGGCCGCGGCATCGACCGCGGGCTCGCCCGCACGGTGGCGGTGATCTCGTTCTTCGCCTTCGCCTGGTCGTTCTGGCTGCGCGCGCTGTTCACCATCCAGGCCGACTACGGCACCATCGTGATCCCGATGCTGCTGCAGGGCGTGGCCGGGTCGCTGTTCTTCATCGCGATGAGCGCGATCTCGTTCTCGCAGGTGGCGCCGCACCAGATGGCGCTGGCCGCCGGCCTGAGCAACTTCGTGCGCATCTCGGCCGGCGCCTTCGGCACCTCGATCGCCTCCACCGCCTGGGACGTGCGCTCGCAGGTGCATCGCGGCGACCTCGTCGAAGGCGCGAGCCGGCCCGGCTGGTCGCTCGACGAGGGTTTCTTCGATCCGCTGCGTGGCGCCGGCATGGGCACCGAGCAGGTCCGCGGCCAGCTCGAGCGCATCGTCGAGCAGCAGGCGCTCACGCTGGGGGTCAACGACATCTTCCTTTTCTCATCCATCGTCTACCTGGTGCTGATCCTGCCGGTCCTGATCGCGCGTCCGGTGCGCCCCAGGGCACGGCGGTGATCGCGGCGCTCGCCCCCTTCCGCCTGCGGCCTTTCCGCTTCCAGTGGACGGCCGACCTGTGCACGGCCTGGGCCCTCGAGATGGAGACGCTGATCCTGGGCTGGTACGTGCTGGTCGAGACCGGCTCGGTGACGCTGCTCACGGTCTTCGGTTCGCTGCAGTTCATCGGTACGCTGGTTTCGCCGATGCTCGGCGCGCTCGGTGACCGGCTCGGGCTGCGCAATGTGCTGGCGGCGATGCGGCTGTCGTACGCGCTGTTCGCCGCCGTGATTCTGGGCTTCGCCCTGGCCGGCCGGCTCGACGCCACGGTGGTGATCGCCGTGGCGGCGCTTTGCGGACTGGTGCGCCCTACCGACATCGGCATGCGCAGCGCGCTGGTCGGGGCCACCGTGCCGCCGACGCTGCTGGTGTCGGCCATGGGCATCTCGCGCACGACGATGGATTCGGCCAAGGTGGGCGGCGCGCTGGCTGGCGCGGGGTTCATGGCGGCCTTCGGGATGGTGCCGGCCTACATCACCATCCTGGCCATCTACGGGGTCGGCGTGGTGCTTACGCTGTGCGTCGACGGCGGACGCGCGCCACGCCACGCGGCGCCCCAAGCCGGCAGCGCCGCCGCCGGGCGGGCAGCGGCCGGGAACGATGCCGCGGCGCCGCCCCGACCCACGCCGCTGCGCGATCTGCGCGAAGGCCTGGTCTATGTCTGGAAGACACCCCGGCTTCTTGCAGCGATGACGCTGGCGGCGCTGGTCAACCTCACCGCGTTTCCGCTCACCGGCGGCCTGATGCCCTACATCGCCCGCGACGTCTTCCGCCTCGACCAGACGGGCCTGGGCTTCTTCGTTGCGAGCTTCGCCGCCGGCGCGCTCTGCGGCTCGGTGCTGATCAGCGTTTTCGGGCCGCGCGTACGCGCCGGCTGGATGATGCTCGGCGCGACGCTGGTCTGGTACCTGTGCCTGATCGGCTTCGTGCTCTCGAGCACGGTGCCGGCCGCGATTGCCACGCTGCTGGCCGCCGGCGTCGCGCAGAGCCTGAGCATGCTGTCGCTCGCCATCCTGCTGCTGCGCACCTCGGAGGCCCGGTTCCGGGGCCGCATCATGGGCGTGCGCATGCTGGCGATCTATCCGCTGCCCCTCGGGTTGCTGATCGCCGGCGCCGCGATTCCGCTCACCGGCTATGCGGCGGCGGCGCTCGGCATGATCGTCATCGGGGTGGCGCTGCTCGGGCTGCTGGCCTTCGCCTGGCGTGGCGAGCTGCTGCCGCGCACCGCGATCGCCAATCAGCGCTGAGGGCGAGCCTGCGGGCCGCAGCGGCGATCCCGCCGCAAAGCGCGGCCCGCCGAGCCGGCGGCGCTTTGCGGCGTCAGTGTCCTCGCCTGCTCAGAGCACGCAGCCGCGGTGCGCCGATGACACCAGCCGGATGTACTTGTCGTGCACCGAGCCGGGCCGGATGTCGGGCCGCGGGCGCGGCTGCCATTGCGCCATGCGCCGGTCGATCTCGGCCTGCGGCACCTCCAGCGTGAGCGTGCGGGCACGCGGATCGATGACGATGGTGTCGCCGTCGCGCACGGCGGCGATCGGCCCGCCGCGCGCGGCCTCCGGCGAGATGTGGCCGATCAGGATGCCGTGCGAGACGCCCGAGAACCGGCCGTCGGTGATCAGCGCGACGTCTTCGCCCAGCCCGCGCCCCTGCAGCTGGATGGTCAGCATGACCATCTCGGGCATGCCCGGGCCGCCCACCGGCCCCACGTTGCGCACGACCACGACGTTGCCCGGCACGATCTGGCCGGCGCGGATCGCCTTCATCGTGTCGGCCTCGGATTCGAAGACGCGCGCGGTGCCGCGGAACACGCCTTTCTCGAGCGTCTTGCCCGACAGCTTGAGCACGCAACTTTCGGGCGCGAGATTGCCGGTCAGCACGCTGATGTGGTTGTTGGCCGGGGCGATCGGCCGCGCGATCGGCCGCACCACGTCCTGGGTGCCGAGCTCCTCGAGCGTGGGCACCGTGGCCAGATTCTCGGCGAGCGTGCGTCCGGTCACGGTCATCACGTCGCCGTGCAGCAGGCCGGCGCGCAGCAGCTCCTTCATGACCACCGGCACGCCGCCGATCGCATGCAGCGCGGCCATCGCGTAGGGGCCGTGCGGCTGCAGGTTCGCGATCAGCGGTACCCGCTCGCCGATGGCCTGTATGCGTTCGATGGTGATCGGTACCTGCGCCTCGCGGGCGATCGCGAGCACGTGCAGGTAGAGGTTGGTGGATCCGCCCATCGCGTAGACGGTGGTGATCGCATTTTCGAAGGCGCGCTCGGTCATGATGTCGCGTGGCCGGATGCCGGCCTCGATCAGACGATAGAGCGCGTCGACGGAGGCACGCGCCTGCGCGCGCACGTCGGCGTGGATGTCGCTGCCGGCGTGGTAGTCGGCGGGGTGCGATGCGCCGTGCGGCAGCATCATCCCGATCGACTCGGCCAGCGTGCTCATCGTGTTGGCGGTGAACATCGCGCCGCAGGTGCCGCTGCCCGGCATCACGTTGCGCTCGAGCGCGACCAGCTGCTCGGCGCTGATGCGGCCGGCCTCGTGCGCGGCGCGGCCCTCGGCGTAGTCCATGATGGTCAGGTTCTGACCCTTGCTCGCCCAGGGCTCGAAGGGCACGCTGCCCGGCGAGCTGGTGCCGGGGTAGAGCACCAGGCCTAAGGCGTTGGTGCGCGCCAGCGGCATCAGCGCGGCCGCACCGGTCTTGTCGCAGCCCGAGATCACGATCATCGCGTCGCCGTGGTGCGCGTAGTGGCCGATCTCGAAGCAGTCGGCCGCGGTG
>JBILUW010000158.1:0-9038 GCA_044370795.1 Burkholderiaceae bacterium
CGCGTCCGACACAGCCGGCGCGCCGACGATCAGGCCCTGGCCGCCGCGCTCGGCGAGCAGCTCGACCAGCAGGTCGGTGATCGTGCGCACGCGGTTGTTGCAGCGGTGGGCGTTGGTGTAGGCGCTGGCGATGGTCACGACCGCGTTGGTCTTCGCCGCGCGGTCGGGGTCGAAGCCGGCCGCGCGCAGCTCGACCCGCGAGCGTTTCCAGTAGGTGCTGCTGTCCTGGGTCATCGGGATGCTCCGGGGGTGAGTCTCAGGTCCGCGGTGCGCGGGCGGCGGCCTGATCGGCGAGCGCGCGCGCCACGCCGGGCCGCGCGGCAACCGCATCGAACCAGGCCTTCGAACCGGGCAGCGCCGCGAACACGTCGAGCTCGGCGTTGTGCTTGCCCGAGAGCCGCGCGAGCGCGAATGTCCAGTAGGCGAAGATGTCGGCGTAGGTGAACTGGCTGCCGGCGATCCAGGGCGAGAAGCTCGTGAGCTTGCCCACGGCCGCCAGCCCCTTGGGCAGATCACGGGCGATGTCGGCCTTCACCGCATCGGGCACCTCGCGCCCGAACAGGAAACCCAGGCCACGCCGCGCCACCAGCTCCACATAGAGCTCGAGCGACTGCACCAGCTCCCGCACCTTCGCGCGCTCCCAGGCATCGGCCGGCAGCAGCGCGGGCGAGGGCTGCATCTCCTCGAGGTAGTCGAGGATGGCGTGGGTCTCGGTCAGGAAGCCGTGCTCGGTCTGCAGGCACGGGATCTTGCCCATCGGGCTGCGGGCCAGGTAGTCGGTTTCCTGCGAAGGCCGCGTAAGCACCTCCTCGAAGGCGATGCCCTTCTCGAGCAGCGCGCTCTTGACCATGTTGTGGTAGTTGCTCAGCGGGGCGCCGTACAGCTTGATCATCGGGGTCTCCAGGGGGTGTTCAGGCAGGGCGGTCATCGTCAAGGCTGACGATGACCGCGGCGTTGGCGATGATGATGGCGTCGCCGCCGCCCTCGGCCGGGATCTCGAGGCCGCCGTGCACGGCTTTGACCGTGACCGTGCCGTAGGGCAGCTCGGCCGCCACCGCCTTCGTGTCGACGGCCGACGGATCGGGCACGCCGATCGTGACGTCGACGAACATGTCGTGGGCGGTCTTGCCCAGCATCCTGAAAAATCCCAGGCTGCTGTGGCGGATCGCGTCGGACACGGCGCGGCGCGCGGCCTTCGTGGCATCGCGGCCGTGCACATCGACGCCCATGCCCATCTCGGTGATGCAGCGCACGCGGGCCATCGGTCGTCCTTCGCGGATAGGGGTTGCACACGGGCGCTCGCGAGACGCGAGCCCGTCGCCGGCGCGGATGCGTCCGGAACGGGAAATCATCTTCCCCGATTCGTCGCGAGGCGCAAAGCGCGGCGGATCCGGATCGAACGCAAGTCGCGGCGCTTACGGAACCCGTGCGCGAGTTGCCGCTGGGCTTGCGCCGGCGGGGGTGCGATGCTGATGCCCTCGAGGTCTGTCGTCATCGCCGCGGCCGTCGTCCCGCCACGGCCAGGGAGCACGTCATGTCGCAGCGTTCGACCTGCGGTGCCCGCCGCAGCCTGCTTCAACTGCCGGTGGCCGCCGCGGCCGCGGCCGCCACGTCGGGTCTTCGCGCCCAGGCCTGGCCGAGCCGCCCGATCCGCGTGGTGGTGGGGTTTCCGCCCGGCAACACCCTCGACGTCGTCTCGCGTCTGATGGCCGAGGCGCTGCGCGCGCGGCTCGGCCAGCCCCTGGTCATCGAGAACAAGCCCGGCGCCAACGGTGTGATCGCCGCGAGCGACGTGATCCGTGCGCAGCCCGATGGCCACACGCTGCTCGCGACGAACTCCAGCGGCATGACGGTCAATCCGCAGCTCTACCGGCGGCTCGGCTACCAGATGAGCGACTTCTCGCCCGTGGCGATGATCGTGTCGGCGCCGCTGATCGTGATGGTCAATCCGGCGGCCGAGCGCACGGCGGGCGTGCGCAGCCTCGCCGATCTGATGGCGATGGCCCGGGCCCGTCCTGGCGACCTGCGGTTCGGGTCCGCCGGGCAGGGCAACATCACGCAGCTCTCCTTCGACATGATCACCCACCACGCGGGCGTGCGCGCCACGACCGTGGCCTACAAGGGGACGGGCGCCGCTCAGGCGGGTCTGCTCGGCCAGGAGGTCGATGCCGCGATCGATACGCCGCTGGCGGTGCCGCTGGTCCGGGCGGGCCGGCTGCGCGCCCTCGCCGTGACCGGTGCGCAGCGCTGGCGCGACCTGCCGGAGGTGCCAACCGTGGCCGAGTCCGGCGTTCCAGGCTTCGACGTGGGCTTCTGGCTGGCGTGGATGGCCCACGCGCAGACACCCCCGCCGGTGCTGGCCGCGCTGCAGTCGGCGGTGGGCGCGCTGCGCGACGACGCGGCGCTGATGCGTCAGCTCTCGGCCCATGGCCTGCCCGGTTTCGGCGATCCGCAGGCCTTCACCGCCCGCATGCGCGCCGAGCACGATGCCTGGGGCGAGGTGATCCGGCGCGAGAAGATCACGCTGGACTGATGCGATGGCCGAGCCGGATGCCCCCACGGCCTTCGAGCCCACCCGACTGCGAGCCACCGTCGACGAGTCCCACGGCCGGCGCTGGGAGCGGCTGCACCTGAGTTCGGCCAGCGGCGTCAATCCGCTGTCGCGAGCCACCGTGGCCGCGTTGCGCGCACGGTTGGCGGCGGTCGATGCCGCAGTCGCCGCCGAGGCATGCGGCCCGGCGTTCGCCAGCCCGCATCCGCCGAGCCCGGCCGCAGCGGCGGCAGCCCCGCACGCGCTGCTGCTGACCGCCGAGGGCCGCTGCTTCTGCGCCGGCGCCGACGTCAAGGAGTTCCGCCGTTTCGACGCCGCGGCCTTCTCGTCGTACATGAGCGACGTGCTCGCGCTGTATGCCGAGATGGTCGAGGTACGCCGGCCCATCGTCTGCGTGGTGCACGCCGACGCGCGCGGCGGCGGGGCGGCGCTTGCGCTGTGCGCCGATTTCGTCGTTGCGGCCGAGGACGCACGCTTCGCGCTGCCCGAATCGCACCGCGGGCTGGCCGGCGGCGGCTGGCTGATGCCGCGCCTGATGGGCCGTCAGCGGGCCGCCGAGATGGTGCTGCTCGGTCGCGAGTTCACGGCCGGCGAGATGGCTGCGATGGGCCTCGTGAATCGGGTCTGCGCGGTCGCCGACCTCGAGGCGGCGGCCGACGAGCTGTGCGCGTCGCTCGCGAAGATGCCGCCGAGCGCCTTCGGGGTGGGCAAGCGATCGCTCGCCGGCGGCCTGTCGGTGGGGCTGCGCGAGGCCATGGACTGGCACGTGCGCGCGCAGACCGAGGCCTTCACGCAGGCGCGCGCGGCAGGGCTGGTGTGAGCGTGGCCACCCAACCGGATGCGGAGCGCGGCGCGACGGATCGCGCCTGCCTCGAGGCGCTGCGCCTGCCGAGGGCCGCCGACACGCTGGATGCCCTTTTCCGGGCTCGCGTGCAGGCCGCCGGAGATGCCCTCTTCCTGATGGCGCGCGGGCGCGCGCACAGTTGGCGCGATCTCGATCGCCGCGTCGACGCCTGCGGCGACCTGCTCGTGGCGGCCGGCCTGCGCCGGGGCGACCGCGTTGCTGCCGCGCTGCCCAACGGCGACGCGCTGGTGCTGCTGCTGCTTGCCTGCGCACGGCGCGGCTTCGTGTTCGCACCGATCAACCCGGCGCTCACGGCGGGCGAGCTTGCCCCCGTGCTCGCGGTGCTCGATGCCGCCGCGCTGATCACCACCGATCTGGCCGAGGCGGTCGTGTCGCAGGTCATCGCCGGGCTGCGGCGCGCGCCGTGGTGGCTGGCCGTGCCGGCAGGCTCGCTCGAACTCGGCGAAGCCGTTGCGCGCGCAACGATCGCGTCGCCGCGAGAGGCAACGCCGGCACCGATGCTGCCGCCGCAACCCGACGAGCCGCTCGCGATCGTTTTCACCTCCGGCACCACCGGGGTGCCCAAGGGGGCGGTGCACACCCACCGCACCTATGTGGCGGCGGCGCAGATCGCGGCCTGGCGCGTGCGCTTGTCGCCGGCCGACACCGTGCTCGCGGTGCTGCCGATGTTCCACCTGAACGCGCTGTTCTATTCCGTCGGCGGCGCGATCGCGAGCGGCGCACGGCTCGTGCTCGAGGAACGCTTCAGCGCGGCGACCTTCTGGCCGACGGTGAACCGCCACGGCGTCACGCAGGTCAACATGATCGCGGCGGTCGGCAACATCCTGCTCAAGCGCGATCGCGCGGAGTTTCCCGGCAACCCGACGCTGCGCAAGGTCTCGGCCGCGCCGGTCTCGCAGGCCGCGGCCGACGCGTTGCGCGAGGCCTTCGGCATCACCCACGTGGTCGAGAGCTACGGCATGACCGAGGCGCCGGGCGTCGCGCAGGTCGATTTCGACGACACGACCCACCGTGCCTGCCTGGGCCGGCCGATCCGTCATCCGCTGAGCGGCGAGCCGGTCAGCGAGATCCGCATCGTCGATGAGGCGCGCCGGCCGCTGCCTGCGGGGGCGGTCGGTCGCATCATGCTGCGCAGCCGCCTGCTGATGCGCGGCTACTTCAACCGCTCCGACCTGGCCTCGGCCATCGATGCCGAGGGCTGGTTCCTCACCGAGGACATGGGCCGCATGGACGAGGAGGGCTATGCGTGGCTGGTCGGCCGCACCGCGGAGATCGTGCGTTGCCGCGGCGAGAACGTCTCGGTCGCCGAGGTGGAGGCAGCGCTGCTCACCCATCCGGAGGTGAGCGAGGCGGCCTGCGTGGGCGTGCCCGCGGAGCTGGGCGAGGAGGAATTGCTTGCCGTCGTGGTGCCACGGCCTGGCGCGCGGCCCTCGCCGGCCTCGATCGCCGCGCATTGCGCGCGACTGCTGGCGCCGTTCAAGCGTCCGCGCTGGCTGGTGCTGCGTAATGCGCTGCCGCGCACGCCCACCGAGAAGGTGTCGCGACACCTTCTGCGCTCGGACGCGAACCTGCTGCGCGAGGCGACAGCGCTCTGATCGCGAGCGCGCCGCGGTGGCCCCCGGCGCGCGCGGCGCTACTTCGCGTAACCCCAGGCCTTCAGACGCTGCGAGGCATAGCCGGCCGCCTGCCCCTGCTGCGTGACGGCGAGAAAGCGCCGGAACTCCTGCGCCGCCGCCTCGCGCCTGCCCATGCTCTCGAGCGCCACGCCTTTCAGGAAGCCGGTGCCGGGGTCGCCGGGCAGCATGCGCTCGAAGGTGTCGAGATCGCGCAGCGCCCCCTCGGGCTCGCGCAGGCCCATCTTCAGCGAGGCGAGCTGCTTGACCGCCTGCGCCTCCTGCGGATAGACCTCGCGCGCCGACTCGGCGTAGCGGCGGGCGTCGACCAGCCGCCCCTGCGCCTGGAAGGTCTGCGACATGCGCAGCAGGGCTGGGTAGTCGCGCGGGGAGAGCCGCAGCGCCTCGGTGAACGACCGGTAGGCGTCGGGATAGGCCTTCTTCGACAGGGCGGTTTCGCCCTGCTTGCACGCATCGATGGTGGGCTTGAGCCGGCGCAGCGCGGCGGTGCTGTCCATGAAGCGCTCGCGCCCGGCAGGCGCGTTGCGGCTGGCTGCGTAGGTGGTCTCGGCCAGCCGCTGCGCGTTGTCGCGGCGCTCGGGCCCCATCGGGTGGCTGCTGAACATGGTCTCGAGCAGCGAGGGCTGGCGCTGGTGCTCGTCGACGAGCAGCTGATGCAGGCGCACCATGCCGCCGGCCGGGTAGCCCGCCCGGACCAGATAGCCCTGACCGAGCGCATCGGCCTCGCGTTCGTTGTCGCGAGAGTAGCTCGCCAGCAATGCGCTCGCGCCGATCTGCCCGCCTATGCCCACCAGCGGCGCCCAGCGGGAGTCGCTGGCGGCCGCCGAGAGCGTGGCGATGGCGGCCTGCGCGACCAGCGCCTGCCCCTGGCGCTGCGCCGAGTGGCGGGCATTGACGTGGCCGAGTTCGTGGCCCAGCAACGCCGCGAGCTCGGATTCGTCGTTGAGGTCGACGAGGATGCCCCGCGTGACGCCCATGGCGCCGGCCGGGAAGGTGTAGGCGTTGACGTAGTTGGCGTTGAGCACGCGGTAGTTGTAGGGCATGTCGCGCCGGTGCACGCCCGCCTGCAGGCGTTGGCCGACACCAGAGACGTAGGCGTTGACCCCGTCGTCCTGGACGGCGCCCATGTCGGCGGAGAACTGGTGCGGAGCCTGGCGGCGATCGACCGCGCGTTCGTCGGACTCGCTGAGCCCTACCAGGATGCGTTCGCCGGTGACCGGCGACGTGGCGCAGCCACCGAGCGCCGTGGCGGCGGCTGCCGCCCCGAAGAGCCAGAGGGTGTCGCGGCGGCGCAGGCGGTTGGCCCGCAGTCGCTGCGCGAGGGCCTCGGCGTGGCTGGACGACGCGCGTTCGGCGCGCATGGCGGGCGGGGAGCTCGGATTGTGAGGCACGGTGGCAAGGCGTAAGCGCCGTGGGCGCGACGTGCCCAAGCTAGCGCCCCCGGGCGCCTGACGTCAATGAGTCTCGAGAGGAATCCCTGCGGGCGTGCAGGCCACGAGCGTGCCGTCGCGTTCGACCCGCCATGCCTGACCCGTGGAATAGATCAGGAGCAGCGCGCCGTCGGGCAGCAGCGAGATGGCTGGCAGCGGCGGTGGTTGTTCATCATCCATCGGGCCAGTGTGGACGAATCGTCGATCCCGCGGTATCGGCCGGATGGCCTAGGCAATGCGGGCCCTTGCCATGCCGCGCCCGTCGTGAAGGCCGCCCCGCCGCTCCCGGTGCCGCTCGGCGCGGGCAAAGCACATCTCGCTGCGGATGCGATCCGGGCAGACGCCTGCCAGCCGGTAGACGTAGGCCGGATCGCGCAGCCGGTCGGCGTCGAGGTCGAGGGTGATGCCGCGCTTGTGGCGGAGCGATCTCGATCCCGCGGTGCGTCGTCATCGGACTGTCATGGCGTTTCAATGCTGCCGTCATCTCGCGCGGCAACGATCGGGACATCCTTGAAGGAGCCTCCGATGAACAAGCCCGCCGATCTGCCCATCGCCCGCATCGATTTCAATGACGAGGACTCGAACACCTCGCCCAACCCGACTTTCGACAGCATCCTGCAGACGCGGCTGAGCCGTCGTCGCATGCTGGGCGGTGGCGTCGCGAGCGCCGCGACCGTCGTGCTCGGATCGTTCGGCCTGTCGGCCTGCAGCAGCGGCAGCGATGCGGTTCCCGGCCCGTCGGCCTTGCCGCTGGCCTTCACCCCGGTACCCAAGGCGCTCGCCGACGTGGTCACCGTGCCCACCGGCTACAAGTCCAGCGTGATCTACGCGCTCGGCGACCCGCTCGATGCTGCCACCGCGGCCTACAGGAACGACGGCACCGACACCGCCTACGAGAACCGCGCCGGCGACCATCACGACGGCATGGAGTGGTTCGGCCTGGACGCGTCCGGCCGGCCTTCGGCCACCGCGAACGACCGCGGCCTGCTCGGCGTCAACCACGAGGCGACGACCGACGAGGCGAAGTCTTCGTTCTTCCTGCATGCCAACGGCGGCACCTCGACGCTGCCGCGCCCGGCCGCCGAGATCGACAAGGAGCTGATGATCCATGGCGTGTCGGTGGTCGAGGTGCGCCGGAGCGCGACCGGCGATTGGGGCTACGTGCGCGACTCGGCCTTCAACACCCGCTACACCACGATGACGCCGATGGAGATCTCGGGACCGGCCCGCGGCCATCCGCAGCTCGTGACGAAATACTCGCTCGACGGCACCCGCACCCGCGGCACGCTCAACAACTGCGGCACCGGCAAGACCCCCTGGGGCACGCTGCTCACTGGCGAGGAGAACTGGTTCGGCTACTTCTTCCGCAATGCCACCGACGACACGGCGCGCGGCAGCGACAAGAGCGTGACCTCGCTGCGCCGCTACGGCCGCACCGCCGGCGCGGCCTCGCGCCATGGCTGGGAAACGGGCGGCGCGGCCGATCAGTATGCCCGCTGGAACAACAGCAAGCTCGGCACCTCCACCGACGGCAGCGACGACTATCGCAACGAGATGAATGGCATGGGCTACGTGGTCGAGATCGACCCGTACAGCAAGTCGACCGCTGCCCGCAAGCGCTCCGCGCTCGGCCGCATGGCCCATGAAAGCGCCGCCTTCGGCAAGCTCGAGGCCGGCAAGCCCGTGGCGGTCTACATGGGTTGCGATGCGCGCAACGAGTACATCTACAAGTTCGTATCGACCGCGAACTGGTCAGCCGCCGATGCCAGCCCGCTCGACCGGATGGCCACCGGCACCAAGTACCTCGACGGCGGCAAGCTGTACGTGGCGAAGTTCAATGCCGACGGCACCGGCCAGTGGATCGAGCTGGCCATGAGCAACCCGCAGATCGCCGGCTACAGCGCCTACGCGTTCACCGACGCCGGTGATATCGCGATCAACACCCGCCTGGCGGCCGATGCGGTGGGCGCCACCAAGATGGACCGCCCGGAATGGTGCGCCGTCAACCCCGCCAACGGCGAGATCTACTTCACGCTGACCAACAACAGCAACCGCCGGGTGTCGCCGTCCACCTCGACGCAGCTGGCGCCCGATTCGGCCAATCCCCGGGTCTATACCGACATGAAGGGCACTGCTTCGCAGCAGGGCAATCCCAACGGCCACATCCTGCGCCTGAAGGAAGGCGCCGCCGGCAACACCGCCACCACGTTCACGTGGGACGTCTATCTGTTCGGCGCCCAGGCCGACGCGCCCGCGGCCACCGTCAACCTGTCGAACCTGACCGGCGATCAGGACTTTTCGAGTCCCGACGGCCTGGTGTTCTCGCAGGCCACTGGCCTGCTCTGGATCCAGACCGACGACGGCGCCTACACCGACGTCACCAACTGCATGATGCTGGTGGGCCGCCCGGGCATGGTGGGTGACGGCGCCAAGCGCACGCTGACCTACCCGCGCAGCGGGCTGGCCGATCTGGTGGTCGACACCTACGTCGGCAAGGCCCCCACCGCCGACACGCTCAAGCGCTTCCTGGTCGGCCCCAAAGGGGCCGAGATCACCGG
>JBILUW010000230.1:0-6458 GCA_044370795.1 Burkholderiaceae bacterium
CGAACCCGATCTTGGCGTTGCTGGAAGCCAGCCGGATGTCCATGGGCAGCGTGACCGTGATGCCTACGCCCACCGCCGCGCCGTTGATCGCGGCAATCGAGGGCTTGCGGCAGCGGTAGATGCTGTCGATGAAGCTCGGCTCCTCGGCCACCTTCTTGGTGTCGCCGAACATCACCGATGCGCCGGCGCCGAAGCTCTCGGCTCCGCCGGAGATGTCGGCGCCGGCGCAGAAGGCCCGGCCGGCGCCGGTGACGATGACCACCCGGACCGCGTCGTCCTGGTCGGCGCGGTCGAAGGCGAGGGCGAGGTCGCGCCCCATCTGCGCGGTGTAGGCGTTGAGCTTGTCGGGACGGTTCAGGGTGATGGTGAGGACGGAGTCCTCGAGTTCGCAGCGGACGGGTGATTCCACGATATCTCCTGGGATGACACGGCAGCGTAGCGCAGCCGCAGCGTCAAGCCGGTCCGCGAAACGAATCGTCGAAACCGACGATGGTGGGCGCTCGGCTGCTGAAACACGATCCGCTGCGTCAGGCAGGGCGTTTTCCGGTCTCGAGCGACCCCCTTTCAAGTGGGGGATTGCGCGATGCGGAAAGGCAGCTACCTAGACTGAACCTGCTTGCCGGCAGGACCAGACGGCAGGTATCAGACGGCTCGCGGTGCCCGGAGTCGCCCGAGACACACAAGACGGTTCGAGAAAGGGAGATGACATGAGGGGTCTCGCAGGGCTCGTGACGCTTGCTGCCACCGCCTGGCTTGCCATGGCCGGCACCGCGCACGCGCAGCAGAGCTGGAAGGTGGCCTCGGCCGCGCAGCCGGGGTCGGTGCTGGTCGGCTACGTCGACGAGACGGCGGCCAAGATCACCGCGGGCTCGGCCGGCGCCGTCAAGGCCGAGCGGCTGTTCGTGGGCAGCGAGCAGGAGATCATCCAGCAGCTCGTGCGTGGCCGGCTCGAGATGGGCAGCGTCTCGTACACCGGGGCCTCGGTGCTCATTCCCGAGGCGGCGGTGCTCAACACGCCGTACCTGTGGCGCAGCAGCGCCGAGCGCGATTTCGTCACCGACAACTACGCGCTGCCGGTCCTCAAGCGCATCTACGAGGCCAAGGGCCTGGTCATCGTCGGGCTGGGCGAAGTCGGCTGGAACGACGTCGTGTGCAAGAAGGCCTGCCTGTCGCCGGCCGACGTCAGGAGCATGAAGGTGCGAGTCTCGCCCGCGCCGGCCTCCAAGCTGTTCTGGACATCGCTCTCGTCCAACGGCGTGCAGATGCCGCTCTCGGAGCTCTTCCCCGCGCTGCAGAGCGGGCTCGTCGAGGGTGCCGACCTGCCCTTCCTCTACTACATCACGACCCCTGCCGCGCAGAGCGCGCCGCACTACGTGATGACGCGGCACCTGCATCACGGCTCCACGATGCTGATCAACAAACGCGTCTGGGACGGACTCACCCCCGAACAGAAGCGCCTGGTCGAGACCGCGCGCCCGGAGGCGTCCCGGCAGCGCCGCGAGGTCGAGGCCGACGAGCGCCCCAAGATGGAGGAGTTCAAGCGCAAGGGCGGCTTCGTGCATGAACTGACGCCCGCGCAGCGCTCGGAGTGGGCCCGCCTGGTCGAGCCCAACCAGGAAAAGATGATCCGCGAGATCGGCGGCTCGGCCCAGGAACTCTGGGACGCCATCCAAAAAGGCAAGAAGGAACACGCCGCGCGCGGCGGCAACTGAGCCCTGCGGCCGGGCGGCGCGAGCGGGCATGCCCGCTCTCGACCAGACCCGGACGACGGCAGGCGATTGCAGGTTTTCAGGGGGAGACGATGGAGACGATGCGTTCGTTGATGAAGTGGCTGTGGCGAATCGAGGCCACGGTGTGTGTCGTGACGTTCTCGCTCACGGCGATTGCGCTGATGGCCGACGTGCTGTCGCGCGAGCTGCTGGGCGACGGCATCTTCGGCGCGCAGCGTTTCGCGGTCTGGACGACCGCGATCGCCGGCCTGCTGGGCTTCGCGCTCGTCACGGCCGAGAACGGCCATCTGCGGCCGCAGTTCGCCGACAAGTGGATCCCCTCGGCGCTCGAGCCGCACATGGACCGCATCGCCGAGCTCATCTCGATGTCGATCTGCCTGTTCCTGGGCTGGTATGCGATCGGCTTCGTGCAGAGCTCGATGGCGCTCGGTGAGCGCGGCATGGCCATCCCGATCAAGGTCTGGCCCATCCAGACCGTGCTGATCTGGATGTTCTTCTCGTCGGCGTTCCGACACGCCACGTTCGCGATCTGGCCCGCTCTGCGGCCCGAAGCCAAAGGGGAGTCGCACTGATGGAATGGATCCTTCTGCTGCTGCTGGTGATGGCGCTGCTCGTGCTGCGCCAGAGCCTGGTGCTGGTGCTGGCGGTGGCCACCGCCTACGTGCACATCTTCATCGCCAAGAGCAAGGTCGAGTTCCTGATCCAGGACTTCTGGTTCACGGTCGACCGCGAGGTGCTGCTCTCCATACCGCTCTTCATGCTCGCGGGCAACATCATGTCGCGCGGCTCGATCGCCAAGCGCCTGATCGACTTCATGCAGGTGTTCACCTCGCCGCTGCCCGGCGGCATGGCGATCGCCTGCGTGCTGTCGTGCGCGGCCTTCGCCGCCATCAACGGCTCGTCGATCGTGACCATGCTGGCCATCGGTTCGATCATGTATCCGGCGCTGGTCTCGCGCGGCTACTCGAAGAACTATGCGCTGGGCTCGGTCGCGTCGGCCGGGACGCTGGGCATCATCATCCCGCCCTCGATCCCCCTGATCCTGTACGGGATCATGACCGAGCGCGACATCTCCAAGCTCTTCATCGCCGGCATCGGCCCCGGCTTGCTGCTCACCCTGATGTTCATCATCTATGCGGTGATCGTGAACTTCAGCAAGGAACGCGCCAAGTTCTCCGTGGCCGAGGCGCTGCGCTCGTTCTTCGGTGGAGCCTTCGCGCTGATGCTGCCGCTGATCATGATCGGCGGCATCTACGGCGGCTTCTTCAGTCCCACCGAGTCGGCGGCGGTGTCACTGGCCTACGCGCTGTTCATCGAGTTCTTCATCCACCGCGATGACAACGCCAAGCCTGCGCCGGCCAACGCCAGCCTGGTGCAGAAGGTGACCCATTACCTGGGCACCCGGCAGATGACGCCCAGGCACCTGATCGACGTCATCCTCGAGACCACCAAGCTGCTGGCCACGCTGCTGCCGCTGCTGTGCATCGCGGGCAGCCTCAACACCATCCTCGACCACTCCGGCGCGCCCAAGCAGATGGTGGCCGCGCTCACGGGCTCGATCGAGAATCGCTGGGTTCTGATGTTCCTGATCAACGTGGTGCTGCTGATCGTGGGCTGCCTGATGGACGTGGGGTCGGCCATCCTGATCCTGGCGCCGCTGCTCGAGCCGCTGGCCGTGGCCAAGGGTTTCGACCCGATTCACTTCGGCATCATCATGATCGCCAACCTCGAGATCGGCTACCTCACCCCGCCGGTGGGGCTGAACCTGATCGTGGCCATGGCAGCGTTCAAGGAATCGTTCGGTACCATCGTCCGAGCGTGCATTCCCTTCGTGCTGATCATGCTGCTATGGCTGCTGATCGTGTGCGTCTATCCCCCGCTGTCGCTGTATCTGGTGGGCAGCTAGTCGCGGGCGCCGCGTGGCGCCGGGCCCTGCGCCCGGCGCGCGCGCTCGATCGTCCGGCGGGCCTCGGTCTCCGAGGCCATCGCCGCGTCGAGGTCGCGCCGGCACAGGCCGGCGTGCGCATAGTGCAGGTTCTCCCAGACCTCGGCGGCAGCCGGCAGCCCCGCGAGCATCGCCTCGAGCCGCTCATCGAGCCGGCTGCGCCCGAGTTCCTCGGCCAGACGCTGGGCCACCCAGCGGTACTGCCGGGCCACGATGGGCCCGGGGCTGCGTTCGAGACGCTCGAGCAGGCTGGCGAGCATCAGCACGACAGGCGGTTGGGTTCGCGAGACGGTGGTCTTCGAGTCATTCATGGAAGCCTCTCGGGTTCGTGACAACATCAGGGCTTGCACATGCGGGCCGCTCCGTCGGTATTCAAGGGACGCCCGGGTCTGCGCCGGCCGCGAGCACCGCGCGTCGAACGAACCTTCCAACCTGCAGCGAGCAAGCCCATGCCTTTCCACCTGAACGACGAACAGATCCTGTTGCGTGACAGTGTCGCCCGCTGGGTGGCCGACCAGATCGCGGCTGCCGGCGCGCCCGATCCTCGGCAGCGCTGGAGCGCGATGGCCGGCTTCGGCTGGCTGGCCATGACGCTGCCCGCCGAGCACGAGGGGCTGGGCCAGGGGCTGGCCGAAGCCTGCGTGCTGGCCGAGGCGCTGGGCGCCGGGCCCATCGCCACGCCTTACCTCGAAGCGATTCTGGTAGCTGCCGAGACGCTGGCCGCCGCCGGCACGCCCGAGCAGCGTGCCCGCTGGCTGCCGCGCATCGCCGACGGCTCGCTGCTGCTGGTGCCCGCCACGCGCGAGGGTGGGCGGGTCGGTCAGGCCATTGCCGCCCCGGTGCTCGCGAGCCGTGAGGGCGCCGGCTGGCGACTGCGCGGCGGCAAGTCGCTGGTGCCCTGTGGCGATGCGGCCGACGCCTGGCTGGTGTCGGCCCGCGAGGAGGGCGGTGGGGCGGCATGGTTCGTCGTCGAGCGGCAGGCGCCGGGCGTGCGAATTCGCGCCTTCGCGAGCGTCGACGGGCTGGGCGCCTGCGCGCTCGAATTCGACGATGTGCGGCTCGACGCCGCGGCACGCCTGCCCGACACGGCCGCCGCGGCCTGGGAGCGCGCGATGCGCCGTGCCGAGGTGGCGGCCTGCGCCGAGGCGGTCGGGGCGATGCAGGCCATGCTCTCGGCCACCGTCGCCTACACCCGCACCCGCGAGCAGTTCGGCAAGCCGCTGGCGGCCAACCAGGTGCTGCGTCACCGGATGGCCGACATGGCCGTTGTCTGCGAGGAGTCACGCTCGCTGGTGCTGGGCACCATCGACCGCCTCGAGCGGGCCGACCGGCAAAACGACGCGCCCGGACGCGCGCTGGCCGCGGCCACCGCGCGCGCCAAGGTGGCCGCCGCCGCCCGCAAGGTGGCCGAGGATGCCGTGCAACTGCATGGCGGGATGGGCGTGACCGAAGAACTCAACATGGGCCGCTACCTGCGACGGCTGCTGGCGCTCGATGCCACCTACGGCGGCGCCGAGAGCCAGTTGCGCCGGCACGCGACCCTGCAGAGCGCTTCGCGAAGCGTGGCGGCGCTGGGCCAGGCCGACGACAGCGAGCCGCTGCCCTTCGACGAACCGGGCCTGGACGCCTTCCGCACCGAGGTGCGCACCTTTCTGCTCCAGGAACTCGAACCCGATCTGGTCGAGGCCACGCGCCTGAACACCTCGGTCTTCTCCGACAAGGAGATCGGCCTGCGCTGGCATCGCAAGCTGCACGCCCGCGGCTGGATCGCGCCCTCATGGCCGCCCGAGCTCGGCGGCACCGGCTGGTCGCTGGCGCAGCGCTGGGTCTTCGAGACCGAGTGCGCGGTTGCGGGCGCGCCGTCGGTGTCGCCGCTGGGTCTGCGGATGGCGGGGCCGGTGATCATGCGCTTCGGCTCGCCCGAGCAGAAGGCCCATTACCTGCCGCGCATCCTGAGTGGCGACGACTACTGGTGCCAGGGCTATTCCGAGCCGGGTTCCGGCTCCGACCTCGCCTCGCTCAAGACCCGGGCGGTGCGCGACGGCGATCAGTACGTGATCAACGGCAGCAAGATCTGGACGACCCACGCGCATCTGGCCAACCGGATGTTCGCGCTGGTTCGCACCGGCACCAACGAGGCGCGCAAGCAGGAGGGCATCAGCTTCCTGCTGATCGACATGGACACGCCCGGCATCACCGTGCGGCCCATCCGCAGCGCGAGCGGCGATCACGAGGTCAACCAGGTCTTCTTCGACGACGTGCGCGTGCCGGTGTCGTGCCGCGTGGGCGAGGAGGGGCAGGGCTGGACCATCGCCAAGTACCTGCTCGAGTTCGAGCGCGGCGGCGCGATCTCGGCCGGCCGGCTGCGCGCCGCCCTGTCGCGTCTGGCGCGCGTGATCCCCGAGGGCGCGCTCGACGATCCCGACCTGGCGCTGGCGCTCTCGACCATCGAGGTCGACATCCGGGCGCTCGAGATGACCGAGCTGCGGGTGATGTCGGCACTGCGCGTCGGCCAGAACCCCGGGAGCATCTCGTCGCTGCTCAAGCTGCGCTGGAGCGAGATCCACCAGTCGATCACCCGGCTCGGGGTGCGGCTGCTCGGCGCCGACGCGCTGGTCTGGGAGACGGTGCGGCCGCTGCACGAGGCCACCGACGCACCCCTGGACGAGGAGGCGCGGCCCATCGTGGCGGGCTACCTCAATGCCCGCGCCTACACCATTTTTGGCGGCACCTCCGAGGTCCAGCGCGAGATCATCGCGCGCGAGACCGTGGGCTGACGCCGG
>JBILUW010000232.1:0-6451 GCA_044370795.1 Burkholderiaceae bacterium
TGCGGCCCGGCGAGGTGCTCGGCGTGATCGGCGAATCGGGGTCGGGCAAGAGCACGCTGGGCGGCGCGCTGGCCGGTCTGCTCGCGCCGTCCGAGGGGCGCATGCGCTTCCAGGGCGAGCCGCTGCCGGGCGGCGCCGCGGCGCGCGGCCGCGAGCAGCGCCGGCGCATCCAGATGGTTTTCCAGGATCCGCTCTCGTCGCTGAATCCGCGCCAGCGGGTGGGCACCGCGATCGCCCGGCCGATGCAGGTCTTCTTCGGCCTGGGCCGCCGGCAGGCCTGGGACCGGGCCGCCGCCCTGCTCGACGAGCTCGGGCTCGATGCGGCCTTCCTCGAGCGCTACCCGAGGCAGCTCTCGGGAGGCCAGCAGCAGCGCGTGGCGATCGCCCGCGCATTGGCCGCCGAGCCCGAGCTCATCGTCTGCGACGAGTTCACCTCGGCGCTGGACGCCACCGTGCAGGCGCAGGTGATCGACCGGCTGCTGCAGGTGCAGGCGCGCCGCGCGCTGGCGCTGGTGGTGATCACCCACGACCTCGGCGTGGTGTGGCGCATGGCGCACCGCGTGCTGGTGCTGCGCGATGGCCTGGTGCACGAGCAGGGCCTCACCGCCGAGGTCTTCGCGAACCCCGCTTCCGACTACACCCGCCTGCTGCTGTCGGCGGCCACCTCGGCCAGCCGACAGGGGCAGGATTCCACCCTCGCGCAAGCCGCGAATGCCTGAGAGGACTGCGTGCGATGAACCGATTCGATCGACGTGACTTCGGCCTGGCCACCGCGGCGCTGGCCGCCGGCGCCGGCCTGCCGGCCGCAGCCGCGGCACAGACGCCGGCCGCCACGAAGGCGCCGGGGCCCGCCCCGGTGCGCGGCGGCACCCTGAAGGTGGCGCAGTGCTCGGCCAACCGGCGCACGGCCAATGCCGGCAATGCGCGTCACCCGTACTTCTTCGTCGACCTCGGCACGCGGGTGGCCTACAACTGCCTGACCTGGGTCAACGAGAAGCTCGAGTGGCAGTACGAGCTCGCCCGCGAGATCGCGCCCACCGACGAGCAGGTGAACGTGTGGGACGTGAGCCTGCGCGAGGGCGTGCTCTTTCACGACGGCCGCGAGATGACCGGCGAGGACGTGGTGGCCTCCTTCGAGGCCCACCGCACCGGCGCGGCCTTCGCGTCGCAGATCCAGAAGGTGGAGGGCCTGGGCCGGCACAAGGTGCGCTTCCACCTGAAGGAAGGCAACGCCGAGTTCCCGTACGTGCTTGCCGAGTACCAGCACGGCATCATGCAGGCCGACACGCCGGCGCGCATCGGCCTGAACGGCATCGGCACCGGGCCCTTCCGCTTCGTGAGCGCCGACCCCAACCGCTCGGCGATCTTCGAGCGCCACGAGCAGTACTGGCGCAAGGGCTTCCCCTATCTGGATCGCCTGGAGGTCCACAACCGCGAGGGCCAGCAGGAGGCTGCTCTGAACGGCCTGCGCGCCCGCCAGTTCGATGCCGTGCTCACCATCGACGCGCGCGCCCTGCGCCAGCTGCAGCGCGAGCCCGACCTGGAGTTCTCGGTGGGCCGCGGCAGCTACCACTTCGTGATCCAGCTGCCCAAGCACCCGGGCTCGCCCTTCGAGGACAAGCGCATCCGCCAGGCGCTGGCGCTGGCCATCGACCGCGAGGCGATCGTGCGCATCGCCTACGCCGGCAAGTACGGCTGGGTGGGCAACGACAGCCACCTGGTGGCGACCGACCCCAACTTCCTGTTCCGGCCTGCCAAGCGCGATGTCGCCGCGGCCCGCCGGCTGCTCGCCGAGGCCGGCTATCCGAACGGCATCACCCTGCCCACGCTCTACTTCAGTCCGCAGTTGCCCGAGGTGCCGATCTACTTCCAGGTGCTTCAGCAGACCGTGAAGGAGGCCGGCATCACGCTGCCGATCGAGGAGCGGCCCGCCGACGGCTACGCGGCCTTCCGCACCGGCGACAACGACCTCTCGAAGGGCAAGTTCCACAAGTTCGCGATGACCGCGGTGGGCTCGCGCAACCCCGGCATCTCGCTGAACCGCATGCGCGGCGCCTTCGTCGAGAGCGGCCACTGGCGCGGCCCCGAGCACGACCGCTACATGGACCTCTACCGGCGCGCGATGGTCACGCGCGACGACACGCTGCGCAAGCGCTACTACCACGAGATGCAGCGCATCCTGCAGGAGGAGGTTCCGGCCATCCTGCCGGCCGGTGGCGATTCGATCCTCGTGCGCCGCAAGCACGTGCGCAACCTGAACTACCATCCGCAGATCTGGTCGATCCGCTACGACGAGGTCTGGCGCAGCGCGTGAGCGCGCCGTGTCGCCGGTTCCCTCATCCGTCTTCGAGGAGCGTCTGATGTCGTCCAATCCCTTCGAGCAGCCCGGGCGTTTCTACAAGGGCAACCTCCACACCCACAGCGACACCTCCGACGGGCAGCTGCCGGCCGCGGAGGTGTGCCGGCGCTACCGCGAGCGCGGCTACGACTTCCTGTGCCTGTCGGACCACTTCCTGCCCAAGTACGACTTCCCGGTCACCGACACCCGGCCCTTCCGCACCGACGACTTCACCACGATCCTCGGTGCCGAGATGCACGTCGGCCATACCGCGCTGGGCGAGAAGTGGCATCTGCTCGCCAACGGCCTGCCGCTGGATTTCGCCGCGCCGCATGAAGGCGAGACCGCGCCCGAGATCGCGGCGCGCTGCCGCGCGGCGGGCGCCTTCGTGAGCATCGTGCATCCGGCCTGGTACGCGCTGGGCGTGGACGATGCGCGCAGCATCGAGGCCGCGCATGCCATCGAGGTCTACAACCACACCTCGGCGGTCAAGACCGACCGCGGCGACGGCGCGGTGCTGCTCGACCAGATGCTCGCGCTCGGGCATCGCCTGAACGTGCTCGCCTGCGATGATGCCCACTTCGAGCTCGACGACGCCTTCGGCGCCTGGGTGATGGTGCGCGCCACCGAGCGCAGCCCCGAGGCCCTCCTGAGCGCGCTGAAGGCCGGCCACTACTACAGCACCACCGGGGTCGAGCTGCATGGCCTGCGCTTCGACGGCGACGAGCTGGTGGTGCAATGCTCGCCGGCCACCGGCATCTACCTTCAGGGCAAGGGTTCGCGGGAGGTGCATGTGGTGGGTCACGACCTCACCGAGGCTCGCCTGCCCGCCTACAAGCTGGGCAAGCAGGGCTTCATGCGGCTGACCGTGCTGGATGCGCAGGGCCGGCGGGCGTGGAGCAATCCGTTCTGGCGCGAGGGCTGAGCCCGCATCGCCGAGGCTGACGAGCCGTCGCGTCGGGTAGCGCCTCAGTCGGCACCCGGTAGTCGGCCGGCCCGCGCCAGCCGCAGCTCGGCCTCGCGGCTGTCGAAATCGAGCTCGAGCGCGAGCGCGCGGTCGTGCAGCCTTTCCCGGTCGAGCACGGGGGCGTGGCCCCAACGGCTGCCGTCCACGATCCGGTCGAGCTCGCCCAGCAGGTCGTCCGCGCCGGCCTGGAGGGCGGAAGGGACGCCGGCGTTGGCGATGGCGGGGAGCGGATGCACGGCCGCTGCGGCTTCGAGTAGCGCCATCAGTTCGCGCTGCAGGGAGCGGTGATTGCGCGCCGCGCGCTGGCGCAGGCGGGCGGCCAGATCCTCGGGAACGCCCTTGATGGACAGGCTGACGGTCATGGGTGGCTCCAGAATGGAACCGTGGTGTCATTCCGGATCCGGGTCTGCAAGGTCGCATCCGCGCCGGGGGACGCCGGCCGCGTGGCCGTGTTCGGTCCGCGCCCTCAGCTTCCGAGCCACTGCGCGCCGTCGACCCTGGCCGCCTTCCTGTCGAAGGTCCAGAGTGGTCGGTGCCCGGCAGCTTCGGCCAGCGCCACATGCAGGCAATCGCTGAAGTCGGCGGCGGTGTTCTCGTACTGATGCAGCGCCCATTCGATGCCCGCCTCGGACTCGAAGACGAGCTCAGCCGTCGACAGCACGGCGGACAGCGTGGAAACGATGTCGCTCTTGCCGATGCGGTAGACCGAGCGCAGAACCCATTCGAGCTCGAGGAAGACGCTCACTGGCACGAAGAGCGGCTCTTCTCGTTCGATGGCATCCTGGATGAGGGTCCGAACCCGGACGAGCTGCTCGGCTTCGTCGGCGACCAGCAGGCGGACCAGGAGGTTGGTGTCGAGGGCTGCCATGCGGCGAGGCCCGCGCTCAGCGCCAGGCGTTCATGTCGTCGACGGAAACCTTCCCGCGCCTCGCGGGCTTCACCGTGCCCGCCAGATCGAGAATCTTGCCGATCTTGGCCCGCACGATGAGCGTTCCATTGGGCAGCACATGCCAGACGAGCCGGCTGCCCGGCTTGACGCCGACTCGCTCCCGAATCCCGACCGGGACGGTGGTCTGGCCTTTGGCGGTAATGGTCGATTCATGCATGGGTTTCCTTACTAAAGGCATGATAGTAATGAGTCGCGGTGGGCATCGCAAGTGGGGTCGCCCCGCGTCGGCGCAGCGACGCGTTGGCCGGCGCGGGTGTGCATCCTGACGGTTGACGCCGGCCCCGGCGCGGGTGTACTGAGCCGAGGTCCACCGTGCGAGGAGCGTGCATCGTGAACGATGAAGTCGATTACCTGGTCAAGGGCGCGGGCGCCATGTCGATGGGCTTCGTCGACGTGCTGCTGAAGGAAACCGACGCCACCATCGCGATCGTCGATCGGGGCGCGGCCCCCGGCGGCCACTGGAACCACGCCTATCCCTTCGTGCGCCTGCACCAGCCGGCACCGCTCTACGGCCTGGCCTCGCGCGCGCTCGGCGACGAGCGCATCGACACCGAGGGCACGAACGCCGGCCTGCAGGCGTTGCCCACCGGCACGCAGGTGGCCGACCACTTCCACCGGGCGATGGAAGAAACCTTCCTGCCCAGCGGACGGGTGCGCTACTTCCCGATGAGCGAGCTTGCCGACGATGGCGAGATCCGGCCGCTGCTCGGCGGACCCCGGCTGCGGCTTCATGCGCGACGCCGCTTCGTCGACGGCACCCACTTCGAGGCCGCCATCCCGCTGACCCACCCGCGCAGCTTCGAGGTCGCGCCCGGGGTCGCGTGTGTGCCGCCGAACGACCTGCCGCGCCTGGCCCCCGGCTTCGGCAATTTCGTGGTGCTCGGCGGCGGCAAGACCGGGCTCGATTGCGTCTCGTGGCTGCTCGAAGCCGGTGCGCCGCCCGCGTCGATCAGCTGGGTGATCTCGCGCGACGCGTGGTGGAGCAATCGCCGCGCCTTCCAGACCATCGCACCGCTGCGCACCGGTACGCTGCGCCTCACGTTGGGCACCAGTGAGGCGATGGCTCACGCGAGTTCGGTCGATGATCTGTGCGACCGGATGGAGGCTGCCGGCGCGTGGCTGCGGCTCGATGCCAACGTACGGCCGACCATGTTTCACGCCGCCACGGTCACGCCGGCCGAACTCGCACGGGCGCGCACGATCGGCCGCGTCCTGCGCGAAGGCAAGGTGCTCGCGCTGGAGCCCGGTTGCATGCGCATGCAGGGTGGCGCGGTGGCCTGCGCGCCCGATACGCTTTTCATCGACTGCACCGCGAGCGCGCTGGCGCGCGGCTGCCATGACCGCACGCCGATTTTCAGCCCGGGCCGCATCGACCTGTTGCTGGTGCGCTTCCCGGCGTTGTCGCAGAGCGCCGGGATGCTCGCCTTCATCGAGGCCCATGTCGAGGACGAGGCCGTGAAGCAGTCGATGACCCGCACGGTCCCGATGATCGACACCGTGGCCGACTGGGTCGACCGCACCGCGATCGCCTTTGCCAATCAGGCGGCCAGCCTCGCGCATCCGCGGCTGCGAGCATGGCTGGCCGCGACGCGCCTTAACCCGATCGCCACGATGCTGGCCTCGATACCGCCCGACGATACCGAGGCCCTGGCCCTGCGCGAGCGGATCCGCGCGCTGGCGCCGGCGGTGGCGGGCAACATCACAAGACTGCGGGAGGCGCTCGGTTCAGCGGCGTGAGGTACCGTGGTCGGGCGGTGCATTGCGCTCGTCCGGGCATGTCAGCGTGATCGGGCCACGCCGGCAGCTTGTTTGTACGCGGTCAGCCGCGACGGTAAAGTCGCCCTCGGATTGCCGGCCAAGGAGTGCCTGTCGTGCTGCTGGACCGCATCGTTCTCGTCGCCTGCTTCGCGCTGCTCGCCGGCTGTGGTGGCGCGGGGGGCGATTCGACTTCGGATGTCGCTCAGCGGCTGGCGGCCTCGGGCAGTGCGACATCCGGTCGCGTATCTCAGGGCACGGTTCCGTCAGGACTTCCCGGCTTGATGCACGGCGCCCGGGCGATCGCCAGCCTTCCTGCGCCGTCGGCAACGCCCGCCATCACCGTCGATCAGTTCTTCCAGTGGGCCGAGTTGGCGTTTCCGCAGTACTTTCCGCCAGGCGGTCAGCCTGGCACGTTTCAGACCTACCAGTTCCGCTATTA
>JBILUW010000341.1:0-3480 GCA_044370795.1 Burkholderiaceae bacterium
CGCCGTGCACGGCTTGCGGCCAGGCATCCGCCAAACCCGGGGCAGCCGCCGCACCGATACCCAGGAGACACGACCGATGAAGATCAGCACCCTCGTCGCGCTGGCCGGCGCGTTCCTCGCGACCACATTCGCCGCGCCGCCCGCGCAGGCGCAGCCCCAGGGCTGGCCCAACAAGCCGATCCGCCTGGTCGTGCCCTACGCGCCCGGCGGCGCCACCGACATCATCGGCCGCGCCATGGCTGCCGAGCTCACCAAACTGCTCGGCCAGCCGGTCAACGTCGAGAACCGCCCCGGCGCAGGCGGCAATGTCGGCTCGGAGTTCGTCGCGCGCTCGGCGCCCGACGGCTACACGCTGGTGGTCTCGCCCAGCAGCCTGCACGGCATCACGCCCTTCCTGTATTCGAAGCTGACCTACGATCCCAACAAGGACCTGTCGCCGGTCATCGTGATGGGCTCCTTCGCCAACGTGCTGGTGGTCAACACCGGCGTGAAGGCCAACACCGTCGCCGAGCTGGTCGCGCAGATCCGGGCCAACCCCGGCAAGTTCAGCTACGCCTCGAGCGGCAGCGGCTCCACCATCCACCTGTCGGGCGAGATGTTCCGCCAGATGCTCAACCTCGACATCGCCCACATCCCGTACAAGGGCAGCGGGCCGGCGCTCACCGACCTCATCGGCGGTCAGGTGCAGCTGATGTTCGACAACATCCCCTCGGCGATCTCGCAGATCCGCGCCGGCAAGCTCAAGGCGCTGGCCACCACCGGGCCGAAGCGCTCGGCCACCCTGCCCGACCTGCCCACCATGATCGAGGCGGGCTTCCCCAACTACCAGTCCACGGCCTGGTTCGGCGTCTCGGCGCCGGCCGGCACACCGCGCGAGATCATCGATCGCCTGAACGCCGAAGGGCAGAAGGCGGTGCGCGCCCCCGATTTCGTCAAGCGCATGAGCGAGCTCGGCTACGACATCGTCGGTGGCACGCCCGAACAGATGGCAGCGATGATCCAGGAGGAACTGCGCCGCTGGGGTCCGGTGGTCAAGGCTTCCGGTGCGAAGGTCGACTGAACCCCCATTCCGCGAGACCCCTCATGAAGACGCGCATCACCGAACTCTTCGGCATCGAGCACCCGATCATCCAGGGTGGCATGCACTACGTCGGCTTCGCCGAGCTCGCTGCTGCCGTCTCCAACGCCGGCGGTCTGGGCGTCATCACCGGGCTCACGCAGAAGACCCCGGAGGCGCTCGCCGCCGAGATCCGGCGCTGCCGCGAGATGACCGACAAGCCCTTCGGCGTCAACCTCACCTTCCTGCCCACGGTTTCCTCGCCCGACTACCCCGGCTACATCCGGGCCATCATCGACGGCGGCGTCAGGATCGTCGAGACCGCCGGCAACAACCCGCAGAAGTGGCTGCCCGGGCTGCACGAGGCCGGCGTCAAGGTCATCCACAAGTGCACCTCGGTGCGGCACTCGCTGAAGGCCGAGGCGATCGGCTGCGACGCCGTCAGCGTCGACGGATTCGAGTGCGGCGGCCATCCGGGCGAGGACGACATCCCCAACTTCATCCTGCTGCCGCGCGCCGCCGACGAACTGAAGATTCCCTTCGTCGCCTCCGGCGGCATGGCCGACGGCCGATCGCTGGCCGCCGCGCTCTCGCTGGGCGCCGACGGCATCAACATGGGCACGCGCTTCATCGCCACGAAAGAAGCGCCGGTGCACGAGAACGTGAAGCAGGCGATCGTCGCGGCGAGCGAGCTCGACACCCGGCTCGTCATGCGCCCGCTGCGCAACACCGAGCGTGTCCTGCGCAACGCCGCTGTCGACCGTCTGATCGAGAAGGAAAAGGCCCTGGGCGCCAACCTCAAGTTCGAGGACATCATCGACGAGGTCGCCGGCGTCTATCCGAAGATCATGCAGGATGGCGCGATGGACGCCGGGGTCTGGTCGTGCGGGATGGTTGCCGGCCTGATCCACGACGTGCCCACCTGCCAGGAACTCATCGACGCGATCATGGCGCAGGCCGAGGCCATCATCCGCGAGCGTCTCGCCGGTTTCGTGGCGGCCTGACCGGCTGCGGCGCGGCGCCGCCCGCGCTGCGGCGGCTCATCGCGGCGCAGCCAGGCTTGCGGCCGCTCATCGTCGCGGCCCTCGCGATAGGGTGGAATCGACGGCGGGAGATCTTCCGCCATGTTTCGCGACCGCCTCGATGCCGCCGACCAGCTAGCCGCCGCGCTGCAGCGCTTCCGCGGCAAGCGGGCGCTGGTGCTGGCGATCCCGCGCGGCGCCGTGCCGATGGGCCGGCGCCTCGCCGACCGCCTCGATGCCGACTTCGACGTCGTGCTGGTGCGCAAGCTGCGAGCGCCCGGTCAGCCCGAGTTCGCGGTGGGCGCGATCGACGAGAGCGGTTGGGTGTGGCTCGCGCCGCACGCCGCGCAGGCCGGCAGCGATGCCGCGTACCTCGCCCGCGAGCAGGCCGAGCAGCTGGGCGTGCTGCGGCGGCGGCGGGCGGCGCTGGGTGGGCGGGCGCCGATCGATCCCCGCGGCCGCATCGTCATCGTCGTCGACGACGGCCTGGCCACCGGGGCCACGATGATCGCTGCGCTGCACACCGTCAGGCAGCATGCGCCGGCATGGCTCGCATGCGCCGTTCCGGTGGCCGCGCCCGACAGCGTGGCCAGGGTGGCAGGCTACGCCGACGAGGTGGTCTGCCTGCAGCAGCCGCCGAACTTCGGGGCGGTGGGCAGCTTCTATCGCGACTTCCGCCAGGTCGAGGACGAGGAAGTCTCAGCCGTGCTGGCGACGGGGGCCGCATGAGCGTCGGGCGTCTGCGCGCGCCGCTTGCGGCCTCGGTGACCATTCCGGGTTCGGATGCCGCCATCGCGGGCGAGCTCGAGTTGCCGCTGCAGCCGGCGGGCATCGTGCTGTTCGCGCATGGCAGCGGGTCGTCGCGACATTCGCCGCGCAACGTCGAGGTGGCGCGGGCGCTGCGCGCCGCGGGCCTGGGCACGCTGCGCGTCGATCTGCTCGACGGTGCAGAGAGCGAGCGCGACGAGGCGCGCTTCGACATCGGCCTGATGACGCGCCGGCTGGCGCAGGCAGCGGCCTGGGCGGCTGGCGACGAGCGCACGGCCGGCCTGCCGCTGGGCCTGTTCGGCGCGAGCACCGGCGCGGCGGCCGCGCTGCGCCTGGCCGCGCAGGCGCCCGAGGCGGTGGCGGCGGTGGTGTCGCGCGGCGGCCGTCCGGATCTGGCCGGACGCGCCGCGCTGCGGGCGGTGCGCGCCCCCGTGCTGCTGATTGTCGGCGGCAACGACGACATCGTGGTCGAGATCAACCGCGAGGCCCTTGCCGACCTGCGCGGCATCAAGCGGCTGGCGATCGTGCCGCGCGCGACCCATCTGTTCGCCGAGCCTGGCGCTCTTGCCCAGGTGGCGCGGCTGGCGGGCGACTGGTTCGCCCGCCCCTTCGAGGCGGTTCAGCCGCCGTAGC
>JBILUW010000375.1:0-2946 GCA_044370795.1 Burkholderiaceae bacterium
GAGCTTGCGGCGGGCGATCTCGCCGTCCATCGGCGCCATGCCGCAGTTGGTGCACGGGAACAGCCGCTCGCGCGGCACCCACTGCAGCGCCCGGCCAATGGTGTCGGCAACCTCCTCGGCGGTTTCGACCCGGTCGGCCGCGACGTCGATCACGCCGACCAGGACGTCCTTGCCGCGCAGCAGGCCCATCAGCTCGGCCGGCACCTTCGAGCCCGCGCACTCGAGCGACACCTGGTCGATGCGGCTGGCCGCCAGCGCCGGGAAGATGCGCTCGTACTGGCGCCATTGCCCGCCCAGGCTCTCCTTCCAGTCGATGTTCGCCTGGATGCCGTAGCCGTAGCAGATGTGCACGGCGGTCGTGCAGGTGAGGCCGTCGATGGCGCGGTGCAGGGCCTCGACGCCCCAGGCCAGCACGTCGTCGGTGAACACGTTGAAGGCGGGTTCGTCGAACTGGATCACGTCGACGCCGTCGGCCTGCAGGCCGCGCGCCTCCTGGTTGAGCAGGTCGGCGAAGGCCATGGCCATGCGCACGCGATCGCCGTAGTGGCGGTCGGCCACCGTATCGATGATGGTCATGGGGCCGGGCAGCGTGAACTTGAGCCGGCGGGCGGTGTGCGCGCGCGCCAGACGGGCCTCGGCCTGATGGACCCGGCCCTTCAGGCGCAGCGGGCCCACCACCTGGGGCACCATCGCCTCGTAGCGGTTGTTGCGGATGCCCATCGGCACCTTGTTCTCGAAGTCGATGCCCTCGACAGCCTCGAGAAATCCGTGGACGAAGTGCTGGCGCGACTGCTCGCCGTCACCGACGACGGCCAGCCCGGCGTCTTCCTGGAGCTTGAGCCACAGCAGCGTTGCGTCGGCCTTGGCCTTGGCGAGCTCCTCGCCCTGCTCGCGCCAGCGCGGCCACAGGCGGTGGGTTTCGGCCAGCCAGCCCGGCTTGGGCAGGCTGCCGGCGATGGTCGCTTCGAACATGGCGGATCTCCTGGGAGGGGGCAGGGGCGCAAGGATAGCCGCGCCGGCGCCCGGGCGGGTAGGGGCGGCGCGCGCGGCCGAGGGCATTGCGCGGGGGCGGGGCGGGCAGGCGATCGTCTCGAAAGACCCCTGCGGCCGTGGTCTCGCCGGCCGGCGCCCCGGACAATCGAGGTTCGGGCCACGCGCCCATCCGTTCACGATCCTCAGAGACGCACGCCATGGACTTCGCCCTCACCCCCGAACAGGAAGCTATCCGCGAGTCGGTCACCCGCATCTGCGAACGCTTCGACGACGCCTACTGGTCGAGGAAGGACCAGGAGGGCGGGTTCCCCCACGAGCTCTACCACGCGCTGGCCGAGGCCGGCTGGCTGGGCGTGTGCACGCCCGAAGCCTACGGGGGCTCGGGCCTGGGCGTGGTCGAGGCCTGCCTGGTGGCGCGGGCCATCAGCGAGTCGGGCGCCGGCATGTCGGGCGCCTCGGCGGTGCACATCAACATCTTCGGCCTGAACCCGGTGGTGGTCTTCGGCACGCACGAGCAGAAGCTGCGGATGCTGCCCCCCATGGTGCAGGGCCGCCAGAAGGCCTGCTTCGCGGTGACCGAGCCCAACACCGGCCTGAACACCACGCAGCTCAAGACCCGCGCGGTGCGCAAGGGCGACCGCTACGTGGTCGACGGCCACAAGGTGTGGATCTCGACCGCGCAGGTGGCCGACAAGATGCTGCTGCTCGCGCGCACCACGCCGCTGGAGGAGGTGCGCAAGCCCACCGAGGGCCTGAGCCTGTTCTACACCGACTTCGACCGTACCCGCATCACCGCGCGCGAGATCGACAAGATGGGCCGCAAGCCGATCGACTCCAACGAGCTCTTCATCGAGGGCTTCGAGGTGCCGGTGGAAGATCGCATCGGCGAGGAGGGCAAGGGCTTCGAGTACATCCTGCACGGGATGAACCCGGAGCGGGTGATGATCGCCGCCGAGGCGATCGGCCTGGGCCACGCGGCGCTGCGCCGCGCCACGCAGTACGCCAAGGACCGCGTGGTCTTCAACCGCCCCATCGGCCAGAACCAGGCGATCCAGCATCCGCTCGCGGTGAACTGGATGGAGCTCGAGGCGGCCTGGCTCATGACGCTGTCGGCGGCCTGGCAGTACGACAACAACCTGCCCTGCGGCGCGGCCGCCAATGCCGCCAAGTACCTCGCCGGCGAGGCCGGCTTCAATGCCTGCCAGCAGGCCGTCATGACCCACGGCGGCTTCGGCTATGCCCGCGAGTACCACGTCGAGCGCTACCTGCGCGAGGTGATGATCCCGCGCATCGCGCCGATCAGCCCGCAGCTGGTCATGTGCTACATCGCCGAGCGGGTGCTCGGGCTGCCCAAGTCGTACTGAGACTGTCGGGCGCCCCGCATCCCGCACAATGCGGCTGCGGGCGCCTTCAGACCCGCGAAACACCAGGAGACACCCCATGACACCCCGATTCTGGCGAGGCCTTGCCGCCTGCCTGCTCGCCGCCGCTGCCTGCTCGGCGTCGGCGCAACCCTATCCGGCCAAGCCCATCCGCGTGGTGGTGCCCTTCGCCATCGGCAGCGGCACCGATCTGCTCACCCGCATGGTCACCGACGAGATGGGCCGTATTCTCGGCACCACCTTCATCGTCGACAACAAACCGGGTGCTTCCAGCCAGATCGCCGCCGAGGCCACCGCCTCGGCGCCGCCCGATGGCTACACGGTGATGATGACCACCAACACCGCGCACTCGGCCAACCCGCACCTGTTTCGCAAGCTGCGCTACGACCCGCTCAAGGACTTCACGCCGATCGCGCGGATCAATACCTTCCTGTTCGTGCTGGCTGTCAAGGCCGACTCGCCGGTGAAGACGCCGGCCGAACTGATCGCGCACGTGCGCGCCAATCCCGGCAAGTTCTCCTACGGCTATGGCAACTCCACCGGGCAGGTGGCGGGCGCGCACTTCGTGAAG
>JBILUW010000229.1:0-6469 GCA_044370795.1 Burkholderiaceae bacterium
CCGCCGCCAGCGCGGTGACGGTGCTGGTTACCGGTAGCGGCACCGTCGAACTGCTGCCTGTGAAGACGATCAGGGTGTCGGATGCCACGCCCGCGCCGCCGCCGGTGTGCGCGAGCAGCGCCGCGGCCCGGTGCGTGGCGCCGCCCGCGGCGAACGTGCACCCCAGGTGCAGCTCCGGCGGCGGCGGCACCGTGCTCGACAGCGTGTAGCCGCTGCCCAGCGCGATCTGGCGCACGGGCGACCGGTAGGTCGTATCGTTGATCGCCGTCAGGTTGAAGCCGGCGCTCATGATCGCGCGCTCGATCGCGGCCAGCGCGAACACCCCGGACTGCAGGCCTTCGCTGCCGCTCGTGGTGCTGCGCCGGCGCTCCTCGCTGACCGACATCGTCTGGAAGATCGTCACCGCGCCCACCATGGCGATCACCGCAGCGACCATCAGTTCGAGCAGCGAGAATCCGGCCATCCGGGCGCGGCCTGGCAGTTCGCGAACGCGACGGGTCACGATTGGGGCTCCAGGATCATGGCGCTGGTCGTGTAGGAGTTGGAGGCTGCCGCGCCGGGCGCCTGCCAGCGCACGGTCACGGTGATCCGGGTGGCGGTCTGGTTGCCCACCGCGAGCGTGGCCGGGTAGGCGATCTGTGCGGTCTGCACCGTGACCTCGGGGGGCAGGCTGGCCGCCCCAGGCAGGGCGGTTGCGCCGCTCTGGATGCGCAGGCGCCACTGCTCGTAGCGCACCCCCGCCGGAGAGCTCGCGTACAGGGCCGCGAGCGCCGACGGATTGGCCGTCCACATCTCGGCGATCAGCTCCGAGGCATGCTGAGCCGCCTGGGCTCGAAAGGTGGCGTCGGTCATCATCTGCACCGAGCGCGCCTGCATGCCGACCACGCCGAGTATGCCCAGCGAGAAGACGAGGATCGCAACCAGCGCCTCCACCAGCATGAAGCCGCGCTGGCCGGGCCGCCGACTGCCGCGCCGCATTGCCGGGCGGATCGCCCGGCGGCTCGAATCGAATGGAATCGTCATCGTCAGCAGACCCTGGGATCGCCCGCGCCGGCCTTCGGATCGCACAGCCGCGCCCCGCCGCTGGCGCCGAGCACCACCACCATCCGCCTTTCGTCCGACTCCGACAGACCGGTGTTGCGCAGATCGAAGCGCAATGCGTTCGACCAGCCGGGCACCACCAGCGGACGGCCACGGCCGTCGTAGATGACAGCGGCGGGCATGCCCGAGCCAGGTGCGAGCGGGGTCGCGAAGGCCGCCGGCAGGACGAGCGAGGCCAGGGTGCTCGCGCCGGCGCGCACCCGCTCCGACTCCTCGCCACCGTCGCGCTTCTGGATCACGGGAACCAGCCCGTCGCAGGTCGTGCCGCCCGTCGTCACCTGGCAGATCGACCAGCTGGTCTCGCCGCCGTCGGCGCCCGTCATCGTGAACATGACCCGGGCGTTGCGCCGCAGCGCCTCGGCCCGCGCGAGGTTGAGCCCGCTGAGCACCGACTCGGCCGATGCACGCAGCTGGACGTTGCCGATCCACGACGAGAACGCCGGCATCGCCACCTTGAGCAGGACCGCCAGCACCACCATGGTGATCATCAGCTCGACGAGCGTGAAACCGCCGACCCGCAAAGCGCGCGCGGTCATGTCAGTCCTTGCGGATCAGCCAGCGGGTGGCCCCGGCGGCAGGCACCGAACCCCACACCGAGCCCCAGCCGGTGGTCACGCGCTCGTTGGCCTGATTGATCGTGTAGGAAAAGCCCTGCATCGACGTGCCCGACGTGCCGGAGGCCGTGATCGTGTAGCCCTGCCCGCCCGCTGTCAGGGCGCAGGAGAGCGTGAACCGCTCGAGCAAGGGCATGGTGGGCCCGCACGACGAATCGCCGTACTTGCGGTTGTCGGCGTAGTGCTGCTCCATGCGCACACGCTGGTCGGACAATGCCGCCGTGGCATCGATAAGCTGCGAGCGGATCGAGTAGTCGCGGTACGCCGGCATGGCGGTGGCGGCCAGGATCGCGATGATCGCCACCGCGACCATCAGCTCGATAAGCGTGAATCCTCTGCCTCTCATCGTCGGACTCCTCAGGAACCCGAGTCTAGGCAGAGGCCGGCCCGTACCCACCCGGCAAGCCGACGAACGCGCCGGCTGGCGCCGACGGGCGGCGCCGCGCGGCGCGATCAGCTGCGGGCGAGACCGCGCGGCAGCGGAAAGGAGGTGTCCTCCTGGACGCCCGGAAGCTGGCGCACCGAGCCCACGCCGAGTGCGCGCAGCTTCTGAAGAACCTCGGTGACGAGGATCTCGGGCGCCGATGCGCCCGCGGTGATGCCGATGCGCTTGCGTCCCGCGAGCCAGGCCGGATCGAGCTGGGCGGCCGAGCCGATGAGATGCGCCTCGCACCCCATCTTGGCGGCAACCTCGCGCAGGCGGTTGCTGTTCGAACTGGTGGGCGAACCGATCACCAGGACCAGGTCGCACTGCGGCGCCATGAACTTGACCGCATCCTGGCGGTTCTGAGTGGCATAGCAGATGTCCTGCTTCTTGGGCTCGGCCACCTGCGGGAAACGCGCGCGCAACGCGACGATGACCTCGGCACAATCGTCGACCGAGAGCGTGGTCTGGGTGACATAGGCCAGACGCTGCGGATCAGCCACCTGCAGACGGGCAACGTCGTCGACCGACTCGATCAGGTGGATGCCGCTGTCGACCTGTCCCATCGTGCCCTCGACCTCGGGATGGCCGGCATGCCCGATCATGACCACCTCGCGCCCCTCACGGCGCATGCGGGCCACCTCGACATGAACCTTGGTGACCAGCGGGCAGGTGGCATCGAACACCGTGAGACCGCGCGCCTCGGCGGCGTCGCGCACCGCGCGCGACACCCCGTGCGCCGAGAACACCACGGTGGCTCCGGCGGGTATGTCGTCGAGCGACTCGACGAAGACCGCGCCCTTGGCGCGCAGGTCGGCAACCACGTGATCGTTGTGCACGATCTCGTGCCGGACATAGATGGGCGCGCCGTGGAGGTCGAGGGCGCGCTCGACGATGGCGATCGCGCGATCGACGCCGGCGCAGAATCCGCGGGGCTGGGCAAGCAGGGCTTCCATGGTGCGCCTCCTGGCGGGCGTCAGAGCACGCCGATGATCCGCACCTCGAAGCGGATCGGCCGGCCGGCGAGCGGATGGTTGAAGTCGAACACCGCGCCGCGTTCGTCGATCGCCTTCAGGACGCCGGCATAGCGGCCGCCGTCCGGGGCGGGGAAGTCGACGAGATCGCCAGGCGTCCATTCGGTGCCGGGTTCGGCATGGGCATCGAGCATCGAGCGCGCAACCCGCTGGACCAGCGCCGGGTTGCGATCGCCGAACGCCTGGCCGGCCGGCAGGTCGAAGGTGCCGTGGGCCCCCTGCGCCAGGCCGAGCAGGCATCGCTCGAGCGGCTCGGCCAACTGGCCGAGCCCCATCTGAAGGGTAGCCGGCGCCGCACCGAAAGTGCTGACGACATCACCGCCGCCGTCAGCCAGACTGATGCGGTAGTGAAGCGTGAGATGCGAATCGCCCTTGACGACGGGAGTGCTCATGGACACCACGGATTGTAAGCGAGGCGCCGCCCCGATGGCGCCCGACGACGCCCTGCTTCTGGCCCTTGCGCTCGACGGGCGCCAGACCCCCGCGGCGCTGGCCCGCGCGCGCCGCGACCTGCGCGCCTGCCCCAGCCTGCGCGGTTTGCTCGGACCCGAGCAGCCCGCCGAGGTCGCGCACGCGCGCTGGCGGCGGCTGCGCGCGGTGGTCGAGCTCATGCGGCGCGCCGAGCTCGAGGCCCTGGCCGAGGCCGACGTGCTCAGCTCGCCCGACGCCGTCCGCCGCTTCCTGGGGCTGTGGCTGCGCGACCGCCCGATCGAGTGCTTCGCCGGCGTGTTCGTCGACAGCCAGCATCGCATCATCGCGGCGCGCGAACTCTTCCGCGGCACGCTCGCCCAGACCGCGGTCTACCCGAGGGAGGTCGCCCGCCAGGCGCTGCGGCTCAACGCGGCGGCGGTCATCCTGGCCCACAATCATCCGTCGGGTGTTGCCGAGCCCAGCACCGCCGACCGTCTCCTCACCGACGCCCTGCGTAACGCCCTGGCGGTGCTCGACATCCCGGTGCTCGACCATCTGATCGTTGCGGGCAACCGCTGCGTATCCTTTGCCGAACGCGGCTGGCTCTGACTTGCTGGACACGCGCTGTCCGATAGGCCATAATCGACGGCTTTTCGGGGTGCGCACGCGCGCCATTTGCGGGCAGGCTTGTGGCCGGCCCCGCCCGAGATCGTCTCAAGAGCAGTCCGCAACAACCACACCAACGCTTGCCGATCGCGCAATGCGGCCCTCGAGGGCCCGCCCGATCGGCTTCTCCAGGAGCGAACCATGGCTCGCGTATGCCAGGTGACCGGCAAGGCCCCGATGGTCGGCAACAACGTCTCGCACGCCAACAACAAGACCAAGCGGCGCTTCCTTCCCAACCTGCAGTCGCGCAGGTTCTGGCTCGAGGGCGAGAAACGCTGGGTGCGCATGCGCGTCACCAACGCGGCCCTGCGCCTCATCGACAAGAAGGGCATCGACGTCGTGCTGGCCGAGCTGCGTGCGCGCGGCGAGGCCGCCTGACATCCGTCTGATCTTTCCTACCGGGCCCCGGGCAACCCCGGGCTCGGGCATCCCGACAGGAGCCATCAGCCATGCGTGACAAGATCAAGCTCGAATCCACGGCCGGCACCGGCCACTTCTACACCACCACCAAGAACAAACGGACCCACCCCGAAAAGATGGAGATCCGCAAGTTCGATCCGGTTGCGCGCAAGCACGTCGCGTACAAGGAAACCAAGATCAAGTAAGCCGCCTGCGTGCCAGGTCAACCCGACCTGGCAGCGCCAGGAAAAACCCCGCTCAGGCGGGGCAGCTTCAAGAAAAACCCCGCTCAGGCGGGGTTCTTGTTTTGTGGGCGCGTGCGCGCGCCCGGCGGCGCTGGCGTCAGGTCGCGTAGCGGCGCACGCGCAGCGCGAGATCCTGCAGGGGCCGCTGGCCGCTGGCCTCGGCACGAGCCAGCCACTGCTGAAGATTTTCGAGGAGCTGGTCGCGGCTGAGCGTCGAGCGGCTCCAGAGCGCGGCGAGTTCCTCGCGCATCTCGATCAGCTTGCGCACCCGATCGCTGGCCGCGAAGACGTCGGCAAGCCGCGCCCGCTGTTCGGCCGTCCATTTGGCGGCATCGAGCACCACCCACGAGCGGGCCGAGGCAAGCAGCGCACGCTGAGGCCCGGCTTCACCGAGGCGACGCGCCTCCTCGGCGCAGGTGCGGCGCAACGACTCGGCGAACGCCGCCATCATGTCGTAGCGGTGCGCGATGACCGCCTGCAGAGTCTGGACGTCGACCACCGGCCGCGCGGTGGTGAACCTGGGCGTGGGCGCCAGCCTGCGCACCCGGGCCAGCCCGAGCATGCTGAAGATGCGGATGTACATCCAGCCGATGTCGAACTCGTACCACTTGCTGGAGAGCTTGGCCGAGCTCGCGTAGGCGTGGTGGTTGTTGTGGAGTTCCTCGCCGCCGATGACGATGCCCCAGGGGACAATGTTGCGGCTGGCGTCGGGACAATCCCAGTTGCGGTAGCCCCAGAAGTGGCCGATGCCGTTGATGATCCCGGCAGCGGTGATGGGGATCCAGAGCATCTGGACGGCGAACACCGTGAGGCCGATGGCGCCGAAGAGCAACACGTTGATCACCAGCGTCAGGTACACGCCGACGACCGAGTAGGGGGTGTAGAGCCGGCGCTCGATCCAGTCGTCGGGGGTGCCGTGCCCGAACTTCTCGATGGTTTCGCGGTTGGCGGCCTCGGCGCGATAGAGCTCGACCCCCTCGAGCAGCACCTTGCGCAGACCACGAGTTTGCGGGCTGTGGGGATCGTCGGGCGTCTCGCAGCGGGCATGGTGCTTGCGGTGCACGGCAGCCCACTCGCGGGTGACCATCCCGGTGGTCAGCCACAGCCACAGGCGCATGGCATGCGAGACCGCCGGATGCAGATCGAGGGCCCGATGGGCCTGGCAGCGGTGCAGGTAGATGGTGACCGCCACGATGGTCAGGTGGGTGGTCAGGAGCGTGTACGCCACGATCTGCCAGCCGCTGAAGTCGAGCAGGCCTGTGTTCAGGAACGAAAGAATGGCGTCTAGCAAGGTCCGGTCTCCGGATACTTTCAGGGCAGTTTCCCAGTGTACCCCGTCGGCGCGCCGCCCAGCACCCTGACCTCGCGCTGCGGGAACGGAATCTCGATGTCATCGGCGCGCAGCGCGGCGAGGATCGCCCGGTTCAGTTCCGACTGCACCTGGCTGCGCCCGATCTCGCCCTGGCTGATCGAGCAGGCCACCTCGACTTCCAGCCCGTCGGCGCCGAACGCCGCCAGCATCCCGACCGGTGGGGGTTCGGTCACGACCCGCGGATGCGCGGCGACCACCGCCTC
>JBILUW010000077.1:0-14606 GCA_044370795.1 Burkholderiaceae bacterium
GGTGCCATAGGCCACGCCCACACGGCAACGCAGGCGCGCCGAAGGCTGCTGCGAGAAATTCTGCACCGGGTTGGTCATCAGCATCTCGTTGGGCACGATCAGCGACCAGCCCTCGATCGAACGGATCACGGTGAAGCGGGTGCGGATCTCGCTGACCTGCCCGTGGTACTTGTCGACCGTGACGAAATCGCCGATCCGCACACGGCGCTCGAGCAGGACGACGAAACCGCTGACGTAACTGCTCGCCACCCTCTGCAGGCCCAGGCCGATACCCACGCCGAGCGCGCCGCCGAACACCGACAGCGCGGTGAGGTCGAGCCCGACGAGCGACAGGCCCACCATCACCGCCACCAGCAGCAGCAGCGCGCGCATCACCCGGGCCAGCACGACACGCACCGCCATGTCGCCGGCCTCTACCGCCAGCAGGCGGCGCTCGAGCAGCGAACCGATCCAGAGCGCGCCCAGCAGGGTGGCCAGCACCCAGAAGCCGGCCGACACGACGGTGAGCAGCGACACCCTCTCCTTGCCCACGGGCAGGCTGACGCCGTCGGCGAACGCGGCAAGCTGACCGCCCAGGCCGGTGACATGCAGCACGACGAACACCCAGACCAGCGCGACCAGGCCCCGCTCGAAGGCGGCCAGCGCCGGGGTGGGCGCCATCCGCGAGACCGCGTGCACGATGCCGCGCACCAGCGCCAGCGCAGCGAGCAGCACGGCGGCCAGCTGCAGCAGGTGGGTGCCCTGCCAGACCGCGAGCGCCGGCCGGGCAAGCAGCACCAGGCAGGCGGCGAACCCGGGCAACAGGATGCGCCCGAGCGCGCCGCGCGCCGCACGGGCCGCCCGCCCGGCCCGGCTGGTCGCATCGGGCCCGGCGGCGGTCGCATCCGATCCGGCGGCGGCCACATCGGCATCGTCGGCCGCCGGCTCGCCGCTGCGGGAGGGCGACTTGCCAGAGAGCTCCCGAGCCTTGGCCACCACCCAGCGCTCGGCCAGCACGGCCAGCGCCAGACACAGCGCCAGGGTGGCCAACTGCCAGACGATGCCGGGGTGCTGCAGATCGGCCCACAGACCCCGCATCAGGGGCGGGAGGTCACCGGGATCGAATCCGGAGAAAAAACTCGGGAACATGGTGCGGTCGGTTCAGGCGGGGCGCTGCCAGCGCACGGCATAGAAGCCGTCGGAGCCGTCGCGATCCGGGCGCAGCGCGAGAGCCTGCGCACCGGGGTCGGCAAGAGCGATGCCCTGCGCGGCGAGCAGGGCGCCAGCCGGCTGCTGCCGCCAGTCGGGATGATCGCGTTCGAAGTCGGCGCGCACGGCGTCGTTCTCCTCGGGCAGCAGGCTGCAGGTAGCGTAGACGAGCGTGCCGCCGGGTTTCACCAGTGCGGCGGCGGCCTTGAGAATGCTGCGTTGGGTCGCACCAAGCGCCGGCAGGCTGACGGGGTCGAAGCGCCATTTCATGTCGGGATTGCGGCGCAGCGTGCCCGTGCCGCTGCACGGGGCGTCGACCAGCACCGCATCGGCCCGTCCGGCGAGCCGCTCGAGCTTCGGGTCGTGTTCGCTGTCGATGCCGAAGGGCTGCACGTTGGTGGCGCCGGATCGGGCCAGGCGCTCGCGCATGCGCGACAGACGCGCCGCCGAGACATCGCAGGCGTACACCTGCCCGGTGCCGCGCAGCAGCGCGGCAAGCGCCAGCGTCTTGCCGCCGGCGCCGGCGCAGAAGTCGACCACGGTCTGGCCGCGCCGAGGCGCCACCAGATGGGCGAGCAGCTGGCTGCCGGCGTCCTGCACCTCGACCAGGCCCTCGCGGAAGGCGCGCGTGCGCTCGAGCGCCGGCTTGCCGTGCACCCGCAGCGCGAGCGGCGCCTGAGGCAGCCGATCGGCCTGCACCTGGTCATCGGCCAGCGCAGCTATCGCGCCGGCGACGTCGCCGCGCAGCAGATTGACCCGCAGGTCGAGGGGCGCAGGCTCGAGCAGTGCGCGCCCGAGCGCCTCGAGCTGGTCATCGGGCAGGCAGGCTGCCAGACGCTCCTCCAGCCAGTCGGGCAGGCTCAGGCGAACCGCGCGCGGCAGGCCGGCAGCGTCGATGCGATCGCGCGCCGCCTGCACGGCGAGCAGCCGCGCGGCCATGGGCCCGCGGCCGCTCTCGGCAGCCTGGGCATAGAGCCGGCGATTGCGAAGAATGTCCCAGGCGGCCTCGGCCAGACGGCCCCGGTCGGCCCGGCCCATCGACGGATGGGCCGCGAAGAAGCGGCGCAGGATGCGGTCGGCCGGCTCGGCAGGCTCGAGCAGGAGAGCGACGGCCGCCTGCGCGAGTTCGGCATAGCTGGCCGGCGGCGGCTTGCGCGGGCTGCGGCGCGGCTTCATCGCAGCGCGGCCAGATCGAGCAGCGGATCGTCGGTGGCCAGCCCGTCCGGCCCCGGCTCGCGCCGGGCCGAGTCGCCCTCGCCACCCCGCAGCCGCCCCTCGAGGAGCGCCCGCAGCACGCGCGGGTACAGCCGGTGCTCGGCCTGCAGAACCCGCTCGCCGAGGCTGACCTCGTCATCGCCGGCACGCACCGGCACGACGGCCTGCCCCAGGATGGGTCCGCTGTCGACGTCGATGTCGACGAGGTGCACGGTGGCTCCGTGCACCTTGACGCCCGCCTGCAGCGCCCGCCGGTGGGTATGCAGCCCCGGGAACGCCGGCAGCAGCGACGGGTGGATGTTGACGAGCCGACCGGCGTAGCGCCGCACGAAACCGGCCGACAGGATGCGCATGTAGCCGGCCAGCACGACCCAGTCGATGGCTTCGGCCTGCAGGCAATCCCCGAGTTCCCGATCCTGGGCGCTGCGGTCGAGGGCGCCGTTCAGGGGTAGGATGCGCACCGGCAGGCCCAGCGCCCTGGCGCTGGCCACAGCCGGGATGTTGTCGCGATGGGCGAGCACCATCACGAACCTGGCGGGCCATCGCTCGGCGCGAGCCGCTTCGACGATGGCTCGCATGTTCGAGCCGCGACCGGAAACCAGGATGGCAAGCCGAGGCTCGCCGGATGTCGGAACGGACGGCGCGGCGGGCGCTTGCATGGCCCGGATGATACCCCGCGGCGCAAGGCCCACCCGAACCCCTTATCATTCAAGGTTTTACCGCGAGCCCCGCGCCCTCTCCCGCCCGATGAAAGTCTTTCGCCGCCTGCCCCCCGCCGACCAGCGCACACCGTGCGCCCTCACCATCGGCAATTTCGACGGCGTTCACCTCGGCCATCGCGCCGTGCTCGAGCGTCTGGTCTCGGGCGCGCGCGCGCGCGGCCTGCCCGCCTGCGTGCTCACCTTCGAGCCGCATCCGCGCGAATACTTCGCCCGCCTGCGTGCCCGCGGCACGGGGCAGCCCGCCGACTCGCCGGCACGCATCCTCACCGAGCGCGACAAGCTCGACGCCCTGGCGTCTTGCGGGGTCGACCGGGTGTGTATCGCCCACTTCAACGCCTCGCTCGCTGCGATGCCGGCCGACACCTTCGTCGAGCGGCTCATCGTCGATGGTTTGCAGACCCGCTACCTGCTGATCGGCGATGACTTCCGCTTCGGCGCCGGCCGCGGCGGCGACCACGCCCTGCTCGAGCGCGCAGCCACCCGCCACGGCTTCGATCTCGAGCGCATGCCCACCATCGCCGCCGACGGCGAGCGCTACTCCAGTTCGGCGGTGCGCCGCGCGCTGGCCGCCGGCGACCTCGATCGCGCCCGCGCGCTGCTGGGCCATCCGTACTGCGTCTCGGGCCACGTGATCCACGGCCGCAAGCTCGGCCGCACGCTCGGTTTTCCCACGCTCAACGTGCGCATCCCCTACGCCAATCCGGCGGTCTCGGGCATCTTCATCGTCCAGGTGCACGGCCTGGCCGAGCGGCCGCTGCCGGCCGTCGCGAGCCTGGGCACCCGCCCGGCGGTCGAGCAGGGCGGCCGGCTGCTGCTCGAGGTCCACGTGTTCGATTTCAGCCAGAGCGTCTACGGCCGGCTGGTGCGGGTCGAATTCGTCGCCCGCCTGCGCGAGGAACGCCACTACGAGAACCTCGATCTGCTCGTCGAGCAGATCCACCGCGATGCCCGCGCCGCGCGCGAGCACTTCGGCATCTGACCCGGGAATTTCCATGGCCGACGACAAGGCAAAGCGAGCCGCCTCCGCGCCCGCCGCGCGTTCCTACCGCGACACCCTGAACCTGCCCGACACGCCGTTTCCCATGCGCGGCGACCTCGCGAAACGCGAGCCACAGTGGGTGCAGCAGTGGCAGGACAAGGGCACCTACCGGCGCATCCGCCAGCACAGCGCGGGCCGCCCGCTGTGGGTGCTGCACGACGGGCCGCCGTACGCCAACGGCGACCTGCACATCGGCCATGCGGTCAACAAGATCCTGAAGGACGTCGTCGTCAAGAGCCGCCAGATGGCGGGCTTCGACGCGCGCTACGTGCCGGGCTGGGACTGCCACGGCATGCCGATCGAGATCCAGATCGAGAAGCAGTTCGGCAAGAACCAGCCGGCCGATCTGGTCCAGCAGCGCTCGCGCGCCTACGCCACCGAGCAGATCGCCCGCCAGAAGAAGGACTTCATCCGGCTGGGCGTGCTCGGCGAGTGGGACGACCCCTACCTCACGATGGCCCCGCGCACCGAGGCCGACGAGCTGCGCGTGCTCGGTCGCCTGCTCGACAAGGGCTACGTCTACCGCGGCCTGAAGCCGGTCAACTGGTGCTTCGACTGCGGCTCGGCGCTGGCCGAGGCCGAGGTCGAGTACGCCGACAAGACCGACATCGCGGTCGACGTCGGCTTCCCCTTCCTGCCCGGGCAGGCAGGCACGCTGGCCGCCGCCTTCGGGCTGCCCGCGCTGCCGCTGCAGCGCGGCTTCGCGGTCATCTGGACCACCACCCCCTGGACGCTGCCGGCCAACCAGGCGCTCAACCTGCACCCCGAGGTCGAGTACGCACTGGTGCGCACCGTCTGGCAGGGCGAGCCGGCGCTGCTGGTGCTAGCCGCCGGCCGGGTCGAGGCCTGCCTGCAGGCGTGGGGGCTCGAAGGCGCCGAGATCGCGCGCTGCCGCGGCGCAGCGCTCGATCTCGTGCGCTTCGCGCACCCGTTCCACGACCGCGAGTCGCCGGTGTACCTCGGCGAGTACGTCACCACCGACACCGGCACCGGCCTGGTCCACTCGTCGCCCGCCTACGGCGTCGAGGATTTCCTGTCGTGCAAGCGCTACGGCATGCGCGATGCCGACGTGCTGCAGCCGGTGCTCGGCGACGGCACCTATGCGGCTTCGCTGCCGATGTTCGGCGGCCGCTCGATCTGGGAGGCCAACCCGCTGATCGTCGAGCACCTGCGCAGCCTCGGAAGACTGTTCTCGGCCACGAAGTACGTGCACAGCTACATGCACTGCTGGCGCCACAAGACGCCGGTGATCTACCGGGCGTCCAGCCAGTGGTTCGCCGGCATGGATGTCACGCCGCGCGACGGCGGGCCCACGCTGCGCGAGACCGCGCTGCGCGGGGTCGAGGCCACGGCCTTCTATCCGGCCTGGGGCAAGGCGCGACTGCACGGCATGATCGCCAACCGGCCCGACTGGACGCTGTCGCGCCAGCGCCAGTGGGGCGTGCCGATGGCCTTCTTCGTGCACCGCGAGACCGGCGAGCTGCATCCGCGCACGCCCGAGCTGCTCGAGGAGGTGGCCCGGCGCATCGAGGCCGGCGGCATCGAGGCCTGGCAGCGGCTCGATCCGGCCGAGCTGCTCGGCGACGAGGCGGCCCTCTACGAAAAGAACCGCGACACCCTCGATGTCTGGTTCGACTCCGGCAGCACGCACGCCACGGTGCTGCGCGGCTCGCACCGCGCGCAGTCGCACTTCCCGGCCGACATGTACCTCGAGGGCAGCGACCAGCACCGCGGCTGGTTCCACTCCTCGCTGCTCACCGCCGCGATGACCGACGGCTGCGCGCCCTACCGCTCGCTGCTCACGCACGGCTTCGTCGTCGATGGCGACGGTCGCAAGATGAGCAAGTCGCTGGGCAACGTGATCGCGCCGCAGAAGGTGTCCGACACCCTCGGTGCCGAGATCCTGCGGCTGTGGGTGGCCTCGACCGACTACTCGGGCGAGCTGTCGCTTTCCGACGAGATCCTGAAGCGCGTGGTCGAGAGCTACCGGCGCGTCCGCAACACGCTGCGATTCCTGCTCGCCAATCTCGCCGACTTCGATCCCGGCACCGACCTGATCGCGCCCGACAGCATGCTCGAGATCGACCGCTACGCGCTCGCGCTGACCGCGCAGTGGCAGGCCGGCATCGAGGCCGACTACGCGCGCTTCGAGTTCCATCCGGTGGTCGCGCGGCTGCAGACCTTCTGCTCGGAGGACCTCGGCGCGTTCTACCTCGACATCCTCAAGGACCGGCTCTACACGACCGCGCCTGGCAGCCACGCCCGGCGCTCGGCGCAGTCGGCGCTGCACCACATCGCGCACAGTCTCGTGCGTCTGATGGCCCCCATCCTGTCATTCACCGCCGAGGAAGCGTGGCCGCTGCTGGCCCCTGCGCTGCATCGCGAACACGGCGAGACGATCTTCACCCAGACCTGGCCGACGGTGCCTCAGCCGGCCGACGCCCACGAACTGCTCACGCGCTGGACCCGCATCCGCGAGCTGCGCGCGCGGGTGCTGCGCGAGCTCGAGGCGCGTCGAGCCGCCGGCCAGATCGGCTCGTCACTGCAGGCCGAGGTCGAGCTGGCGCTGCCTGCCGAAGACCGCGCGCTGCTCGCCGGCCTGGGCGACGATCTGCGCTTCGTGCTGATCACCTCGAGCGCGAGCCTGGTCGACGACCCGGCCGCCGGCCCCGACGGCGAGGTGCGGATCACGGCCAGCCGCCACCCGAAGTGCGAGCGCTGCTGGCACCTGCGCGCCGACGTCGGGCACGACCCCGACCATCCGACGCTGTGCGGGCGCTGCACGGCCAACCTGTACGGCAGCGGCGAGCCCAGGCACGCCGCCTGAGCCGCCGTCGCGCGCCCCGCCAGACGGCCGACTCCACAGCCGCCCCGTCCCGCCACCGGAGACCGCCTTGGCCCGCCCGACATCCCGTTCCTCGCGCCCGATCACGCCCTGGCTGATGCTCGCGCTGGCCGTGATCATGGTCGACCAGCTGACCAAGAACCTCGCGCTGCGCGGGCTGGCGCCCGGCCAGCGGGTGCCGGTCATCGGCGGCTGGTTCGACCTCACGCTGCTGTTCAACCCCGGGGCGGCCTTCAGCATGCTCGCCTCGGCGGGCGGCTGGCAGCGCAACTTCCTGATCGGCGTGGGCATCGTCGCCGCGTGCGTGCTGGTCTGGCTGCTGTGGCAGCACGGCTCGCAACGGCTGTTCGCGACAGGGCTGGCCCTCATCCTGGGCGGCGCGCTGGGCAATGTCGTCGACCGCATCTTTCTGGGCCAGGTGGTCGACTTCCTGCTCGTCTACTACCGCAACTGGCACTGGCCGGCGTTCAACGTGGCCGACTCGGCAATCACCATCGGCGCCGGTCTGCTGATCTTCGACGAACTGCGCCGCGTGCGGCGCAGCCGCTAGACTCGGCCTGCCGACCAACCTGCGCCCCCCACCGGGCCGAGCCGCCATGGAACTGCTCAACCGACACCTGCTCCTGGGCATCACCGGCGGCGTGGCCGCCTACAAGGCGGCCGAGCTCGCCCGCGAACTGCAACGCCGCGGCGCCACCGTGCAGGTGGTGATGACCGAGGCGGGCGCCCGGTTCGTCGGGCCGCCGACCTTCCAGGCCCTCACCGGCCGGCCGGTCTATACCGACGCCTGGGACCCCAGGGTCGAGAACGCGATGGCGCACATCGAACTGTCGCGGCGCGCCGACGCGATACTGGTTGCGCCCGCAACCGCCGACTTCATGGCCAAGGTCGCGCACGGGCTCGCCGACGACCTGCTGTCCACGCTGTGCCTGGCGCGCAGCTGCCCGCTGCTGGTGGCGCCGGCCATGAACCGCGAGATGTGGGCGCAGGCGCCCACGCAGCGCAACGTCGCGCTGCTGCGCGGCGACGGCGTGCGCATCCTGGGGCCGGGCGCCGGCGAACAGGCCTGCGGCGAGACCGGGCTGGGGCGCATGCTCGAGCCCGACGAGATCGCCGAGGACGTCTGCGCGCACTTCGTAGCGCAGCGCCTGGCGGGCCGCTCGGTGCTGGTCACCGCGGGCCCCACCTTCGAGCCCATCGATCCGGTGCGCGGCATCACCAACCTGTCGTCGGGCAAGATGGGGTTCGCGATCGCGCGGGCCTGCCGTCAGGCCGGCGCAACGGTCGTGCTCGTTGCCGGCCCGACGATGCTGCCGACCCCGCGCGGCGTCGAGCGCATCGACGTGCGCACGGCGCGCCAGATGCACGAAGCTGTCATGGGCCGGCTGGCGGCACCCGGCGAGCGCTGCGACGTGTTCGTGTCGGTGGCTGCGGTCGCCGACTGGCGGGTGGCCAACGCCAGCACGAGCAAGCTCAAGAAGACCGACGACGGCCAGCCGCCGCAACTGCAGTTCGCCCAGAACCCCGACATCCTCGCCGGCGTCGCCGCGATGCCTGGCGGCCCCTACTGCGTCGGCTTCGCCGCCGAGAGCGAGGACCTCGAGCGCCACGGCCAGGACAAGCGCATCCGCAAGGGCGTGCCGCTGCTGGTGGCCAACATCGGTCACGAGACCTTCGGCCAGGACGACAACGAGCTGCTGCTGATCGATGCGACCGGCACGCAGCGGCTCGGGCGCGCGAACAAGCAGATTCTCGCCGCGCAGCTCGTGGCCGAGATCGCGCAGCGGCTCGGCCCGGCTGCGGCCTGAGCGCCCCCGCACTGCCATCTTCCCGCCTCGATCCTCAAGCCCGCAACGGAACGCCCGATGAGCCTCCGCATCGCCCTGCGCATCCTCGACGAGCGGTTGCGCGAGCAGCTGCCCGCCTACGCCACGCCCGGCAGTGCCGGACTCGACCTTCGGGCCTGCCTCGATGCGCCGCTCGCGCTCGCCCCGGGCACCACCGAACTGATCCCGACCGGCCTGGCGATTCATATCGCCGATCCCGGCTACGCGGCTCTCGTGCTGCCGCGCTCGGGCCTGGGCCACCGTCACGGTATCGTGCTGGGCAACCTCGTCGGTCTCATCGACTCCGACTACCAGGGCCAGCTGATGGTGTCGTGCTGGAACCGCGGCAGCGCGTCGTTCACGATCGCGCCCTTCGAGCGGATCGCGCAGCTGGTGATCGTGCCGGTAGCGCAGGCTGCCTTCGAGGTGGTCGACGCGTTCGACGCCAGCGCCCGCGGCGCCGGCGGATTCGGCAGCACCGGGCGCTAGCTAGGCGCCCGCGATCAGCGTATCGAGCTTGCGGGCGTCGGCGACGAACAGCCGGATGCCCTCGGCGAGCTTGTCGCTGGCCATCGCATCCTCGTTGACCTCGAAGCGGAAGCTCTTCTCGTCGAAGCGCACCCGCTCGATGGCCATCGCCTGCGCGGCCGCCGGGTCGAGACGTCGGGGCACGTCGGTGCCGCTGGCCTGCAGCTCGCCGAGCAGCTCGGGGCTGATGGTGAGCAGGTCGCAGCCGGCCAGCGCCAGGATCTGCCCGACGTTGCGAAAGCTCGCACCCATCACCTCGGTGGGGTAGCCGAACTTCTTCAGGTAGCGGTAGATGCGCCGCACCGACACCACGCCGGGATCGTCGTCGGGCGCGTAATCGACGCCGTCGCGCTTGCGATACCAGTCGTGGATGCGGCCGACGAAGGGCGAGATCAGGGTCACGCCGGCATCGGCGCAGGCCACCGCCTGCGCAAACGAGAACAGCAGCGTCAGGTTGCAGGCGATGCCCTCGCGCTCGAGGCGTTCGGCGGCGCGGATGCCCTCCCAGGTCGCGGCGATCTTGATCAGCAGCCGCTCGCGCCCCACGCCGGCCTGGGCGTAGAGTTCGACCAGCCGGCGCGCCCGCGCGATCGTGCCCTCGGTGTCGAACGACAGCCGGGCATCGACCTCGCTCGACACCCGCCCCGGGATCAGCCCGAGGATTTCCAGCCCGAAACGCACGATCAGGCGGTCGGCCAGGGCCGCTGCCGTCTCCTGTCGATGCGCGGCCACGGTCTCGTCGAGCAGGCCGCGATACTCGGGCTTGCCTACCGCCTTGAGGATCAGCGAGGGATTGGTCGTGGCATCGCGCGGCGCATAGGCGCGCATCGCCAGGAAGTCACCGGTGTCGGCCACGACGGTGGTGTGCTGCCTGAGGCGTTCGAGGGCGTTCATGCTGCGCTGGCTCCAGGCGGTGGGCGCATGCCGGCGGCACGCCGGATGACGGCGGTGAGGTTCATCGTGCGCGCGGGGTGGTCGTTGCGGACGAACGATACGAGGCCACGGCCGCCGCCGCGGCAAGGCCGCTCAGCGCGGCGGTAACGACGAAGAGCGCCGCGCCCCACAGCGCGAACGGCACCCCCAGGAGCGGCGCGTTGGCTTCATCGCAGCGCGCGGTAGGCATGAACAGGCCTGGCGCGAGATCGTGCAGGTTCAGGGCCATGATGACGCGGTCGGCCAGGCTCAGGCCGCAGGCATCGGTGCGCGCAGCCACCAGGTGCTGATAGCCCGCCGCGCACAGGCCCGCGATCGACAGCAGCACCCCGGCCAGGGCAGCCAGCAGGCGCATCAACGGACCGCCGGCCAGAAAGCCGACGATGCCGACAGGCACCAACCCGAGGGCCACCAGCCGCTGCAACACGCACCAGGCGCAGGGCTGCATGTCGAAGCGATGCTGCAGGAGCAGCGCCGCAAGCACCGATGCTGCGGCGAGACCCGCGCTGGCGCCCGCTGCGGCGGGACCGCGCATCGCGCTCGGGCGCAAGGCGAGGCAAGGCGAGTCGGGAAGGCCGAAGCGCGCCGACGGCGGCTCAGGCCTGCACGACCTCGGCCTGCTCCTCGCCGTCGCCGGCGGCCGCCGGCGAAGCGGCGTCGGTGAACAGCAGCACGACGTTGTCCTGGTCGTCGAGGTCGACGGTGATCTTGCCGCCCGAGGTGAGACGCCCGAACAGCAGCTCGTCGGCGAGCGCCTTGCGGATGGTGTCCTGAATGAGGCGCTGCATCGGCCGCGCGCCCATCAGGGGATCGAAGCCCTTGGCCGCGAGCATCTTGCGCAGGCGGTCGGTGAAGATTGCGTCGACCTTCTTCTCGTGCAGCTGCTCCTCGAGCTGGATCAGGAACTTGTCGACCACCCGCATGATGATTTCCTCATCGAGCGGCCGGAAGCTGATGATCGAGTCGAGGCGGTTGCGGAACTCCGGCGTGAACAGACGCTTGATCTCGACCATCTCGTCGCCGAGCTGGCGGTTGTCGGAGAAGCCGATCGAGCGCTTCTGCAGGTCGGCAGCGCCCGCGTTGGTGGTCATGATGATGATCACGCTGCGGAAGTCGGCCTTGCGCCCGTTGTTGTCGGTGAGGGTCCCGTGGTCCATCACCTGCAGCAGGATGTTGAAGATGTCGGGGTGCGCCTTCTCGATCTCGTCGAGCAGCAGCACCGCATGCGGCTTCTTCGAGATGGCTTCGGTAAGCAGCCCCCCCTGATCGAATCCGACGTAGCCCGGAGGCGCGCCGATCAGGCGGCTCACCGCGTGCCGCTCCATGTACTCGGACATGTCGAAGCGGATCAGCTCGATGCCCATGGTGAACGCAAGCTGCTTGGCGACCTCGGTCTTGCCCACGCCCGTGGGACCCGAGAACAGGAAGGCGCCGATCGGCTTGTCGGGCTTGCCCAGGCCCGAGCGCGACATCTTGATCGCGGCAGCCAGCGCCTCGATGGCCTTGTCCTGACCGAACACCACGTTCTTGAGGTCGCGATCGAGGTGCTGCAGCTTGCCGCGGTCGTCCGACGAAACCGACGCCGGGGGAATGCGGGCGATCTTGGCGACGATGTCCTCGATCTCGTTCTTGCCGATGACCTTCTTCTGGCGGCTCTTGGGCAGGATGCGCTGGGCGGCACCCGCCTCGTCGATCACGTCGATGGCCTTGTCGGGCAGATGCCGGTCGTTGATGTACTTGGCCGCCAGCTCGGCCGCGGCCGACAGCGCCGACGACGAGTACTTGACGCCGTGGTGTTCCTCGAAGCGGGTCTTGAGACCGCGCAGGATCTGGACCGTCTGCTCGACCGACGGCTCATTGACGTCGATCTTCTGGAAGCGCCGCGACAGCGCATGATCCTTCTCGAAGATGCCGCGGTATTCGTTGTAGGTGGTCGCGCCGATGCACTTGAGCTGGCCCGACGAGAGCGCCGGCTTGAGCAGGTTCGAGGCGTCGAGCGTGCCGCCCGAGGCCGATCCGGCGCCGATCAGGGTGTGGATCTCGTCGATGAACAGGATCGCATGCTGGGCGGTCTTGAGCTGCTTGAGAACCGTCTTGAGGCGCTGTTCGAAGTCGCCCCGGTACTTGGTGCCGGCAAGCAGCGAGCCCATGTCGAGGGAGTAGACGGTCGCGTCGCCGAGCACTTCGGGCACGTCGCCCTGGGTGATGCGCCAGGCCAGCCCTTCGGCGATCGCGGTCTTGCCGACGCCGGCCTCGCCGACCAGCAGCGGATTGTTCTTGCGCCGCCGGCACAGCACCTGGATGACCCGCTCGACCTCGTGCTCGCGACCGATCAGGGGATCGATACGCCCTTCGCGGGCCAGCGCGTTCAGATTCTGGGTGAACTGCTCGAGCGCACCCTGCTGGGCGCCACCGGCTTCCTGCTCGGCCTCGGGAGCCTCTTCCTTGGGCTGCTCCTTGGGCTGCGGATTCTTGGTGATGCCGTGCGAGATGTAGTTGACGACGTCCAGGCGGGTGATGCCCTGCTGGTGCAGGTAGTACACCGCGTGCGAGTCCTTCTCGCCGAAGATCGCCACCAGGACGTTGGCCCCGGTGACCTCCTTCTTGCCGTTGGAGGTCGACTGCACGTGCATGATCGCGCGCTGGATGACGCGCTGAAACCCCAGCGTGGGCTGGGTGTCGATCTCCTCGGTGCCCGGCACCACCGGCGTGTTCTCCTTGATGAACCCGGTGAGGCTCTTGCGGAGATCGTCGATGTTGGCGGCGCAGGCGCGCAGGACCTCGGCGGCCGACGGGTTGTCGAGCAGCGCGAGCAGCAGGTGCTCGACAGTGATGAACTCGTGGCGCTGCTGCCGGGCCTCCACGAAGGCCATGTGCAGACTGACTTCCAATTCCTGCGCGATCATGCTTCCTCCATCACGCACTGCAGCGGGTGCTGGTGCTGGCGTGAGTAACTGCATACAAGGTCGACTTTGGTGGCCGCGACGTCCCGCGGGTAGACCCCGCAGACCCCGCGCCCCTCGCGATGCACCTTGAGCATCACCTGGGTTGCCTTCTCGCGGCCCATGCCGAAGAAGCGTTGCAGCACCCCGACGACGAACTCCATGGGAGTGTAGTCGTCATTGAGGATCAGTACTTGATACATCGGCGGCGGCTTGAGCCTGGACTCCAGCCGTTCCGCCACGGTGGAAGGATCGTGCCTCGTCGCCATGGACCGATTCTAACCACACATCGGGGCGCCGCGACGCGATCCCGACGAAGGGCTGCCTGCCCCCGGTCTGATCGGCGATGCAGCCCGGTTATCACCCTTCCTCAGACATTTCCTAGACTTGACTTTGTCCGCGGTTTGCAAAAGAATCCCGTCGCTTTCTGGGGGTAAAGCTGCGTGTTCCAACCGGGTAGCTTGGCGGCTGGAGGTTCGGTTTTTCATCTGGCGAAGCGATGAGGTGAGGGCGACCCGTGCCCATTCAAGGGGCAAGGCGGGTCATGGCGTGTCTTTCGTGGGATGGCTAGATATGGCTACCGGTACTGTCAAGTGGTTCAACGATGCCAAGGGCTATGGTTTCATCACGCCCGATGATGGCGGAGAGGATCTTTTCGCGCACTTTAGCGCGATCCAGATGAATGGCTTCAAGAGCCTCAAGGAAGGCCAGAAGGTGGTGTTTGACGTCGTCACCGGCCCCAAGGGCAAGCAGGCGTCCAACATCCAAGCCGGCTGAGCCCTTCCGCCGCCCACGCTGCCGGGCGGCATCTGGAAAGACGAACCCCCGACGCCATCCCTGGCGCCGGGGGTTTGTCGTTGGGCAGCACGGCGGAGCAGGCCCGCCGCCGGATCACATCTGGTCGATCATGACCTGCCCGAAGCCCGAGCAAGACACCTGGGTGGCGCCTTCCATCAGGCGGGCGAAGTCGTAGGTGACCTTGCGGCTGGCGATGGCCTTTTCCATGGCGCGGATGATCAGGTCGGCGGCTTCGACCCAGCCCATGTGCCGCAGCATCATCTCGGCCGACAGGATCTCGGAACCCGGGTTGACGTAGTCCTTGCCCGCGTACTTGGGGGCCGTGCCGTGCGTCGCCTCGAAGCACGCGACGGAGTCGCTCATGTTGGCGCCGGGCGCAATGCCGATGCCGCCAACCTGAGCGGCCAGCGCATCGGAGACGTAGTCGCCGTTCAGGTTGAGGGTGGCGATCACCGAGTACTCGGCCGGACGCAGCAGGATCTGCTGCAGGAAGGCGTCGGCGATGCTGTCCTTGATGACGATCTCGCGACAGGTGCGCGTGTTCTTGAACTGGCACCATGGGCCGCCGTC
>JBILUW010000035.1:0-20926 GCA_044370795.1 Burkholderiaceae bacterium
CTACGCGGTGAGCAAGCACGCCGCGATCGCCCTGGCCGAGTGGCTGTCGATCCAGCACGGCGAGGCCGGCATCCGGGTGTCGGTGCTGTGCCCGCAGGCAGTGGACACGCCGATGATCGCCGGCCGCGGCGGCTCGTCGGCGGCGCGCGCCGACGGCGTGATCTCGCCCGAGGATCTGGCCGAGTGCGTGGTGGCGGGCATGGCGAGCGAGCAGTTCCTGATCCTGCCGCATCCGCAGGTGCTCACCTACTTCCAGCGCAAGGCCCAGGACTACGATCGGTGGCTCGCGGGCATGCGCCGCTTCGCGGGCAAGCTGGGGCTCAAGCGCAGCTGAGGAATCGCTGCCCGGCGAACAGGCCAGGCCTCGCGCGTCTGGCGCCGCGCGGGCGCCGGCACGGCGCCAGACGCGCGCCGCCCGCGCTCAGTGGCGGCGCGCCGGGATGCGCACCGGCATCGACATGAAGCCGTGCACGAAGTTCGAAAGCACCCGCCGCGGCTGGCCGGTGACCTCGATCACCGGGAAACGCTGCAGGATCTCCTCCCACAGGATGCGCAGCTGCATCTCGGCCAGACGGTTGCCCACGCAACGATGGATGCCGAAGCCGAACGACAGGTGCTGGCGCGGCCGTGCGCGGTCGATGATGAAGCGGTCGGGCTGCTCGATGGCTTCGGGGTCGCGGTTGCCCGACAGGTACCACATCGCAACCTTGTCGCCCTTGCGGATCAGCTGGCCGCCGAGCTCGACGTCGCGGGTGGCGGTGCGCCGCATGTGCGCGAGCGGCGTCTGCCACCGGATGATCTCGGGCACCATGCTCGCGACCAGCGCCGGATTCGCGCGCAGCTTCTCGTACTCGTCGGGGTTGCGGTTGAGCGCGAGCAGCCCGCCCGTGATGGAGTTGCGGGTGGTGTCGTTGCCGCCGACGATCAGCAGCAGGATGTTGCCCAGGAACTGCCGCTCGTCCATGTGCCGGGTGGCCGGCGAGTGCGCGAGCATCGAGATGAGGTCGTTGGCCGGGGGCGCATTGACCCGCTCGTTCCAGAGGCGCGTGAAGTAGGCCTGGCACTTGCCGAGTTCCTCGCGGCGCTGATCCCACGACGTGACCGCGCCGCGGGCCTTGGGGTGACCGGTGGCCATCTCGGACCACCAGGTGAGCAGGCTGCGTTCCTCGAACGGAAAATCGAAGAGCGTGGCGAGCATCTGGGTGGTGAGCTCGATCGAGACCCGCTTCACCCAGTCGAACTCCTCGCCGATCGGCAGGCCATCGAGGATCGCGGCTGCGCGGCTGCGGATCGTGCCCTCGAGCTTGGCGAGGTTGCCGGGCGCCACGATGGGGCTGACGGTGCGCCGCTGCTCGTCGTGCTGCGGCGGATCCATGGCGATGAAGCTGGGCAGCCGCTCGTCGGGCAGCGGCTCGGCCAGCGTGATGCCGCCCAGGCTCGAGTCGCTGGAGAAGGTGGCGTGATTGACCTCGACCTCCATGATGTGCCGGTACGTCGTGACCGACCAGTAGGGGCCGAAGCGGCTGCGCGCGCAATAGTGCACCGGCGCCTGCTCGCGCAGGCGCTCGAAGTACATGCCGACGGTGTCGTCCTCGAAGATGTAGCCACCGCTCACGTCGAGTTCGGCGAGCGGGATCGCCCAGATCTCGTCGCGGGTCAGGCTGCGGTAGGTCGGGGGGCTGCTGATGTCCATCGACGGGCTCCGGGGGCGGTCGGTTCGGGCAGGGGGGCGCAGGGGCGGACCTGGCGGCGCCGGGCCTCAGGCGCCGACGAACTTCGCCGGCCGCTTCTCGACGAAGGCCCGGGCGGCCTCGGCGTGGTCGGCGGTGCCCATGCAGCGCACCTGCAGCGTGGCCTCGGCGTCGATGGAGGTGCGCAGGTCGGAGCGGCTGGCGAGGTTGACGTTCTGCTTGATGTTGCCCAGCGCGACCGACGGGCCCGCCGCGAGGGCCGCGACGAAGGCCGCGGCCTGCTCCTGGAACATGCCCGGCGGATAGACCCGGTGCAGCAGGCCCGCGGCGAGCGCCTCGTCGGCGTGCAGCAGCGGCGAGAGCATCAGGAGCTCCTTGGCCTTCGCCGGACCCACCAGCTGGGTGAGGAACCAGCTCGCGCCGTAATCGCCCGATAACCCGACCTTCGCGAAGGCGACGGTGAGCTTCGCGGTGTCGATCGCGATGCGGAAATCGCACGACAGCGCCAGCGCGAGGCCCGCTCCGGCGGCCGGCCCCGGGATGACGGCGATGGTGGGCTTGGGGATCTCATGCAGCAGCCGCGAGGCCTCGGCGCGGTCGCGCAGCCGGGAGGCGCGCATCTCGAAGGTCTGGCTGGCATCACGGCCGGCGGCCATCGACTTGACGTCGCCACCGGCGCAGAACGCCCCGCCGGCGCCGGTGAGGACGATGGCGCGCACGGCCGGGTCGAGCTGGGCGCGGCGCAGCGCATCGACCATGCGGTCGGACATCTCGAGGTTGAGGGCGTTGCGCACCTCGGGGCGGTTCATGGTCAGCGTCAGGACGCCGTCGTTCAGGGTCTCGAGCAGGGCGTCGCTCATCGCGCTCTCCTGGGTGTCGGGGGCGCGCCGTGCGCGCCGCACCGGGTGGCGTTGGGTGGGGTGGATCGGTTCGGGTTCAGCTTCAGGACACGGCGGCCAGCGCGGCCGGCGTCGCGACGGCGGGTCCGGCAGCGGTCGACTCGGTCTCGCGGCCGATCTCGCCCAGGATCTCGTAGGAGCGCAGGCGCGCGGCGTGGTCGTAGATGGCGCCGCTGGCCATCAGCTCGTCGGCGCCAGTCTGATCGACGAAGCGGCGCAGCTCGCGCCGCACGGTCTCGCGCGAGCCCACGAACGAGCAGGTGAGCATGCGCATGACCTGGGCCTTCTCGGCTGGCGTCCAGTAGGTCTCGATGTCGTCGATCGGCGCGGCGAGCTGGCCGCGGGCATTGCGCATCATGTCGGTGAAGCGCTGCTGCAGGCTGGTGAAAAGCCGCCGGGCCTCCCCGTCGGTGTCGGCGGCGATCACGTTCACGCCGACCATCGCCCAGGGGCGCTGCAGCTGGGCCGATGGCCGGAAGTGCTCGCGGTAGACCTGCAGCGCCTCGCGCAGGGCATCGGGCGCGAAGTGCGAGGCGAAGGCGTAGGGCAGGCCGAAGTGCGCGGCCACCTGCGCGCCGTACAGGCTGGAGCCGAGGATCCAGAGCGGCACGTTGGTGCCGGTGCCCGGCACCGCGCGCACGGTCTGGTCGGGCTGCGCCGGGCCCAGCAGCGCCTGCAGTTCGAGCACGTCTTCGGGGAAGCGCTCGGCCGAGCGCCAGTCGCGGCGCATCGCGCGCAGCGTGACCTGGTCGGTGCCCGGAGCGCGGCCCAGGCCGAGATCGATGCGGCCCGGATAGAGCGATTCGAGGGTGCCGAACTGCTCGGCGATGACCAGCGGCGAGTGGTTGGGCAGCATGATGCCGCCGGCGCCCACCCGGATGGTGCGGGTGCCGCCGGCGACATGCCCGATGACCACCGCGGTGGCGGCGCTGGCCACGCCGACCATGTTGTGGTGCTCGGCCATCCAGTAGCGCCGGTAGCCCCAGGCTTCGGCGTGACGGGCGAGGTCGAGGGTGTTGCGCAGCGCGTCGGCGGGGGTGTCGCCCCGGCGCACCGGGACGAGGTCGAGGACGGAGAGCGGGACCATGGCAGCTTTCGTTCGTGAGCGCGAGAGGCCGATTGTCGCCGGGATCGGCGCAGCGTGCCTGCAAGACTGCGCAGCCGGCGTCGGCTGCGGTGCCGACCTAGCCGCCGGGGTGCGCCGCCAGCCAGGCGGCCTCCTCGCCGGGCTCGGGCATCACGCGTCCGCCCTCGAGGATCCAGGAGGCCGGCGTGGTCGAGGTGCGCATCGCAACCGCCGCGGCGGATACGCCGGCGATGCCGGCGACGGCCTCGGTACAGCGCGCCACGATCGTGTCGGCCAGTTCCTGCTGACGGCCGGCCCGCAGGCCGCCGTGCAGCAGCACCGCGGGCTCGCCGGCGGCCGGCATGCGGTGCAGGAACTGGACATGCACGAAGGTGGGCGGGGCTTCGGTGACCTCGCAGTGGATGGCGGTGATTGCCCGCGCGATCGCGGCACGCTGCGCGTCGTCGAGCGCGCCGGGCGCGGTGGTGCATCGGTAGAGGGGCATGGCGGGCTCCGGGAATGGGGCGCGAAGATCAGCCGGCGCGGTCGGCGGCCACGACCATCACCTGCTCGTAGGGCGCGCCGGTGGCGGCGCTGAACATGCGGGCGACCTCGTCCATGAGCTCGACCCGCACCGACTGCGGGGTGCCGGGCGGTACGCTGCCCAGCACCATCGATGCCCGCGACGGTTCGCCTGCCGTGTACCAGAGGCCGGCGGCGATCTCGGTGAACTCGATGCGCAGCGACTGCGCCGGCACGCCGAGGCGTTGGACATTGATGCGGCGCAGGCCCTCCTCGACGGCCAGCCGCGCGGCCGGGGCGAGGCTGCCGTTGACCAGACACTTGTAGACGATCACGGGGTCTCCGGGTTGGCAACCCGACGTGCGCTGTCGCACGTCGGCACGGTTGACATCATCGCCCGAGCGGGCCCGCAAGACCACCGGACACAGCGCACCAATCGACGCAACCGGCTTCCGCTTTTCGAGGTACCTGGACGGCGCGCGTGCGGTATCGCACGTCGGCGCGCTTGACATGGCTACCGCGCCCGGCGCCCAGGACGACGCGACACAGCGCACGCAACGGCGTGATGCATTTCCGGTTTCGGGATCGGCAGACAGCGAGTGTGCGGCACCGCACGGCCAACCGCGACGCAATGCACGTCGCCCGGCTTGACAGCGGGCGCGTCGCAGTCGGGCGAAAACCACTCAAGCACTTGAAATTCCTCGTGATTTTCTAGCTGGCACGAGGCTTGCAGAAAGCGGGTGTCTTTCTCTGGATACGACCATGACCGAAGCCCACCAAGCCGCCGTCAGCCCCGTTTCGCGCACGCCACTCCAGCGCCCAGCCAGCCGCCTGGCCATCCGGCTCGCCGGAATGGCGCTCGCCGCGACCGCGCTCATCGCCGCGCCCGCCGCCGCCGGGCCCTTCTCCTATCTGCAGGGTCTGGGGGTCAACATATCGACGGCGATGGACCAGATCGACCGGCCATCGCTGTGGGCGCCGAGCGCTGGCGGCGTATGGTTCATGGTCGAGGACAACGTGGGCCCGGGCGGCGTGGTCGGGCCCGGCCTGGGCGGCCAGCCCTACGACCTCGAGGCGCTCTACGTCCAGCGTACGGCCACGCAGCTGATCATCACGGGCGTCTCGGGCGCGCCGATCGCCTGGAATCCCGCCGCGGGTACCTCCTCGGCCACCTGCACGCCGCCGGCGTGCAACTCGTCCTTCGGCATCGGCGACTTCTTCCTGGGCGTGCGGCAGGCCGGCGCCTTCGCGCCCAAGGTCGGCGTCGAGGTGGTCGGACACCACTTCACCATCGACAACCTCGGGTTCACCAACGGCTGGACCAGCCCGCTGCAGGCAGGCGGCATCGTCAACGTCAGCGGCGTGGCGACCTCGCCCACGCCCACCAACCCGGTGGGCTGGGACATCGGGCTGGCGCAGTGGCAGGCCGAAGGCGCGCCGGCGCAGATCGCCGCGGGCTACACCACCGGCTTCAACCTCGGCCGACTGGCGACCATGGCCTACGAGACGATCGGCCAGCACACCGCCTACCAGGCCACCGTCAAGCTCGCCGATCTCGGCTCGCTGAACGGCTCGGGCGACATCGTCGTGCACTGGGGCGAGGCCTGCGGCAACGACTTCCTGCGCGTGGACGTGCCCGGCGTCTCGGTCGCCTCGCCGGCGAGCCTGCCGCTGACGGGCCTTGCCCTGATGGCCGCAGCCGGCGCCGCGGCGCGCCGGCGCCGCTCGGCCGCGCGCGCCGACGCGGCGAACGCGTAGAGGGCACGGCCCCACCCGGGGTGGACGAACGCGACAAGTCGCGCCACAGTCCGCTCCCATGGAAACCGACACCACGCGCAACGGGCCGCTTGCCGGCCTGAAGGTCGTCGAACTCGGCCAGCTCATCGCCGGCCCCTTCGCCGCCAAGACCCTCGCCGACTTCGGCGCCGACGTCGTCAAGATCGAGCCGCCGGGCGCGGGCGACCCCCTGCGCCAGTGGCGCCTGATCCGCGACGGCACCTCGGTCTGGTGGCAGGTGCAATCGCGCAACAAGCGCTCGCTCGCACTCGATCTGCGCGAGCCGCAGGCCCAGGACATCGTGCGCCGGCTGGCCGCCGAGGCCGACGTGCTGATCGAGAACTTCCGGCCCGGGGCGATGGAGGGCTGGGGTCTGGGCCCCGATGCGCTGCACGCGCGCAACCCGCGGCTGGTGATGTTGCGGGTCAGCGGCTTCGGCCAGACCGGACCCTACCGCGACCGGCCCGGCTTCGGCGTGGTCGCCGAGGCGATGGGCGGGCTGCGCCATCTCACGGCCGAGCCGGGGCGGGTGCCGGTGCGGGTGGGCGTGAGCATCGGCGACACGCTCGCAGCGCTGCACGGCGTGATCGGCATCCTGCTCGCGCTGCAGGAGCGGCAGCGCTCCGGGCTGGGCCAGGTGATCGACGTCGCGCTCTACGAGGCGGTGTTCAACTGCATGGAGAGCCTGCTGCCCGAGTACAGCGCCTTCGGCGCGGTGCGCGAGCCGGCCGGCAGCGCGCTGCCCGGCATCGCCCCGAGCAACGCCTACCGCTGCGCCGACGGCGGCTGGGCGCTCATCGCCGGCAACGGCGACAGTATCTTCCGCCGCCTGATGAGCACCATCGGCCGCGATGACCTCGGCAACGATCCGGCACTCGCTGGCAACGCCGGCCGCGTGGCGCGGGTGGCCGAGATCGACGCGGCCATCGGCGCCTGGGCGGCGCAGCGCGGCGTCGACGAGGTGCTGACCGCGCTCGAGGCGGCCGCGGTGCCGGCGGGCCGCATCTACACGGTGGCCGACATCGCGGCCGACCCGCACTACCGGGCGCGCGGCATGCTCGACAGCGTGCGCCTGCCCGACGGCGCCGAGATTGCGGTGCCAGGCATCGTGCCCAAGCTCTCGCGCACGCCGGGCGTGCACCGCCGCAACGCGCCCGCGCTGGGTCAGGATACCGACGCCGTCCTGCGCGAGATCGGCCTGAGCGAGGCGCAGGTGGCGGAACTGCGCGCGCGCGGGATCGTGGCCGGCTGAGGCCGGCTCGGCAAGGCCGCACGACGCCGGCCAAGCGGCCGGGCCGGACGGCGCGCGCTCAGCCCGCCGGCCCGAGCCGGCTGACCTCGACGAAGGTGTCGTTGTAGCAGGCGCCATCCATGATGTCGGTGCGCAGGTCGGCGTCGATCAGGGCGTTGACGGTCTGGCCGGTCTCGCTGGTGGCCAGCCAGGTGCCTTTGAGCGAGTACAGCACCCCTGCCGGCACGGCGGTCGTGAGGTGCGCGATCAGCACCACCTCGCCGAGCCGGTTGGCCACCCGCACCCGGTCGCCCTCGGCGATGCCGCGGGCCGCGGCGTCATCGGGATGGATCTCGAGGCGCTGCGCGCCCTGCGAGGCCGGATCGCCACCGAAGGTGGCGTTGGTGCGCCGCGCCGACGACGGCGAGATCAGCATCAGGGGCGCGCCAGCCGGCACGGGCACCGGATCGTGGCGCGGCAGGCCGTAGCCGTAGCGCGCCTCGAGCGCCGGGTCGTGCAGGCGGATGCGGCCCGAGGGCGTGGCCGGCCGCACCGAGGCGCACATGAGCGCCGGCCCGCCATCGGCGGCGGTCATGGGCAAGGCCCGATCGAGCGGCAGCTCCGAGGGGCGCAGACCCTGCAGGCGCGGATCGGCGGCATCGATCGCGGCGTCCATCAGCGCCGCGTCGTCGTCGCGGAAGGCCGGGTCGTCGTCGAAGCCGAAGCGCGCCGCCAGCCGGCGGAAGATCTCGGTGTTGGGCAGGGCCTCGCCCACCCGCGGAATCACCGGCGCGGCGCGCTGCAGCCACGCCTGACCGTAGGCGGTGTAGACGTCGTCGTGCTCGAAGTGCGAGCAGGCCGGCAGGATGACGTCGGCATAGGCCATGCTGTCGGTCATCACGACATCGCTGCCGACCACGAACAGCGATTCCTGCGACAGCGCGCGCCGCATCCGGTTCTGGTCGGGATGCGTGCACACCGGGTTGTGGTTGTAGATGACGACCGCGCGGATCGGCGGCGCCAGCGTATCGTCGAGCAGCAGGCGGCCGACATCGACGATGTTGATGCTGCGCGTGCCCGGTGGCACGAGGTCGGGCCGCTGCAGGCGCGCCGAGGTGGTCGGGAAGGCCAGACCCGGCCGCACGAAGACGCCAGCGCCCGGCCGGCCGAGCTGACCGGTGAGGACATTGAGCGCCATGATGGCGCGCAGCGCCGAGCCGCCGCTACGGCCGCGCTCGATGCCGTTGCCCGCCGACAGTGCGAGCCGGGTCGCACCGGCGTACAGCTGCGCCAGCCGGTCGAAGTCGGCGAGCGCGATGCCGCAGGCCTGCGCAGCCATCGCGGGCGTGTGGCTGCGCGCGTGCGCGAGAAAGGCGTCGGCGCCCTCGGTCCACTGCGCGATGAAGGCCTGATCGAGCGCACCGCGCCGCTCGAGCTCGGCGGCGAGCGCCAGCGCGAGGATCACGTCGGTACCGGGGCGGATCTGCAGGTACAGGTCGGCCTGCTCGGCGATGCGCGTGCGGCGCGGATCGACCACGACGAGGGTCGCGCCGGCATGACGCGCCGCCTGGATGGACCGGGCGAGGTGCAGGTTGGAGACCGTGACGTTGTTGCCCCAGACCGCGACCACGTCGGCATGCGCGACCTCCTCGGGCGGCATGCCGGGCGAGGCGCCGAACAGGCTGGTGTAGGCGGCACCGCGGACCAGCCCGCACAAGGGGCCGCGCACCAGCTGCGTGGCGCCGAGGCGATGGAAGAAACGCATATCCATCGACCCGCCGGCGAGCTGGCCGTGTGGCCCGGCGTAGTTCAGCGGCAGCACCGTCTGCGGGCCGTGGGCGTCGATCGCGGCACGCAGGCCCGCGTGGACGCGATCGAGCGCCTCGTCCCACGAAACCGGCGCGTACTGGCCGCTGCCGCGCGGTCCGGTGCGCACCAGCGGCCGCGTCAGGCGCGTGGGCCCGTGGACGAAGTCGGGATAGTGGCGCGCGACCTTGTCGCACACCACGCCCGCGGTGTACGGATTGGCATGCGAGCCGCGCACCTTCACCACGCGGCCATCGCGCACGCCCACCGACAGGCTGCAGGTGTCGGGGCAGTCGAGGGGGCATACCGAAGGCAGCGTGCGCTCGGCGGTATCGGCCGTGGTCATCGTCGGACTCCCGGTGATCTGGGGGCAGGCAGGGGCCGAGAAAACGCGGCGCCCGCAGCGGGCGCCGCGCGCGCTCAGCCGATGTGGAAGGCGCAGAGCTTGTTGCCGTCGGGATCGCGGAAGTAGGCCCCGTAGAAACCCTTGCCGCGCTCGCCGGGGGCGCCTTCGTCGGCCGCGCCGAGCTCGAGCGCCTTGCGGTAAAGGGCGTCGACCTTCTCGCGGCTGCCGGCGGTGATCGCCGGCATCGTGCCGTTGCCCGGCGTGGCCGGCTGGCCGTCGAAGGGCCGCATCAGACCCAGGGTGGGCAGGTTGCGTGCGGTGCCCCAGCCGATGCCGCGGTCGTTGGACCACAGGCGGCGCGCGCCGAGTTCGCCGAGAAGCGCGTCGTAGAACGCCGCCGCGCGGTCGAGGTCGTTGGTGCCGAGAGTGACGTAGCCGATCATGGTCTTGTCCTTCGTGAAATCATCGGGGCGGCACTCACTCGGGCTTGATGCCCGCGGCGTCGGCAACGCGCCGGAAGCGCGCGATCTCCTGGCGCAGGTGTTCGGCCATGCGCTCCGGGCCGAAATCGACCATCGGATCGCTGCCGTTGGCCTCGAAGTAGCGCTTCATCTCGGGCGTGCGCAGCGCGGTCTGCATCGCTGACACCAGCTTCGCGTGGACATCGGCAGGCACCTCGGCGCGCACGAAGAACGACGTCCAGGCGTAGTTCTCGTACTCGGGATAGAGCTCGCGAACCGTGGGCACGTTGGGCAGGCTGGGGTGGCGCGTGGCGCCCGAGACCGCGAGCGCGCGCAGCTTGCCCGACTGGATCAGCGGCAGCGCTCCCGACATGTCGCCCATGCCGGCATCGAGCGTGCGACCGAGCACGTCGGTGATCACCTGCGCCTGGCCCTTGTAATTCACGTAGTTGAACTTCGTGTTGCCGAGCACCGCGACCCACTCGACACCCAGCTGATAGCCCGCCGAGTAGCTGCCCACCGACGTCGACTTGCCGCTGCGGGCGGCCGTCACCAGATCGGCGATCCCGCGGATCGGCGATTCGGGCGCCACGTACCAGACGTTCATGCTGCGCAGGATGCCGTTGACCGGCTTGAAGTCCTTGGTGGAGTCGTAGCCGGGGTTCTTCATGACGATCGGGTTGACCGACATCGGCGAGTTGGTGCCCACCAGGATGGTGTAGCCGTCGGCCGGTGCCTGCTTGACGGCGACCACCGCCACTGCGCCACTGGCGCCGGGCCGGTTCTCGACCACCATGCTTTGCCCCAGCACCCGCTGCATCTGCTCGGCGATCACGCGGGTGGCGCCGTCGGCGCCGCTGCCGGCACCGAAGGGCACGATCACGCGGATCGGCTTGTTGGGGAAGTCGGCCTGCGCAAACGAGGGCGCAGCGGCCAGGGCGAGCAGCGAGGTGAAGGTGCGCCGGGTGAGTTGGGTCATGAAGGTCTCCTGGATACGTTCGTGTCGGCGGTCGTGGCGCCGCCTCGGGGGAACCGGAATCGTCGTCGATCAGGCGGCCGGCAGGCGCAACACCCCGGTCTGCTTGAGGGACGCAATCCGCGCCTCATCGTAGCCGAGCTCGCGCAGCACGGTCTCGCCATGCTCGCCAAGGTGCGGGGCCGGCTGGGGCGGCGCCTGCTCGGTGCCCGAGAAGCGGGCCGCCGCGCGCGCCACGCGCACGCGGCCGAGCGCGCCATGGTCGATTTCGACCAGCGCCTGGTTGTGCACGACCTGCGCGTCGACCAGCACCTCGGGCTTGCGGTTGACCTTGCCCACCGGCGCGTCGCAGGCCTTCAGGCGCGCGACCAGCTCGTCGGTGTCGAAGGCGGCGAACAGCGGCTCGAGCGCAGCGCGCAACTCGTGCGGATGGCGCGAGCGCGCCGGCGTCGACGAAAAGCGCGGATCCTGCGCGAGTTCGGGCGCGCCCAGGCCACGGCACAGCGCCTCGAACTCGTCCTGCTGCGGCGTCATCGTGGCCACATAACCGTCGCGCGTGCGGTACGGCCGCAGCGTGGCGCCCACCTCGGGGAAGGCGGCCGGCGGATCGTCGAGGAACATGTGGTTGTACATCGCGTCGGGCCAGTTGAACGCGAGCGCGGCATCGAGCATCGAGAGCTCGACCACGCGGCCGTGGCCGTCGCGCTCGCGCGCGAGCAGCGCCGCCGTGACCGCCTGAGCCGCGGTGATCGAGGTGAGCTTGTCGCAGACCGTGGTGGCGATCAGCCCCGGCTCGCCGCCGGGCTTCTCGAGATGCGAGGCGCTGATGCCCGAGACCGCCTGGATCACCGCGTCGTAGACCCGGGCCTCGGTGTACGGACCATCCTGGCCGAAGCCGGTGATCGACAGGTAGACCAGCCGCGGGTTCAGCCGCTCGAGCTCCTCGCGCGGAAAGCCCAGCTTGGCGAGCACGCCCGGCCGGAAATTCTCCATGACCACGTCGGCCCGCACGATCAGGTCGCGCAGCACCGCCTTGCCCTCGGCGTGCTTGAGGTCGAGGACGATCGAGCGCTTGCCGCGGTTCATGGCCGCGAACACCGCCGAGATGTCGCCCTTGGCGGGGCCCACCCGACGGGCGATGTCGCCGCCGGCCGTCTCGACCTTGATGACCTCGGCGCCCTGGTCGGCAAGCAGCGCGGCGCACATCGGCCCCGAGTAGACGGCGGAGAGGTCGAGCACACGGATGCCGGCAAGCGGCAGGGGCAGGGCGGCGGCCTTCATGCGGCACTCCGGGCAAGGGTCAGCAGTTCGAGGCAGCGCGGATCATCGTGGGCGCCGTCGTCGTCGGCCAGCGGATCGCGAGGGCCCAGGCGGTGGGCGAGCACCTGATCGGCGATCCAGCCGCGCAGCGCGAGGCCCGCACGCGCGGCCTCCCAGCGCAGGCCGGCCAGCGTGGTGGCGTGGTAAAGCGCCGAGGCGGCCTGCCGGGCAAGGTGGGCCTGATCGGCAGCGGCGGCGCGTTCGGCGAAGGCGAAGCAGCGCTCGAGGGCGCGCGCCTGCGTCTCGCGCAGCCCGGCCGGGGCCGGGGCGCCCTGCGCGAGCAGGTCAGCGACGTGGGCACGCAGCGCCGGCAGCGCGCCATCGCGGCGGATCGCGCGCAGCACGTCGAGGGCGACGATGTTGCTGGTGCCTTCCCAGATGGAACCCAGGTGTGCGTCGCGCAGCAGCCGCGGGTCGCTCCACTCCTCGATGTAGCCGCACCCGCCGCGCACTTCCATCGCGTCGCCGGTGACCCCGCGCGCATCGCGGCAGGCGCGAAACTTGATGAGCGGCGTGAGGATGCGCGCGAGCGCCGCGGCGCCGGTCTCGCCGGCATCGGCGCGCTGCAGCGCCGCCCCTGTCTGGAAGACCATCGTGCGCGCCTGCTCGGCGCGCACCGCCATCTTGAGCAGCTGACGGCGCATCAGCGGCAACTCGACCAGACGCCGCCCGAAGGCCTCGCGCTGGTGGGCGACGTGCAGCGCCTCGGTCAGCGCGCGACGCATCAGGCCGGCGGCGCGCACCCCGTTGGACAGGCGCGAGTTGTTGATCATGTCGGCCATGTGCTTGAAACCGCGGCCGCGCTCGCCCACCAGCCAGGCGCGCGCGCCTTCGAGGCGGATCTCGCCACTGGCCATCGAGCGCGTGCCGAGCTTGTCCTTCAGGCGCAGGATGCGATAGGCGTTGCGCGTTCCGTCGGGCAGCTCGCGCGGCAGCAGGAACAGCGAGATGCCCGCGTGGCCGGCTGCCTCGTCGCTGCGCGCGAGCACCATCGCGAAACCCGCGTCGGGGTTCGAGCAGAACCACTTGTCGCCGGTGAGCGCCCAGCTGCCGTCGGGCTGCGGTCGCGCCAGCGTGGCGGTGGCAGCCACGTCGGAGCCCGCGCCCTGCTCGGTCATGAACATCGCGCCCTGGCGCAGCTCGTCGAAGTCGAGCGAGGTGAGCAGCGGCAGGTAGCGCTCGACCAGCGCGGGCTCGCCGAAGCGACGCAGCGTGCGCGCGAGCGAATCGGTCATGCTGATCGGACAGCACAGCCCGAACTCGGCCTGCACGAACAGATAGGTGAGCGCGTACTTGGCCGCCGGCGGCATGGGCTCGGGCCAGCCGAGCACGCCGCCGCGGTGCGACAGCGCCGCCAGGCCGAACTCGGCGAAACCCAGGCGCTCCATCTCGACGTAGGCCGGGTGCTTGTCGATGCGCGACTCGTCGATGCCGCGCCGGTTGCGCACCGACAGCGTGGGCGGATTGCGGTCGGCGATCCCGGCGAGTTCGTCGAGCCGGCCGCCGGCCAGCGCGCCGAGCCGCGCGAAGTGCGGCGCGAGATGGGCCATCAGCGGCGCCGGCAGATAGGCCGCGAACAGCGGCGCGGCCATCGTGTCGGCGAGGTAGAGATTGGTGCCGCGGGCATCGGGCACCGGCGAAACCGTGGCCGCGATCGGGTCGGCGAACGGCACTTTCGGCGATCCGGCCGGCGCGGCAGGCGCGGGGCCTGGCCGCTGGCTCATGTCCATGTCGGACTCCCTGGGATGAGGCTCAGCCGGCCGCTCAGCGACCGGCGGCCAGCCGATGAACGCCGTCGGGCTCGGCGATCACGCGGCCGTCGGCGACGAGCTCCTCGAGGTGCTGGGAGATGCTGCGGCGCTCGGCGTCGTCGATCCACAGCTCCTCGTAGTCGGGCGGGTAGAGCAGGCGCGCCGCCACCAGCTCGGTCAGGGTGCGCGGCCTCTCGGCGAGCAGCGCGATCAGGCGCTGCTCGCGCTCGTCGATCTTGGCGGTGAAGGCGGCAAGCGCCTCGAGCATCGCGCGCCGGTCGGTGTAGACCCCGCGATGATGCGAGGTCACCCAGACGCGCGCCGGAATGTCGGGCAGCCGGGCCAGCGTGCGGCGGAAGTCGGCAAGGCTCGAGGTGGCATCGCCGTAGTACGGGCCGAACCCGGTGAGGTCGATGTCGCCGATGAAGGCAACTCCCTCGGGCTCGACCAGCAGCACGCAGTGGCCGGACGTGTGGCCGGGCATGTGGATTGCGCGCACCCGGCAGCCCCCCAGCTCCCAGGTGGCGCCGTCGGCGTAGGCGATGGCGTCGGGCCGCTCCACGTAGTGGTAGTCGCGGCGGATCTTGGCGAGCATCGCGTCGTGGCGGGCCGGCGCGATGCCGTAGTGGGCCGCCAGCCCGGGCCAGCTGCGCAGCGCCGCGACGTCGGCCTCATGGGCGTGCACCGGCACGCCGGGCAGCCGATGCAGACCGGCGATGTGATCCTCGTGGACGTGGCCCAGCACGCACAGGTCGGCGTCGTCGTAGGCCGCGCCGATGCGGTTGGCCACCGGCGGCGAGTCGAACACGACGCGCGTGTCGCGGCCGGCGACCACCACCTGGTTGCCATCGGGATACTTGCCGTTCTTCTCGCCGAAGAAGACCGAAACGGCGCCGAAGTCGGCGCGCGGGGCTGCGCTTGAAACGGTAGGACTGGACACGGGTGATGGGGCCGGCTGGCGGCCAGGTTGATGCAGCCGCGACGATAGCGCGAAAGCCGGGCCGCTCGCGTATCCTGCGCACTTTCCCGGACGACCCGATGCCCGCCCAACCCCACTCGCCTGCCGCGCCGGGCGCCCACTCGCCCGACGTCACCGTCCGGCTCGAAAGCCTGGCGAGCGGCCAGCGCGTGGCCCACGTCGTCATCGACAACCCACGCCGGGCCAACTGCCTGGGCAGCGCGCTGATGCGCCGTTTCCAGGAACGCCTGGCCGGGCTCGCCGACGACGTCAGCCTGCACGCGCTGGTGCTCACCGGCGCCGGCGGGCGGGCCTTCGTCGGCGGCGCCGATATCGACGAGATGGCCGGGCTCGACGTCGAAGGCGCGCGCGCCTTCATCACGCAGCTGCACCGCTGCTGCGAGGCGGTGCGGCGCTTTCCGGCGCCGGTCATCGCACGCATCGATGGCGTGGTGCTGGGCGCGGGGCTGGAGCTTGCCGCGGCCTGCGATCTGCGGGTGGCGAGCGAGGCCTCGCGCTTCGGCATGCCCGAGGTTCACCTGGGCATTCCGTCGGTGATCGAGGCGGCGCTGCTGCCGCATCTGGTCGGTTGGGGCCGGGCGCGCGAGCTGCTGCTGCTGGGCGACACCTTCGGCGCCGCGCAGGCGCTGCAGTGGGGGCTGGTGGAAAAGGTGGTGCCGGCGGCCGACCTGGACGCCGCCGTGGCGGGCTGGCTGGCCAGCCTGGCGCGCGGTGGCACGCAGGCGCTGCGCACCCAGAAGCGGCTGATGCACGCCTGGGAGAACCTGCCGCGCGACGAGGCCATCACGGCCGGCATCGACGCCTTCGCGAGCAGCTACCGTGGCGGCGAGCCCACGCGCATGATGGCCGACTTCCTTGCGGCGCGCGCCGCCGCGAAGGCTCGGCGCGGCTGAGACGGGCCGCGCCGGCGCGGGCGGTTTGCCGCGCCGGTCAGCCTGCCGGCGGCTTCTCGCCGGCGACGTGCAGGAAGATGGCCGACACGTCGAGTGCGCCGAGGTCGGCCAGACGCGCCGCCTGCATCTGGCTGCGCACCAGCGCGGCGATCGGCGCCGGCCGGTCGAGCTCCTGGGCGAGCGACAGGAAGTAGCGCAGGTCCTTTTCCATCAGCGCGAGCTGGAACTGCGGCGAGAACTCGCGCGCATAGATCTTGGGCATCTTGGTCTTGAACAGCCGCGAACCGGCGGCGCCCTCGCCGAGGATGTACTGGGTGGCCTGCGGATCGAGCCCGGCGGCCTGCGCAACCAGCAGCGCCTCGGCGATTGCGGCATTGACCGTGCCCGAGAGCATGTTGTTGATCAGCTTGATGGTTGCGCCCGCACCGGTCGGGCCCATGTGGCGGTGGGTGCGCCCCATCGCGGCCAGCAGCGGCTCGGCCCGGGCAACATCGGCCGCCGCTCCGCCCACCATGAAGACGAGCTCGTGGGCGCGCGCCTGCGGGACGCTGCCCGATACCGGCGCGTCGAGGTGGGCGATGCCGCGCGCGGCGGCCGCGGCGGCCACCTCGCGCACCATCGCCGGAGTGTTGGTGCTGCAGTCGACGATCAGCGTGCCCGGCGCCGCGCTTGCCACGACCCCGGCGGCACCGAGCATCACCTCGCGGGTGGCGGCGTCATCGGCGACCATCGACACCACGAAGTCGGCGCCCCGTACCGCCTCGGCCACGCTCGCGCACGCCGTGGCGCCGGCCGCCACCGCCTGCGCGCAGCGCGCCGGATTGCGGTTGAAGACCCGCAGCCCATGGCCGGCGGCGATCAGGTTCAGGGCCATGGGCCCACCCATGGCACCCAGGCCGATGAAGGCGACGATGGACATGCGGATCTCCGGAGATCGCGGCTGAACCGGCTCGGGCGCCGGGCGACGGCACGAGCCGGTGGAACGGGACTTTCGGTCGATGGTAGCAGTCGGCGCTATCCTCACCCCTCCAGGCTTTCCAGCCGCCAACCTTCAGCCTCCGGAGTTCTCCGATGCTCGATCCGCAAGCCCGGGCTCTGCTCGACCTGATCGAATCGCGCGGCCTGCCCGCCGTGTACCAGCAGACGCCGGTCGAGGCGCGCACGGCCTACCGCGAGCGCCGCTTCTTCACGCAGCCCGCCGCGCCCGAGATGGCCGAGGTGCGCGACTTCGGCATCCCCGGGCCGGCCGGCGACGTGCCCTGCCGCAGCTACCGGCCCGCGGGCAGCCAGCCCGGTCAGATGCTGCCGGCGCTGGTGTACTTCCACGGCGGCGGCTTCGTCATCGGCGACCTCGACACCCACGACGTGCTGTGCCGCGAGCTGAGCAACGACAGCGGCTGCGCGGTGATCTCGGTCGACTATCGCCTGAGCCCCGAGACGCAGTTCCCGGGGCCGGTCGACGACTGCCTGGCCGTCACGCGCTGGGTGTCGGCCAACGCGGCCAGCCTGGGCATCGACCGCAACCGCCTGGCGGTGGGCGGCGACAGCGCCGGCGGCAATCTGGCCGCGGTGGTGGCCATCGCCGCGCGCGATGCCGGCGACACGCCGATCGCGTTCCAGCTGCTCATCTACCCCTGCACCGACATCCGCATGGGCACCGAGTCGCACCGGGTCAACGGCGACGGCTACCTGCTGACCCGCGACAGCATGACCTACTTCTACGGCCACTACCTGAAGGATCCGGCCGACAAGCTCCACCCGCTGGCGTCGGTGCTGCTGCACCCCAAACTGGCAGGCCTGCCGCCCGCGCTGGTGCTCACCGCCGGCTACGATCCGCTGCGCGACGAGGGCCGGCAGTACGCCGACGCGCTGTCGGCGGCCGGCAACCGCGCGCAGTACGTGTGCTTCGAGCGTCAGATCCACGGCTTCATCACGATGGGCAAGGTGCTCGACGAGGCCAACACCGCGGTGGCGCTGTGCGCGACCGCGCTGCGACGGGCGCTGGCGAACTGAGCGGGCGTACGCGGGCGAGAGCGCGGCGCGGACGACCCGGCCCCGCGCGCCCGCGCCCCTCGGCGCGCCCTCAGCCGCGCGCGTCCTCGCGCAGGAAATCCACCGCGCGCTCGGCGATCATGATGGTGGGCGCGTTGGTGTTGCCGCCGACGATCGTCGGCATCACCGACGCGTCGATCACCCGCAAGCCGGCCACCCCCTTCACCCTCAGGCGCGCGTCGACGACATCGCCTTCGCCGGGTCCCATCCGGCAGCTGCCCGCCGGGTGGTAGATGGTGTCGGCGCGGCTGCGCACGAAGGCCTCGATCTGCGCGTCGGTGCTGGCGTCGGCCGAGAAGAGCTCGCGCCCGTGCCACGGCGCGAGCGCCGGCGCCTGCATGATCTCGCGCATCTGCCGGAAGCCGCGCACGAGCCGGCGCACGTCGTCGGCATCGCTCAGGAAACGCGGATCGATGCGCGGCGCGGCCATCGGGTCGGGGCTGGCGAGGCGCACCGTGCCGCGGCTGCGCGGGCGCAGCAGGCAGACGTGGCAGGAGAAACCGTGCCCCAGGAGCGTGCCACGGCCATGGTCGACCAGCTTGCCGATCACGAAGTGCAGCTGCAGATCGGGGATGGGCTCGGCCGGGTCGCTGCGGATGAAGCCGCCGGCCTCGCCGACATTGCTGGTGAGCACGCCACGCCGTTCGCGCCGCCACTGCCCGACGGCGCGCGCCAGCCGCGCCAGGCCCGGCAGCGACACGCCCAGCAGATCGTGGGCGCCGGGCGAATCGATCACCATCGGCACGTCGACGTGATCCTGCAGGCCCTCGCCCACGCCCGGCAGATCGGCGCGCACCGGGATGCCCATCGCCCGCAGATGCTCGCCCGGCCCGATCCCCGAGAGCATCAGCAGCTGCGGCGAGCCGAAGGCGCCACCCGCCAGCAGCACCTCGCGGCCAGCCTGCACGTGCTGCAGGCCCCCGGCGTCGCGATACTCGACGCCACTGGCGCGGCCAGCCTCGTCGAACAGCACGCGGGTGGCGCGGGCCCCGCCGATCACCCGCAGATTGGGGCGCGCGCGCGCCGCGCCGAGGTAGGCGCGCGCCGCGCTCCAGCGCTCGCCCTCGCGCTGGGTCACCTGAAAGACACCCACGCCCTCGGGATCGGGCCCGTTGAAGTCGGGGTTGTGCGGGTGGCCGCACTGCCGGGCCGCCTCGAGGAAGCGCTCGACGAAGGGGTTGGGCGAGCGCAGGTCGGCCACGTTGAGCGGGCCGCCGACGCCGTGCAGGGGCCCGGCGCCGCGCTCGTTGTTCTCGGCGCGCAGAAAGCGCGGCAGCACCTCGGCCCACGACCAGCCGGGATTGCCCTGCGCTGCCCAGCCGTCGTAGTCGGCCGGGTGGCCGCGCATGTAGATCATCGCGTTGATCGCGCTCGAGCCGCCGAGCACCTTGCCGCGCGGCTGGTATCCGCGCCGGCCCCCCAGACCCGGCTGCGGCTCGGTCTCGTAGCTCCAGTTCAGCCCGCCGGTGCGGGCGAGCAGCGCGAAGCCCAGCGGCATGCGCACGGTCAGCGGCTCGCTCGTCGGGCCGGCCTCGAGCAGACACACCCGCACCGCCGGATCTTCACTGAGACGCCCGGCCAGCACGCAGCCCGCCGATCCGCCACCCACGACCACGTAGTCGAACATCGCGCCCCCCAGGCATGCACCCCGGCTGCGATCCTAACCGCGGACGGCCTCTGATACCCTGCCCGGCCATGGCTTTGCGATCCACCATCCACAAGGCGCAGCTGGCGGTCGCCGACCTCGACCGCGGCCACTACGCCGACCACGCGCTGACGCTGGCCCGTCATCCGTCCGAGACCGAGGAGCGGCTGATGGTGCGCCTGCTCGCCTACGCGCTGCATGCCGACCCGGCGCTGGCGTTCGGCCGCGGGCTTTCGAGCGAGGGCGAACCCGACCTCGCCCTGCGCGACGACACCGGTCGGCTGCGGCTCTGGATCGAGGTCGGCCTGCCCGACGAGAAGTGGGTGCGCAAGGCCGCCTCCCAGGCCGACCGGGTGGTGCTGATCGCCTACGGCGGGGCGCGCGCCGAGCTGTGGTGGCGGGCGAACGCCGGGCCTCTTGCTCGGCACGACGGGCTCAGCGTGCTCGTGCTCGACGAGCCCGGCACCCGGGCGCTTGCGGCGCTCGCCGCCCGCACCATGAACCTCTCGGTGACGATCCAGGAAGGACAGGCGCTGGTGAGCGACGGCACCCGCGGCGCGGAAGTCGCCGTCACCGTGCTCAAGCCCGGTCCGACGGGGCCGAGTCCGGGCACCGACCGCTGGTAGGCCGCCAACGGCCGGCCGCCGGCCAAGGCTAAAGCGCGGGTGCCGGCTGCCGTTAGCCCGAGTGCACGCGAAGCCCGCCCCGGGTGCCCGCGGCACCGTCACGCCAGGAATCTCGTCCACCATGACCGTCCGCCGCCCGTCCGGCTGCCTGCCCGCGCTGCTCCTTGCCGGCGCGCTGGTCCCTGGCGCGCCGCCCGCCGCCGCCGACCCTCCGACACCGGCGCGTTCCCGCGAACGCGCTGCCGAGGCGGCGGCCCAGCCATTGAAGGAGGTCAGCGCCGCGCGGCTCGACGAGCTGAGCGTTCGCATTGCCGAGCTGATGTCGGGCAAGCGCGACTCGCGCGTCACACCCAAGGGCGACCTCGTGATCAGGATGCGCGCCCCCGAGGGTGCGGCCGCCAGCGGCGTTCGATCCGCGGCGAGCGCCTCGGCATCGACTGCCCCGGGCAGCCGTTCCGCAACCCCGCCCTCCTCGACGCGAGCCTCGGGCCGGAGCCGACCGGCGGCCGCCGCCGGTGATGCCCCGAGCCCCCTCGCCTTCGATCCGGTTGCGATGACCCTCGCGAGCGCCCGGCAGGCGAGCGAGGGGCTGGCCGGAGCGCCGGCCGCCGCGATCCCCGGCTGGGCTTACGCCGGCGAGGCCGGTCCCGACCGGTGGGCGGGGCTGCATCCGTCGTTCGCGCGCTGCGGCATGGGCAACCGCCAGTCGCCGATCAACATCCGCGGCGGCATCGAGGTCGAACTCGAACCGATCCGGTTCGACTACCGGCCGGTGAACTTCTCGGTCCACGACACCGGGCACACGGTGCGGGTCGAACCGGCCCCGGGCAACACGCTGTCGGTGATGGGACGCAGCTACCAGCTCATCGAGCTGCACTTCCACCGG
>JBILUW010000036.1:0-20897 GCA_044370795.1 Burkholderiaceae bacterium
GTACTCGCGGCTGCCGCGCTCGTCGGTGTTGCCCTGGATGACGACGCGCCGGTTGCGGTTGGCGATCAGGTAGCGGGCATGGGCCTCGAGGGTGGCCTTGAACTCGTCCTTGATGACGTACTGGTCGAAGTCGAAGTAGATGCTGCGTCTGGCGAGCGCGCCCGCCGGGTCGTCGAGCGGATCCTTGCGGGCGATCTCGACGGGTGTGATCTGACGCGGACCCGGCGCGGCCGCCGTGTCGGCCGAACCACCGGGCGGCGTCGACGTCGTCGAGGCCGAGCCGCTGCGGTTGTCGATTGGCGCGCCCGACGAATTCTCGTCGAGCTTGACGCTGGAGCAGGCGGCAAGCGCGGCAAGGGCCAGTGCGACTGTGGTCGAACGTAACGGCGTGTTCATCGGCGCTCTCCGTATCGGTGCCCGAGGCGGGCTAGGAACTGAAGGGACCCCAGCTCGGCTCGCGGATGTCGCCCTGGCTGGAGCCGAGTCGGTGCTTGACGCGACCGTCGGTGGTGACCGCCATCAGGGCGTCGCGGCCGCCCGCCTGGGTGGCGAACATCACCCAGCGGCCGTTGGGTGCGAAGCTGGGCGATTCCTCGCGGCCACCGTCGGACAGCACCTGCTCGTTGCCCGAGGCCAGATAGCGGCCTTCGCGACGCGTGACGAACGCGATGGAGCGGCCGTCGGGGCTGGGCCTGGCGGAAACGTTGTACGAGCCGTTGAAGGTGATGCGGGCGGGCTCGCCGCCCTCGATCGGCATGCGGTAGATCTGCGGCGAGCCGCCGCGGTCGGACGTGAAGTAGAGCCCGCGGCCGTCGGGTGTGAAGGCGGGTTCGGTGTCGATGCCCGGCGAAGTGGTCAGGCGCCGCGGCGAGCCGCTGCCATCGGCGTTGAGCAGGAAGACCTGCGACAGGCCCTCGCGGGTGAGCGAGACGGCGAGCACCCGACCGTCGGGTGACCACGCCGGGGCGCTGTTGCTGCCCCGGAAGTTGGCCACCTCGCGGCGCTGGCCGGTGGCCAGGGTGTGCACGTAGACCACCGGCTTGCCCGACTCGAACGACACGTAGGCCAGGCGCGAGCCGTCGGGCGACCAGCACGGCGACATCACGGGCTCGGCCGATGACAGCGGCGACATGACGTTCTCGCCGTCCCAGTCGGCCACGTTGAGCCGCCAGCGGCCGCCCGCCCGCGACACGTACACGATGCGGGTGGCGAAGATGCCGCGCTCGCCGGTGACCTTCTGGTGGATCCAGTCCGAAATCCGGTGGGCGGCGTAGCGCAGGTCGGTGTTCAGGGCGACGAAGGCTTCGCCGCCGATGACGCTGCCGCGCACCACGTCGTGGAGGCGGAAGCGGACGTCGTAGCGGCCGTCGGCCAGGCGGCTGACCGAGCCGCCGGCGACGGTATCGGCGCCGCGGCCGCGCAGCCCGGCGAAGTCGGGTGTTGCGCTGTCCGACAGCGCACCGGGCGCGTCGATGAGCCGGAAGGACCCGCTGCGGGTGAGGTTGGTGCGTACGACCTGGGCGACATCGACCGGAGCCCGGGTGTCGGCTGCGAAGTTGGGAATCGCGATCGGGTAGACGGCCGCACCCACCCCGGCGACGTCGATGCGCACGGACTGCGCCGCTGCCGGCGCGACACCCAGGCAAGGCAGGGCCAGAGCCGCCGCGCCGCCGAGCAGGGCCCGGCGGCCGGGGGCCGGGCCGCAGGCGGGCGGAGACGACGGTCGAGAGGGCATTGGTCGATTATAGCCAGCGGGTGTGTCTGCCGGTTCCGGGGCGTGGCCGCTACTCATCGCGAGGGCCATGCGCGATGGTGATGTCGCGCGGCGTACCCGGGGGCGGCCGCGGCAGGGGATCGGCGCGGCGGATCGCGCGCTCGGCCGCCTGATCCCAGCCCGGCACGCCGCTCGAACGCATCAGGCGCAGGCCCGCAATGCTGCCGTCGGGCATGATCGACAGCGCGAACTCGGCCTTGGGGTTGCCGCGCAGATCGGGCGGGATCGCGAACACGGTGTTGGCGCGGATGTGCGAGGAGACCTTGGCGCCCCAGCTGCCCATGGCGGCACCCTGCGCGCCCCCCGCCTCCGCGCCCACCGCCGCGCCCGGCCGGCCCGCCTGCTCGAGCGTGCGGCGCAGGTATTCGTCGCGGCTGCGGGCCCGCGCCTCCTCGTCCTTGCGTACCTGCTCCTCGGCCGCCAGACGCGCCTGCTCGGCCTTGCGCGCCTCGGCTTCGCGACGGGCCGCTGCGTCCTGCCTGGCCTTCTCCTGCGCCTCGGCCTTGCGGCGCGCCTGCTCCTGGCGGGCCACGCGCTCGCGCTCGATCTTCTCGGCGCGCTCGCGTTCGGCCTTCTCGGCACGCTCGCGCTCAGCCTTCTCGCTGCGCTCGCGCTCGGCCTTGGCGAGCTTCTCGCGGCGCTGCGACTCGGTGGCGATGTCGGGCTTCGGAACGGGGGGCTCGATCGGCGCCGCCCTGGGGGCGGGGCGCGGCGGCTGCGGCACGGGGGCAGGCACCGCAGCCGGAGCCGGCGGCGGCGGGACCCACAGCTCGGCCTGCACCGCCACCGGGGCATGCGACTGCCAGCGCAGACCGATCAGGAGCATGGCGGCGAGCAGCAGGTGCATCGCGAGCGCCAGCACGAAGGCGCCGGCGCGCTCGCCGTAGCCGGCGCCGGGCGGCCGCAGCAGGCCCGCACTCATGAGGCTGCAGAGGGCAAGGCGGCGCTCATGGATTGGGCGCCTGCAGGGCGGCGTTCATGGCGCCGGCTTGACCATCAGCGCCGCGCGGATGGACTCGCGCTGCAGCGCATCGAGCAGCGCCACCACCTCGCCGTAAGGCTGATCCTTGTCGGCGCTGATCACCACGGGCAACCCGGCATCGGCGCGGCGCGCGCCACCGGGGGCGACCGACTTGCCCGCGGATCCGGCCGCACCGGCGGGCCCTGCGCCCAGGCGTCGGGCCTGAGCCACCACGTCGCGCAGCGTGGCCTCCGCGCGCAGCGACTCGCCGCTGTTGACCGTGACCAGCGTGATGCGCCCGCCGCGCGCCAGACGCGCCTCGATGTAGGCCTCGGCGCGCGCCTGACTGCGCCCGGCGCTGGGCAGATCGATGGAGCCTGGAGGCAGCAGCGGCGCGGTGACCATGAAGATGACCAGGAGAACGAGCATGACGTCGATGTAGGGAACGACGTTGATCTCGCTCACCATCCGGCGGTTGCGGCCGCCGCGGCCGCGCGTCTGCAGGCTGGGCATGGGGGTTCGGGCTACCGGGTCTGCCGCTGCAGGATGTTCATGAACTCGTCGACGAAGGTGTCGAAGCGCGTCGAGAGCCGGTCGATGTCGTGGCTGTAGCGGTTGTAGGCGACCACCGCCGGAATGGCCGCGAACAGGCCGATCGCGGTGGCCACCAGGGCCTCGGCGATGCCTGGTGCCACCGCGGCCAGCGTGGCCTGCTGCACGTTGGCCAGGCCGCGGAAGGCGTTCATGATGCCCCACACCGTGCCGAACAGCCCGATGTAGGGGCTGACCGAGCCGGCTGACGCGAGGAAGGCCAGGCCCGCCTCGAGCCGATCCATTTCGCGCTGGTAGGCGGCGCGCATCGAGCGGCGTGCGCCGTCGAGCATGGCCTGGGTGTCGCCGGGCTTCTGCTGGCGCGTCTTGAGGAACTCGGCCATGCCCGATTCGAAGATGCGCGCGAGCGCCCCGAGCCGGCCGCGGCCGTCGCGCGCCTGCTGATAGAGCGCGCCGAGCTCGCGGTCGCGCAGGAAGGTGGTCTCGAACTGCTCGGTTTCGGCGCGGGTGCGCCGGATGTGGAAGCCCTTGCGGAAGATGGTGGTCCAGGAGGCGAGCGAGATCGCGACCAGGGTGAGCATCACGGCCTGCACCAGCACGCTGGCGTTGAGGACCAGGGAGAGGATGGACATGTCGGTCTTCACGGCGACGGCTCCGCGGCAGGAGAAGGTGGGCCAGACGGCTCGACGGCCGGCGAGATGCGCGGCAGCAGCCAGCGTGGCAGTCCGGCGGCGCGCTGCGAGTGCACGGCGACCGCCGCGACGGTGAGTTCGGCGCGCACCAGCGGCTCGGTGCCATCGACCAGGAAGGCCTGCTGCCGCAGCCGCAGTCGTGCCGGCCGGAGTCCGATCACGTGGACCTGGACGCGCAGTTCGTCGTCGAGGCGCGCCGGCAGCCGGTAGTCGATGGCGAGGTCGCGCACGACGAGCAGGACGCCATCGTCGGCGGCGAGCCGCCGGTGCGTGGCCCCCAGTGCGCGCAGCCAGTCGGTGCGGGCGCGCTCGAAGTAGCGCAGCCAGTTGGCGTGGTAGACGATGCCTCCGGCATCGGTGTCCTCGTAGTAGACCCGCATCCGGCAGACGTGAGCCGCTGGCGGCTCGGCATCCGTGTGGGGCGTGGGAAACAGGCCTCGGCGCACGCCCCGATTCTAGCAAGCGATGCGGCGCAGGCAGCTGCGGGTTGCATGCGGTTACCGGGGAACCAGCGACCAGACCAGCGCCAGCGCAAGCGCGGCCCCGCCGACGGCGATGGCGGCTCGCAGGCGGCCGGCGCGGCGGTACTCGTCCCAGTCGAAGCGCTCGGCCATCACGGCGGCCATCGCGAAGCCGGCGATCAGCCCGCCGACGTGGGCCGCGTTGTCGATGTGGTCGGACACCACGCCCATGACGAGCGAGTAGCCGAGGAAGAAGACCATCGACGAGCGCATCGAGATCACGAGCGCGCGCGGCAGCTTGTGGTGCTTGGTGAGCAAGGCCGAAAGCAGCGCGCCCACCACGCCGAACACCGCGCCCGAGGCGCCCACCGACACCGACTGGCTCGCGGCGAAGAACAGGCTTGCCAGCGAGCCGGCAAGCCCCGACAGCAGGTAGATCATGAGGAACTGGGCATTGCCGTAGAAGCGCTCGGCGACCCGGCCGGTGTCCCACAGTGCCCACATGTTGAAGCCCAGGTGCACGATGCCGCCGTGCAGCAGCGTGCAGGTGAGCAGCCGCCAGGGCTGCTCGAGCGTGAAGGGCAGGAAGTTGCCGCCCCAGGCGAGCAGCGCGCGCGGGTCGGGCGAGACCGGCGACACGCCCGAGGCCAGGTTGAGCAACCAGACGGCGACGTTGAGCCCGACGATGAGGCGCGTGGCCCACAGCCGCGGCGTGGCCTGCACGAGGCGCTCGATGAATTCGTCGTGGTCGGGGCGGGCCATGCGGGTAGGCGCGGCGGGCTCGCGGGGCCTTCAGCGCACCGCCGGAGGATCGTTGGGGCCGCGGTCCCAGAGGTCGGGCGTGGCCGCCTGCGATGGGCCGCGGGCCAGGCCGAAATGCCGCCAGGCGCTGGCGGTGGCCATGCGGCCGCGCGGCGTGCGCTGCAGGTAGCCCTGCTGGATCAGGTAGGGCTCGAGCACGTCCTCGATGGTCTCGCGTTCTTCGCCGATGGCCGCCGCCAGATTGTCGACGCCCACCGGGCCGCCGTCGAAGCGCTCGATGACGGCCTGCAGCAGCTTGCGGTCCATGAGGTCGAGGCCGGCCGCATCGACCTCCAGCATGCGCAGCGCCGCGTCGGCGGTGGCCCGGTCGATGCGTCCGGCGCTCTTGACCTGGGCGTAGTCGCGCACCCGGCGCAGCAGCCGGTTGGCGATGCGTGGCGTGCCGCGCGAGCGGCGGGCGATCTCGGCCGCGCCGGCCGCGTCGATCGGGGCCTCGAGGAGGCGGGCCGAGCGATCGACGATCTTGGTGAGTTCGTCGGCGGTGTAGAACTCGAGCCGCGCGACGATGCCGAAGCGATCGCGCAGCGGGTTGGTCAGCATGCCGGCGCGGGTGGTGGCGCCGACCAGCGTGAAGGGCTGGATGTCGAGCTTGATCGAGCGCGCCGCCGGCCCCTCGCCGATCATGATGTCGATCTGGTAGTCCTCGAGCGCGGGGTACAGGATCTCCTCGACGACCGGCGACAGCCGGTGGATCTCGTCGATGAAGAGCACGTCGTTCTTCTCGAGGTTGGTGAGCAGCGCCGCCAGGTCGCCCGCGCGCTCGAGCACCGGACCGGAGGTCTGGCGCAGCCGCACGCCCATCTCCTCGGCGACGATGTGCGCGAGGGTGGTCTTGCCCAGCCCCGGCGGGCCGAACAGCAGCAGGTGGTCGAGCGGCTCGCCACGGCCGCGCGCGGCCGCGATGAAGATCTCGAGCTGCTCGCGCACGCGCTGCTGGCCGACATACTCCTGAAGTCGGCGTGGCCGCAGCGCCCGCTCGACGTGCTCCTCGGCCGGCGCGGCCGGCGTGGGCGAGATGAGGCGGTCGTGTTCGATCATGGCCGGGCGAGCAGGCGCAGCGCCTGCCGTATGCCCTCGGAGACCGGCGTGCCGACCGGCAGCTGGCGTACGGCCGCGCCCGCCTCGCGCTCGGAGTAGCCCAGCGCGAGCAGCGCGCGCAGCACGTCGGCATCGGGCGGCGCCTGAGCGGCATCGCTGGTGCCCGCAGCGCCCACCGCCGGCGCCAGCCTGCCCTTGAGCTCGAGCAGCAGCCGCTCGGCCGTCTTGCGGCCGATGCCCGGCACCCGGGTGAGGCGGGCGGTTTCCTGCAGGGCCACCGCCTGGGCGAGCTCGGCCACCGACAGGCCCGAGAGCACCGCGAGCGCGATGCGCGGCCCCACGCCGCTGATGCGCAGCAGTTCGCGGAAGGCGTCGCGTTCGGCTGCGCGCAGGAAGCCGAAGAGCAGGTGCGCGTCCTCGCGCACCACCGGGTGGATGAGCAGCACCACCGCGGCGCCCTCGGCGGGCAGGTCGTAGAACGTGCTCATCGGCACATCGACCTCGTAGCCGACGCCTGCGACGTCGATCAACACCGCGGGCGGGGTCTTCTGCAGCAGGGTTCCGGCCAGACGTCCGATCATCGGATTAGCTTACACCAGCGGCCGGGGCCGCCCGGGCGCGGCAGGGCTGGGCCGACGGGCTCAGGCCGCCGGCTGGCCGGCCGCGTAGCGCTGCTTGAGCAGCCGCTTGTACAGCTTGCCCGTGGGCAGCCGCGGCATCGCGTCGATGAAGTCGATCGATCGCGGCACCATGTAGCGGGCCACCCGCGCGCGCACGAAGGCGAGCAGCTCGTCGGCCAGCGCCGCGTCGGCCGCCACGCCCGGCGCGGCTTCGACGATCGCCTTGACCGACTCGCCCATCTCGGGGTCGGGCACGCCGATCACGGCGACGTCGGCCACCGCCGGATGCATGACCAGCGCGTTCTCGATCGCCTGCGGGTAGATGTTGACCCCGCCCGAGATGATCATGAATGCGCTGCGATCGGTCAGGTAGAGGTAGCCCTCGGCATCCATGTGACCGATGTCGCCGACGGTGGTCCAGGTGGGATGCCGCGGGTGGCGCGCGCCGGCGCTCGCCTCGGGCGCGTTGTGATACTCGAACGGGATCTGGTCGCGCTCGAAGTAGACCAGCCCGTCCTCGCCCGCGGGCAGCTCGGCCCCCGCGTCGTCGCAGATGCGCAGCGTGCCCACGATCGCGCGGCCCACCGACCCCGGGTGGTCGAGCCACTCCCGGCTCGAGATCGCGGTCACGCCGTTGCCCTCGCTGGCGCCGTAGTACTCCTCGATGATCGGGCCCCACCAGTCGATCATCCGGCGCTTGACGTCGACCGGGCAGGGCGCGGCAGCGTGGATGGCCACGCGGTGGCTGGAAAGGTCGTGGCGGCTGCGCTCCTCGTCGGAGAGCTTGAGCATGCGCACGAACATCGTGGGCACCCACTGGCTGTGGGTGACGCGGTAGCGCTCGATCAGCTCGAGCGCGTGCAGCGGGTCGAAGCGCTCCATCATGACCACCGTGCCGCCGAGGAACTGCACCGACTGGCAGTAGCCCAGCGGCGCGGCGTGATAGAGCGGCGCCGGCGACAGGTACACGGTGTCGGGCGACATGCGGTAGCGCGCGAGTTGCTGCAGCCGCGCCGCGTTCATGCCTTCGGCCACCCGGCCGCCCTGCTGCGCGCGCAGGATGCCCTTGGGGCGGCCGGTGGTGCCCGAGCTGTAGAACATCGTCGCGCCCATCCACTCGTCGGCCAGGCGCGCCGCCGGATGCCCGGCGATCGCGGACTCGTAGCTCTCCCAGCCCGCGATGGTGCCATCGACCATCAGCCGGCGCTCGCAGCCCGGCATGCGATCGCTCAGCCCCGCAGCCAGCTCGCGCATGGCCAGCGAGCTCACCACCACCCGCGCCTGGCTGTCGGCGACGATGTAGGCAGCCTCGTCGGCGGTGAGATACCGGTTGACCGGCGCGATCAGCAGGCCCGAGCGCAGCGCCGCCCAGCACACCTCGAGGTAGCGCATGTTGTTTTCCATGACGATCGCGATCCGGTCGCCGCGCCGCAGCCCGGCGGCGTGCAGGCACTGCGCCAGCCGCATCGAGCGCTCGTCGATGTCGCCGTAGGTGAGCACGGCGCCGGTGCTGCCATTGATCAGCGCGGGCTTGGCGGGATGGCGCAGCGCGTGGTCGCCGAGGTAGCGGGCGGGTTCGGTCATCGGAGGTCCTGGTGGCGGTGTGCGGGGTGGGGCCGGAGTCGGTCAGCGCATCCGGCCGCGGCGGATGCCGCCGCCGCGGCGGCCCGCGGCGCTCAGGTGGGCGCCGGTGGCCGCGGTCATGGCCGCGGCGTGAGCGTGGCTGATCGCGCAGGCCAGCGCGTCGGCCGCATCGGGCGAAGGCACGCCGGGCAGCGCGAGCAGGCGCTGCACCATGGCCTGCACCTGCGCCTTGGCAGCACGGCCGCTGCCGGCCACTGCCTGCTTGATCTGCAGCGCGGTGTATTCATGAACCGGCAGCCCGTCGGCCACCAGCGCGGCGATCGCCGCGCCGCGCGCCTGCCCGAGCAGCAGGGTCGACTGCGGGTTGACGTTGACGAAGACGATCTCGACCGATGCGGCGTTTGGCTGGTAGGCGGCAATCACCTCGCGCACGCCGGCATGGATGGTGCCGAGCCGCGGCGGCAGCGCGCCGGGCGGGATGCGGATCACGCCGCTGGCCACGTAGCGCAGCCCGGCGCCATCGGCATCGACGACGCCGAAACCGGTGATCCGCAGGCCGGGATCGATGCCGAGTATGCGCAATCGCGCGGGCTGCCGGTTCGGGATGGGCAGCCGGCGCTCAGTGCCGGAAGTGGCGCACGCCGGTGAACACCATCGCGACGCCCAGTTCGTCGGCCGCGCCGACGACCTCGTCGTCGCGCACCGACCCGCCGGGCTGGATCACGGCCACGGCACCGGCATCGACCACCGCGTCGAGACCGTCGCGAAACGGGAAGAAGGCGTCGGAGGCCACCACCGCGCCATGCAGCGGCAGCTTGGCCTGCGCCGCCTTGATGGCTGCGATGCGGGCCGAGTCGATGCGGCTCATCTGGCCCGCGCCCACGCCCAGCGTGCGGCCGCCGGCGCAGAACACGATGGCGTTCGACTTGACGAAGGTGGCGACCCGCCAGGCGAACAGCAGATCGGCCAGCTGCTGCGGCGTGGGGGCCACGCGCGTGACCACCCGCAGCTCGGCCTCGGCGAGGCGGTGCTCGTCGGGCGACTGCACCAGCAGCCCGCCGCCCACGCGCTTGAGGTCGTAGCCGTTGCCGCCGCGCGCCAGCGCGATCTCGAGCAGGCGCACGTTGGGCTTGGCGGCGAAGACGCGGCGCGCCTCGTCGTCGAAGCCCGGGGCGATCAGGACCTCGACGAATTGCGCGGCGACCCGCTCGGCGGTGATCGCATCGAGGGGCCGGTTGAAGGCGATGATGCCGCCGAAGGCCGACGTGGGGTCGGTGCCGAAGGCCTTGACGTAGGCGGTCACGCAGTCGGCGGCGATCGCCACGCCGCAGGGGTTGGCGTGCTTGACGATCACGCAGGCCGGCTCGTCGAAGCGCTTGACGCACTCCCAGGCGGCGTCGGCGTCGGCCACGTTGTTGTAGGAGAGCTCCTTGCCCTGCAGCTGCCGCCAGGTGGCGAGGCTGCCCGCTGGCGCGTCGATGTCGCGGTAGAAGGCGGCGCTCTGGTGAGGGTTCTCGCCGTAGCGCATCTCCTGACGCTTGACCCACTGTCGGGTGAAGACGTCGGGGTGCTCGGCGCGCGTGCCGTCGGGCCGGATCGCGCTCAGCCAGCCGGCGATCGCGGCGTCGTAGCGCGCGGTGTGCGCGTAGACCTTGCAGGCGAGCGTGAAGCGCGTGGCCGCGGTGGTCGATCCGCTCGCCTCGATCTCGGCGAGCACCGTGGCGTAGTCGGCCGGATCGACGACCACCGCAACGCCCGCGTGGTTCTTGGCCGCCGCCCGCAGCATTGCCGGGCCGCCGATGTCGATGTTCTCGATGGCGTCCTCGAGGCTGCACTCGGGGCGGGCCACGGTGGCCTCGAAGGGGTACAGGTTGACGACCAGCAGGTCGATGGGCGCGATGCCATGGGCATCGAGCGCCGCCATGTGGGCCGGCAGCTCGCGTCGCGCCAGCAGACCGCCGTGCACCCTGGGATGCAGCGTCTTGACCCGACCGTCGAGGATCTCGGGAAATCCGGTGTGATCGGACACCTCGGTGACGGCCACGCCGGCCTCGCCGAGCAGGCGGGCCGTGCCCCCCGTTGACAGGATCTCGATGCCGCGGGCGACCAGCGCCCTGGCGAACTCGACGACCCCGACCTTGTCCGAGACGCTGATCAGCGCCCTCCTGACCTGAACGTTCATAGCATGTCGTGCTGCTGCAGTTTCTTTCTGAGGGTGTTGCGGTTGATGCCGAGCATCGCGCTGGCGCGCAGCTGGTTGCCGCCGGCCTGGCGCATCACGACCTCGAGCATCGGGCGCTCGACAGCGCGTATGACCATATCGTAGATCGACAGCGCCGGAGCCCCTTCCAGATCCTTGAAATACTTCTCCAGGCTGCGGCTCACCGCCTCGTCGAGGGACTGGTGCCGGGTCATGCGATCTCCAGGGAATCGGGCGCGCGCTGCGCGACCGGGGCCGGGGACGGGGTCTCGAAGAAGCCGCGCAGCATGGCCAGCTGCTCCTCGGGCCGCTCGAGAGCATTGAAGGCGGGGCGCAGCGCCTGCCAGCCGGGCGCACCGGCCAGGTACCAGCCCACGTGCTTGCGCGCGGTGCGCACGCCGGTGTGCTCGCCGTAGAAGGCGTAGTGCTCGCCCAGATGCCCGAGCAGCAGTTGGTGGAGTTCGGCGGGCTGTGGCGGGGGCAGCTCGTTGCCCGTGGCGAGGAAGTGCGCGATCTCGCGGAAGATCCAGGGCCTGCCCTGAGCCGCGCGGCCCACCATCACGGCGTCGGCGCCGGTGGCGCGCAGCACCTCGCGGGCGCGCTGCGGCGAGTCGATGTCGCCGTTGGCCACCAGCGGGATGCCCACCGCCTGGCGGATGGTTGCGAGGGTATCGAACTCGGCCTGGCCGCCGAAGCGACAGGCGCGGGTGCGGCCGTGCACCGTGAGCATCGCCACCCCGAGGTCTGCGAAGCGGCGCGCGAGCTCCACGGCGTTGCGCCGCTGCGGGTCGGGGCCGGTGCGCATCTTGACCGTGACCGGAACCGGAACGGCCGCGACCACCGCGGCCACGATGGCCACCGCCAGCGCTTCGTCGGCGAGCAGCGCCGAGCCGGCCGCCACGGTGCACACCGTGCGCGCCGGGCAGCCCATGTTGATGTCGATCACCTGCGCCCCGCGCTCGACGTTGTGGCGCGCGGCGTTGGCCATCATGACCGGGTCGGCACCCGCGATCTGGACGGCGCGCGGCTGCGCCTCGCCGGTGTGATCGACCCGTCGTTGCGTCTTGACGCTGTCGAGGAGCCTGGGGTCGGAGGCGGTCATCTCCGACACCGCGTAGCCCGCGCCGAGCGCGCGGCACAGCGAGCGAAACGGGCGGTCGGTGACGCCTGCCATCGGGGCGACGAACACGGTGTTGCGCAGCGTGTACGGACCGAGACGCATGGCGGGAAGGTGTTGAAAGGATGGACTGCGCCAGCCCCGGGCGGTGGGCGCAAGGCGCGAAAGGACGCGAATTCTAGCGAAAATCGGGGCCGGCGGCGCGGCATTCGCGGTCGAGCGCGGCCAGCCGCTCGGGCGTGCCGACGTCGATCCAGCGGCCGGCATGGCGCTGCGCGCCGATCGCCCCGGCGTCGATCAGCGCCTCGAGCAGGGGCCGCAGCGGCTGGCGTGCGCCGGCCGGCACGCCGGCGAACACCGACGGTTCGTAGACCGCGATGCCACTGAAGGTGAGCGGCTGCTCGCCGCGCCGCGCCAGGCGCTCGCCGACGATCGAGAAGTCGCCCTGCGGATGCTCGGCGGGGTTGTCGACCAGCACGCACCAGGCGCGCATGCCCCGCGCGCGCATCCGCGCCGCGATGGCCGGCGCGAGTTCGAAGTCGAAATCGGTATGCACGTCGCCGTTGACCACGAGGAAGGGCGCCGCGCCAAGCAGCGGCAGCGCGTTGGCGATGCCCCCGGCGGTTTCGAGGGCGCTGGCCTCGGCCGAGTACCGAATGCGCAGGCCCCAGGTCGCGCCGTCGCCCAGGGTCTGCTCGATCAGGTGCCCGAGGTGCGCATGGTTGATCACGACGTCGGTGCAGCCGGCGCGCGCCAGGCGCTCCAGATGGCGCACGATGAGAGGCTTGCCGGCCACCGGCAGCAGCGGCTTGGGGCAGGTGTCGGTGAGCGGACGCAGCCGCTCGCCGCGGCCCGCCGCCAGGATCATGGCCCGCATCAGAAGCTGTAGCCGGCGCGGCGTTGCGCGCCCTCGATCTTCTCGAGCAGGCGCACCAGCGGATCGAAGTCGGTGTAGCGGCGGGCCGCGCGCAGCAGGTCGTCGAGCACCTTGGGCATGTCGGCGAGGTAGCGGTCCTTGCCGTCGCGGTGCGACAGCCGCGCGAAGATGCCCAGCACCTTGAGGTGGCGCTGCATGCCCATCCACTCGAACTGGCGCCAGAACTCGGCGAAGTCGGGCGGCACCGGCAGGCCCGCGGTACGGGCCCGCTCCCAGTGACGGATGGTCTGGTCGAGCACCATTTCCTCGGGCCAGCCCACGTAGGCGTCGCGCAGGATCGAGACCAGATCGTAGGTGTAGGGCCCGTGGACGGCGTCCTGGAAGTCGAGCACCCCGGGGTTGGCCTCGCCCGGCAGCACCATCAGGTTGCGCGAGTGCCAGTCGCGGTGGACCGTCACGGCGGGCTGCGCCAGCGCCGACTCGACGAGACGCTCGAAGGCTGCGCCCAGGATGTTGCGGGCGTTGTCGTCGAGGGCGACGCCGCGGTGGCGCCCGACGTACCACTCGGGATAGAGCTCGAGTTCGCGACGCAGCAGCGCGGCGTCGTAGGGCGGGAAGTCGGTCGGCCGACCGGCGCGCTGCAGCCGCACCAGGGCGGCGCTGGCCTCGCGGTAGAGCACCGGCGCGGTGCGCTCGTCGAGCGCCTGCAGATAGGTGAGCGAACCGAAGTCCTGGAGCAGCACAAACCCCTGCCCGGGATCGGCCGCATGGACGGCGGGCACGCTGAGCCCGGCGCGCGCCAGCGCCTGGGCCGCATGCAGGAAGGGGCGGACGTCCTCCTGCGGCGGTGGCGCATCCATGGCGATCAGGGTGCCGCCAGCCGAGTCGAGCCGGAAATAGCGCCGGAAACTCGCGTCGTCGGAGGCCGGGCGCAGCGAGGCGGGGGCGAGCCCGAGGGCGGGCGGCAGCCCGGTCAGCCAGTGGCGCAGGCTTGCAAGGCGGGGATCGGCGCGGTCGTCGTGCATCGCTCCGTATAATACGGCGATCGCGCCATGCCGCCCCTTCGCCTTCGAGCCGCCGCGCTGCTCCTCTCCGCCTGCGGGTTGGCGACGGCCGCCGAAGAACCCCCGCTGGTCCTGCGCCTCGAGCCGCGGCTCTCTGAGGAGCTCGCCGCTCGTCCCGAGGGGCGGCCGGTCTGGGGCAGCGCCGAGCGCCTGGTTGCGCGCATCGATCGCGACGTCACCCTGATCGGCGCGGCCGAACTGCGCCGCGCCGGCACGGTCGTGCGCGGCGACCGCATCACCTACCACGAGGCCGACGACGAGGTCATCGCCGTTGGCAACGTGCGCGTGGTCAGGCAGGGCAACGTGTTCGCCGGGCCCGCGCTGCAACTGCGCCTCGACGGCAGCGCCGGCGTGTTCCTGTCGCCTTCGTTCGCGCTCGGGCTGTACGGCGGGCGCGGCCGCGCCGAACGGATCGAGTTCGTTGGCGAGGGCAAGGTCGCGATGCGCGACTCGAGCTACACCACCTGCCGTGCCGACGATCCCGACTGGTTCCTGCGCACGCGCACCCTCGAGATCGACGAGGCAGCCGAGCAGGCCAGCGGCGAGGGCGCCACCCTGCACTTCAGGGGCCGGCAGATCCTGGCCGCGCCCCGTTTCGCGTTCCCGCTGGGCGAGGGCCGTCGCAGCGGCTTCCTGCCGCCGAGCTTCGCCTTCACCTCGCGCAGCGGCCCCGAGTTGCTGGCCCCCTACTACATCGACATCGCGCCCAACCGCGACCTGACGCTGTACCCGCGTCTGATGCAGCGCAGGGGGGCGCAGCTGGGCGCCCAGTTCCGTTACCTCGAGCCGAATGCGTCGGGCGACCTGCGGGCGGAGTACACCCCCGCCGATGCGCTCACCGGAACCAGCCGCAGCTTCTGGAGCGGGCTGCACACCTATGCCGGGGTGGGCGGCTGGAGCGGTGTCATCAGCGCGCGCGGCGTGTCCGACGAGAACTACTTCGTCGACTACTCGCGCTCCATCCTCGCCAGCGCCGAGCGGGTGCTGCCGCGCGACGTCATCGCCACGCGGCTGTGGCGCGACTGGACCGTGCTGCTGCGAGCCACCTCCTATCAGTCGATCCTCGACGCGCGCCTCGCTCCGCCCTACGAGCGGCTGCCGCAGGTCAGCTTCAGCCGCACCGACCGCGAGCTCGGCGGTTTCGAGATCGAGCAGCTCTACGATGCCAGCCGGTTCCGCCGTCCGCTCGCAGGGGCGGTCGAGGGGTCGCGCGTGGTCGCCTATCCGCGCGTGAGCTTCCCGTGGATGCGCCCGGGTGGTTTTCTGATTCCGCGCCTCGGGCTGCACCTGGCCAGCTATCAGCTCGGCGATAACGCCGGCCAGCCGACATCGCTCAATCGCGCGGTGCCGATCGTATCGCTCGAAGGCGGGCTGGTGTTCGAGCGGCCGGTCACGCTGCTGGGTCGCGGCCTGACCCAGACGCTCGAACCGCGCCTGTTCTACGTGCGTTCGCCCTATCGCGACCAGTCGGCTTTTCCGGTGTTCGACTCCGGCGTGGCCGACTTCAACTTCGCGCAACTGTTCTCCGACAACACCTTCATCGGCCACGACCGCATCGCCGACCAGAACCAGCTCACCGGCGCCGTGGTCTCGCGCCTGATCGACCCGGGCACCGGGATCGAGTCGCTGCGTTTCGCGCTCGGGCAACGCCTGCACTTCGCCGAGCAGCGGGTGGCGATTCCCGGGGTTGCGCCGCGCACCGACGCCCGCTCCGACGTGCTGCTGGCGGCCACTGCGGCGCTCGGCGGCGGCCTGTCGGTCGATGCCGGCCTGCAGTACAGCGTGCGCGACTCCGACGTGCCACGCCTGAACCTGCTGATGCGCTACCTGCCTGGCAACGGGAAGATCCTGAACGCCGGCGTGCGCTATCTGCGCAACGAGCTCGGGCAGGTCGATACCTCCTGGCGCTGGCCGGTCATGACCGGCTGGACCGCTCTTGGGCGGATCAACTACTCGTGGCTGAACCGGCGCACCGATCCGGCCACCCTCTCGCTGGTCGATGCGCAGCCCGGCATCATCGAGGCAATAGGCGGGTTCGAGCGCACCGCCGACTGCTGGACCCTGCGTTTCGTGGTCCAGCGCTTCGTGACCGCTGCCGGACGCTCGACCAGCACCTTCTTCCTTCAGCTCGAGCTCGCCGGGCTCGGACGCATCGGCTCCGACCCCTTTGATATATTGCGGCGGAACATTCCCGGATACCGGTTGCCCGACGACCGCCCGGCCTCGCCATCACGTTTCTTCGGCTACGAATGAGCTTCACACCCCGCGCGCTGATCGTCCTGGCTGCCGCCTGCCTGTCTTCCGTCGCCGTCGCGCAGTCGGCCCGGCCGGCGCGCGCGCCCGTCGAGATCGATCGCGTGGTTGCCGTGGTCAACACCGACGTCATCACGATGCTCGAACTCGAGACCCGCCGCGTCGCGGTCGAGCGCCAGCTGCGGCAGCGGCGCATCGAGGTTCCGCCCCCCGACGAGCTGCGCCGCCAGGTCCTCGAGCGCATCATCTCCGACCGCGCGGTGGTGCAGGCCGCGCGCGACGCCGGCCTGCGCATCGATGACGCCCAGCTCGATCGCGCGATCGCGCGGATCGCCGAGGACAACCGCCTCACCCTGCCGCAGCTGCGCGCGCAGCTCGACCGCGATGGCGTGCCCTTCGGCCGCTTCCGCGAAGATCTGCGCGACGAGATGCTGATCTCGCGGCTGCGCGAGCGCGAGGTCGATGCCCGGCTGCAGATCAGCGAGTCCGACATCGACGCCTTCCTGGCCGAGCAGCGGCAGGCCGGCGAATCGGCGCCCGAGTATCTGCTGTCGCACATCCTGCTGCGTGTGCCCGAGGGCGCAACCGCGGCCCAGATCGATCGCCAGCGGCTGCGTGGCGAGGAGATCCTGCGTCAGCTCGAGCGCGGCGGCGACTTCGCCCGGCTCTCGGCGGCCTTCTCCGATGCGCCCGAGGCCATGAGCGGTGGCAGCCTCGGCTGGCGCCCCGCCGACCGCCTGCCCCAGATCTTCGTCGAGGCGGTGGTCTCGCTCAAGCCCGGTCAGGCCGCGCGCCTGGTGCGCAGCCCCAATGGCTTTCACGTCCTGCGGCTCGACGAGCGTCGCTCGAGCAGCCAGGCCATGGCCGCCACCCCGGTGCAGCAGACCCGCGCGCGCCACATCCTGATGCGGCCCTCCGAGATCAGCCCTCAGGATGATGTGCTGCGCCGGCTGCGCGAGGTGCGCGAGCGGCTGATCGCCGGCAGGGTCGAGTTTCCCGACATGGCCCGCCAGTACTCGATCGACGGCAGCGCCGGTCGTGGCGGCGACCTCGGCTGGCTGTATCCCGGCGACACCGTGCCGGCCTTCGAGCAGGCCATGAACGCGCTGAAACCCGGCGAGATCAGCGAGCCCGTGCGCTCCGAGTTCGGTTTTCATCTCATCCAGGTCCTCGAGCGGCGCACCGAGGTCGCATCGGCCGACCGGCAGCGGCAGGCCGCGCGGCTTGCGCTGCGCGAAAGGCGCATCGAGGAGCAGACCCAGGACTGGCTGCGTCAGGTCCGCGATCGCGCCTTCGTCGAGTATCGCGATCTCTGATCCGTGAAGCCTCCGGTCGCGCGCAAGCGTTTCGGGCAGCACTTTCTCACCGACCGGGGCGTCATCGCCGCCATCGTGGCTGCGATCGCGCCGGCAGCCGGCGATCATCTGGTCGAGATCGGTCCTGGCGATGCCGCCCTCACAGCCGAGCTGCTCGAGCGCGCACCCCGGCTCACTGCGATCGAGATCGACCGCGATCTCGCCGCGCGGCTGCGCCGGCGCTTTGGCGCGCGTCTCGATCTCATCGAGGCCGATGTGCTTGCCGTCGATTTCGCCGCGCTCGCGGCGTCGCAGCCGATGCGGGTGGTCGGCAACCTGCCCTACAACATCTCCACGCCGCTGCTCGTGCGCCTGATCGGCTGCCGCAACCGCGTCGTCGACCAGCACTTCATGCTGCAGAAGGAGGTGGTCGAGCGCATCGTCGCCGCGCCGGGTGGTGCGGCCTACGGCCGGCTCGGCGTCCTGCTGCAGGCCTACTACGACTGCGATCTGCTCTTCGAGGTCGGGCCCGGCGCGTTCACGCCGCCGCCGCGGGTCGATTCGGCGATCATCCGCATGCTGCCCCGCTGCCAGCCGGGCGAGGTCGACCCCGACGTGCTGTCGGAGGTGCTTGCCGCCGGATTCGGGCAAAGGCGCAAGATGCTGCGCGGCACGCTGCTGCCGTGGCTTGCGGCGCGCGGCATGCCCGACGTCGATCTGCCCGGTACCGCGCGCCCCGAGGACGTGCCGGTGGCGCAGTGGGTGGCGCTCGCGGCGCGCCTGCAGGCTGTGCGCCATGCCGCGGCGCGGTAACATCCGGGCCTCGAACGACCACGGCTGCCGACATGAAACTGCTGCACACCATGCTGCGCGTAGGCGACATGCAACGCGCGATCGACTTCTACACCCGGGTGCTCGGCATGAACCTGCTGCGCACCACCGACCGGCCCGAGCAGAAGTACTCGCTCGCCTTCGTCGCCTACGGGCGCGGCAACGCCGACGGCAACGCCGAGATCGAACTCACCTACAACTACGGCGTCGAGCAGTACGAGATGGGCGGTGCCTACGGGCACATCGCGATCGGCGTCGACGACGTGGCCGCCACCTGCGAGCGCGCGCGGGCCGCCGGCGCCCGCATCACGCGCGAGGCCGGGCCCGTGAAGGGTGGCAACACGATCATTGCCTTTCTCGAGGATCCCGACCACTACAAGGTCGAGCTCATCCAGACTGACAGCCGCCGGATCTGATCCGGCCCGGGCGGCAGCACCCGCGCCGGCGGCCTGCGCGTGGCGGGCGCTGCGCCCCGATGGCGCATCCTGCGATTCAGAGCTGCGCTTCGTCGGGTTGCGAGCGCAACCAGGCGCGCGCGCGTTCCCAGTCGGGAAAGAGTTCGCCCACCGCGGTCCAGAAGTGCGGCCCGTGGTTGAGCTCACGCAGGTGCGCGAGCTCGTGGGCGATCACGTAGTCGACGATGTCGGGCGGAAAGTGCACGAGCCGCCAGTTCAGGCGGATCGATCCGTCGGCCGCGCAGCTGCCCCAGCGGGTGCGCGCCGACGACAGCGCCCAGCGGCGTGGCGTCACGCCGTGCTGCTGCGCGAAGTGCGCGATGCGCTCGGCGAAGTGTTCGCGCGCGCGCTGCTGCAGCCAGGCCTGCACGCGGTCGCGCAGTTGCTCGACGCCCGCCTGCGGCGGCAGTCCGAGGCGCAGGATGTCGCCCTCGAGATGCGGCCGGCCCCGATGGCCGGGCAGCACCTGCAGCTGCAGCGTGCGGCCCAGGAAGGGCAGGCTCGCACCGTCCTCCCAGCGGATCGCGGCGCGCTCGCGCCGGCGTGCGTAGTCGCGCCACTCGACCATCTTGCGCAGGATCCAGTCGGCGCGCTCGGTGAGCGCGGCATCGATTTCGCGCTGCGCGACCCATCGGGGCGCGGCCACCGACAGCCCGCGGTCATCGATGGTGAAGCCGATCGTGCGGCGACGCGAGCGGCGCAGCGCGTAATCGACGTACTCGCCGTTGAGCTGCGCGAGCCGCCGACCCTCGGGCTGCGCGGGCGGGGCGGCGAGCGCATCGAACAGGGGCAGTGCAAGCTGCAGGGCGGCGTCTGCGAGCTCGCGCAGCCGGCGTGCGCTCATCGGGCGGCCGCCTGGCGCGCGTACGCCGCCGGCGCGATGCGGCGCATCTCGGCCTCGATCCAGTTCTGCACGTCGGCGAGCACTTCCTCGGCGGTGCGACCGGCTGCCGGAATCGGCGGGCCGATCGAGATGGTGACCGTGCCCGGCTTCTTCAGAAAAGCGCGCCGCGGCCACAGATCGCCCGAGTTCATGGCGATGGGCACGATCGGGGCACCGGTGCGCACCGCCAGCCGTGCGCCGCCGGTCTTGTAGCGCGGGCTCGCGCCCGGCGCGGTGCGCGTGCCCTCGGGGAACATGATGATCCAGCGCCCCTCGGCGAGCTTGCGCGTGCCCTGCGCAACCACCTCCTCGAAGGCGTTGCGCCCTTGCGAGCGGTTGATGTGGATCATGTCGAGCAGCCAGATACCCCAGCCGAAGAAGGGCAGCAGCAGCAGTTCGCGCTTGAACACGAAGCACAGCTCGCGCGGCATGTACGACGGATAGAAGAGCGTCTCCCAGGTGGACTGGTGCTTGGACAACAGGATCGCGGGTCCGTCGGGCAGGTTCTCGGTGCCGATGATGCGGTGGTCGATGCCCAGGATGACGCGCGCTCCCCAGATCATGGCGCGAGGCCAGGCGACGGTGATCCGGTAGCGCAGCCGCCGTGGCAGCGGTGCGACCAGCAGGCAGATCAGGCTCATCGGCACCACGGTGACGAGTTGCAGCAGCGTGAAGGCGATCGAGCGGAGGGCAGGCATCATCGGCGGCGGCAGGCGAGGCAGGCGAGGCGGGGTGCAGGAGGCGCAGCGAGCCGCGTGTGACCCGCAGGCTCGCGCGCGCTGATGATGTGGCAGACGGCCACCCCTGTCCAGGACGGGGGATCGCTCACGAGACCAGGTCGCGGACCGCCGCCGCGAGGTCGGTGCGCACCCGCGCGGAGGCCGGGATGCCGCCCTCGCGCAGCGTGGCCTCGCCCTTGCCGGTGAGCACGAGCACGGGCTGCGCGCCCACCGCGTCGGCGGCCTGCAGGTCGCGCAGCGTGTCGCCGATCATGATCATCGAGCCCGGGTCGACCTCGAAGCGGCGGGCAATCTCGAGCAGCATGCCCGGACGCGGCTTGCGGCAGTCGCAGCCCTCGAGCGGCGCGTGCGGGCAGAAGAACACCGCATCGAGATGGCCGCCCGCATCGGCCACCGCGCGCGTCATGCGGGTGTGGATCGCGGCCAGCGTGGTCATGTCGAACAGGCCCCGGCCGACGCCCGCCTGGTTGGTGGCCACCGCGATGCGCCAGCCGGCCTTGCGCAACCGCGCGATCGCCTCGAGGCTGCCCGGGATCGGCCGCCACTGCGCGGGGCTGCGGATGTAGTCGTCGCTGTCGTGGTTGATGACGCCGTCGCGGTCGAGCACGACGAGCCGCGTGGGCGTCATGCGGTAAGCCGCGAGATGTCGGCGACCCGGTTCATCAGCCCGTGCAGGCG